>DAOLIO010000033.1:0-18959 GCA_035328505.1 Azonexus sp.
GGGCGATGGCATCGGTGATGCGGATGTGGTTGGATAAATCCCAGTAGCGGAGGCAGTTGGTTGGGGCTGGCATTGCTCACTCCCTGTGCATTATTCGAATGCGATCAGTCTACCGGGTGTCGATATCTCCTTCCACCTGACTTGCTGCCGTTGGCAATCCACCATCACAACCGTCACCATCGTCACATCAGCATCGCGTCGGTGATCGTTGTGAGGGTCGTGACGATTGCTTCTGTTGTTATGGTCGGCGGGAGGTAAGTATTGATGCCGGGTGTGATGGCCAGTCTCGCTGGCATATCCCCGTTTCCGGCGACGTTAACAATAGACGGTCATCATCACAACCATCACCACTGTCACGCCCAGCCAATTTCTGTGATGGTTGTGATGATCGTGACGATCACTCGTATTGTTATGGTCGCCGAGGGATATATGCCCAGGCGAAAGGGGTCCTTCCTGGCCAAAAACCCATGCGGGAGGCGACAGCGCGGCATTGCGCTACTGTCAGAGTGCAAACCGAGGTTTGCAGGGTTTGCGGTTTGCACCCCGGCAAGGGTGTGCGTTGAATTCACACCCTTTGAATCGAAAACGGCTGCCCATTTCCAAGCCAGTGCTGGCGAACTTTTCGCCCGATTTCAGCGCCAAAAATCTGCAAAACGGCCACCGTGTGATTTGGCCGAAGAAAAGGGCCTGCGGTGAGCGCAGACCCTTTGGCGGTTTGCAGTCAGGCGATCCGATAGACGCGCTCGCCTGTGGCATCTTTGGCAGACACAATGTTCAGGCCAAGCTTTTTCCTGAGCGCGCCGGCGAACGTGCCGCGCACCGTGTGCGCCTGCCAGCCAGTGGTTTCCATGACCTGCTGAATCGTCGTGCCATCGGGGCGTTGCAGCATTTGGATGACTGCGGCCTGCTTGCTGTTCTCGCGGGTGCGGGGCTTGACCAGTTTATCTTGCGCCCACTTGGCCTCGGCGACCGACACGGCGGCCTCAATCTCGGGGTCTGGGGTCACGGGCGCAGGTATTTTGCGCTTGCGCCCAACGGCGGCGTAGGCCGCATCGGTCAAGTAATACTCGACGTGGTCCGGGTGCTGAAACTTGCTGATCAGGTCGCGGGCGAGTAGTCCCTCGATGACCTTGGCGCGAGCGCCGCCGCGCAGATTGGTTGGCAGCGGTTCAATGTTGCCATCCGGGCGTGCGGCGGCGGTTTTGAGGATGGTGGTTTGAGTGGCTGTCAATTTGACGTTCATGATCATCTCCGATGGTTGGTGGGCGTCGTCACTCACCGTTGCCGTCGAAAATCGCCAGCAACTCGTCCAGCCCAGACTCCACCCGCCCGAGATCGCCAACGTGGCCCCAATGGATAGCATCGGGGTCGTGACCGAAATGGTCGTCGGCGAGTTGTTGCAGCCGTTCCAGTTTGGCGTGGATGGCGGCAGTGCGGGCGAGGTAGGCGTCGAGGGCGGTTTGCTTGGTGTTCATCGTGGGCTCCGTGATGTGATTGACGACGCCAGCATGAACGCGCTGTTCGATCAGGAAGCCAAGCGAATAGTTGATCATTTTTCATCGTCAAAACACTGGCTGCAGTTGTGCCACACTGATAAACTGATCGACTTATGCCAAGCCAATCAGAACACTCAAAATGAAGCGCTGCGTTGTCGGAATCCGCCGTGGCGGTGACGCTAAAGTTGCCGGTGGCGGAAAGTACGCTCCTACCGTCTGGTTTCCATCGATGGCGACGATGGCGGCAGTGTTGTCGGAAGATAATCGGGCATTGCTGTGCGTCATTCGGGATGCAAAACCCAAGACGCTGACTGAATTGGCCGCGCTGTCTGGGCGTCAGGTGCCCAACCTCTCGCGCACTCTCCGAATGATGGAAAGCTACGGGCTGGTTGAGCTCAAACGCAATGTGCGCGAAATCGAGCCGATTGCGCGGGCCACAGATTTTCTGGTGGTGCTGGATTCACCGCAGGGGGAGCGAAAATGAAATTTGAGGTGTATTGCGATGAGGCCAACCCGGATGTCCTGACATCTGCGAATCCGCGTGCGCGTTACCTCATGATCGGCAGCCTTTGGCTACCGGAAGAACTGCGTGATGAGATCAAGGCGCGGATTGGTACGCTGAGGCAGCGGCACCAAGCGTGGGGGGAAATCAAGTGGAGCAAGGTCTCCCCGAATCGCAAGGATTTTTACGTCGAGCTAATCGATCTATTCGTCGGCTACGGCGACAACCTTCGTTTTCGCTGCATTGCCGTCGACCGCACCCAACTCAACTTGGCGCTTCACGACAACGATGGCGAGCTTGGGTTCTACAAGTTCTATTACCAGCTTCTGCATCATTGGGTGCTCGACTTCAACGCCTACCGCGTCTTCTGCGACATCAAGAGTAACCGTGATCCCAAGCGCCTGCCCGTGCTCACTCGATGCCTGTCGCGCGCCAACCTGACCTCGAACATCGATAGCATCCAGTCACTTCCTTCTCACGAAGTTGTCCTGATACAGCTTTGTGATTTGCTGCTCGGGGCCGCAAGCAGCCGTATCAACGGAACGTTGCGAGACGGCACGGCCAAGTCAGCCGTTGTCGCCCGTCTCGAATCTGCTCTGGGTTGTTCTCTCGCACCTACGCACAAACGCGAAGAGAAGTTCAACATCTTCCAGATTCGACTGCAGGGAGGCTGGTGATGGCGTTGCCTCCGCTGGTTCATTACGCCACCACGGCTGAATACCGGACGCACTACGAACAAATCTACTGCAGTGGGAATATCCTGACCTTCGACGGCATTCGCGTGCATTTTTCGCCCGGCAAGTTTGGTCACATGTTCTACGAGAGCACGGCGCGGAATGGAATCAAGGACGCTTTCTCTCCCGTTCGTGCGCAACGCATCGACTGGATCAAGGCGACGCTGGAACACCCTGCTGCTGCGCTATTCGAGGGGTGGGATAAAACTTTCCGCCAATACGACGCCACCCGCCGGGTAGCGGTTGTATACGAGGATTTTGTCGTTGTGGTGGCTATGGCCCTGAAGTCTGACGGTTCGCTGAAAGCCAACTTCGTGACTTGCTACCAGGCCGATAACAGCATCAGCAAGATCAGGACGTCGCCGGTATGGTCCCGGGCGGCTTGCCTCCATCTGCTGGGAGGGACGCCTTGATAGCGACCCGAAAAAAACAAAAGCCGCTGATTCGCTACGCGGGTTCAGCGGCCGAGACCTCGATTGGTTCAAAGCCGATAGGCAGTGAACTCAATGACGGATTCTACTCTGGATGGCGCCTCTGTCAAGTTCTGTCCGCCCTTGGCCCAGGAACGGTGCTATCGAACATTCAAGGGGATATCCCCGAGACACGGGCGGTAGAGCCTGGGCGATATACCGGCCAGTCCTCGAAAAATCAAAAACTTCTATCGACCATTCCCACCCAATGCGGACGATAGCAGCGACAACATAAAACCGGGAACCCGAATGCCAACATTGAACTGGATCGGCAAAGAAGCCGTCGTCAAACACCACAAGGAAGTGCCGTTTCGTCTGCTGGAACCGGTGCCTGAACTGTCCTGCGACAAAGTCGGCGCTGGCGGGACGGCGGCTAGCGGCAACCTGATCGTGCAGGGCGACAACCTGCACGCGCTAAAGGCCCTGCTGCCACGCTATGCCGGGCAAGTGAAGTGCATCTACATTGACCCACCGTACAACACCGGCAACGAGGGCTGGGTTTACAACGACAACGTCAATAGTCCGGAAATTCGCCGTTGGCTGGGCGAAGTGGTCGGTAAGGAAGGCGAGACGCTGGATCGGCACGACCGCTGGTTGTCGATGATGTATCCACGGTTGGTGCTGCTGAAGCAGTTTCTGCGCGATGACGGGGCAATCTTCGTATCCATCGATGACAACGAGGTGGCAACACTGCGGCTGTTGATGGATGAGATCTTCGGGGCGAAGAACTTTGTGGCTTCGGTAATCTGGAACATGATGGACAGCCCGAAAAACAGTGCTCGGCATCTCAGTGAAGACCACGAATACGTGGTTCTGTATGCAGCGAACAAAGACAAATGGCGGCCGAATCCGCTGCAGCGCAGTGAGGCAATGATTGCTCGCTACAAGAACCCTGACAACGATCCACGTGGTTCATGGTTGCTTGGTGATCTGGCAGCACGCAATTTCTACGCACAAGGTCGATATGCAATTGCTACGCCGTCTGGGAAAGTGATAGATGGCCCGCCATCAGGAAGCTATTGGCGTGTCAGTGAAGAAAAATTCTGGGAGTTGAATCGCGATAACCGAATTTGGTGGGGGAAAACTGGCAGCAATCGCCCGGGCATTAAGCGTTTTCTCACTGATGTGAAAGATGGTGTCGTTCCACGGACGCTATGGCCGTGGCAGGAAGTTGGCAGCACGCGACATTCGAAACAAGAAATCAGCCAAATCCTCAATCTCGGCGCATCCAGCGATCTTTTTGTTACTCCAAAACCAACTGCATTGATCCAGCGAATTCTTCAGATCGCAACCGACAAAGATTCCCTGATTCTTGATAGTTTTGCGGGTTCAGGCACCACGGGGCACGCGGTGTTAAAGCAAAACGCCGAAGATAGCGGTTGCCGCCGATCGATCATGGTTGAAATGGATGAGGACATCGCTCGCAGCCTTACCGCCGAGCGCGTCAAGCGCGTTGCAACCGGCTACACCAACGCCAAGGGCAACGTCGTCGAAGGTTTGGGCGGCGGCTTCCAGTTCTGCCGTCTGTCGGCCGAGCCGCTGTTCACTGCCGAAGGGCAGATTCGCTCTGATGTCACTTTTGCCCAACTGGCCGAATTCGTCTGGTTCGCTGAAACCGGCAGCGGTTACACCGGCAAAGGGGATTCGCCGCTTCTGGGAGAGCATGAGGGACGCGCCATATACCTGCTCTACAACGGCATCCTCAAGGACAAGTCCATCGCCGGCGGCAATGTGCTGACCGGGCCGGTGTTCGATGTGCTGCCGAAATTTGCCGGCCCCAAAGTGATCTACGCCGCCGCCAACCGCATGGGCGGCCGCGCGGCGCGTGAGGGCATCACCTTCAAGCAAACCCCTTATGCACTGGAGGTGTAAGCCATGACCACATTCGCACCAAAAACCTACCAGTCGCAAGTGCTCGACAGCGTGGAGGCTTACTTCAAGGCTTGCCACGAACTGCCATCACCGTCGATTGCCTTCACCGCCACCACGGAGCGCTTGTGGGGCCGTGGCAATACCTATAACCCACTCTCGGGCTTCCCGTCCGATATGCCGTACTTCTGCCTGCGCGTGCCCACCGGCGGCGGCAAAACCTGGCTCGCGGCGAAAAGTGTGGCGCTGGTCAACACGCACCTGCTGCGTTGCGAGCACAGCGTCATCCTGTGGTTGGTGCCGAGCAAGCCGATCCGCGAGCAGACGTTGCGTGCCTTGCGCGACCGGCAGCATCCCTATCACACCGCGTTGCGCGAAGCTGGGCCGATTACCGTCCTCGATCTGGAAGAAGCCAAGAGCGTAACGAGCGCCACGCTGGATACCTCGACGACGATCATCGTGGCGACGCGGCAGGCGTTTCAGGTCGAAGAGGAAGAGTGCCGCAAGGTATACCAGTCCAGCGGCGCGTTGATGCACCACTTCGACAACCTGTCGCCCACACAGCGCGACGAGTTGTTGACCGAAGGCGAAGGCACGGATCGGATCACGCCCTATTCGTTGGCCAACGTGCTGCGTCTGCGTCGCCCCTTCGTGGTCGTCGACGAGGCGCACAACAACCGCACCGAACTGGCTTTCGACATGCTGGCGCGATTCCGCCCCAGTGGCGTGATGGAACTGACTGCTACGCCCGACCTGGAGCGCACGCCCAGCAACGTATTGCACAGCGTATCCGCCGCCGAATTGAAGGCGGAAGAAATGATCAAGCTGCCGGTGGTGCTCGAAACGGAGCCAAACTGGCAGCAATGTCTGGCCGACGCCATCGGTCGCCGCGATGCACTGCACAAGCTGGCCGACGACGAACGCAGGGCGGGTGCCGCCTATTTGCGGCCGCTGGTGCTGATTCAATCGGAGCCACGCCGGGCCGGAGTCGATACGTTGGATTTCGAGCGGGTGAAGAACGAGCTGATCACCAACCACGGCATTCCGGCCAGCGAAATTATCGTGGCGACCGGCGAAGAAAAAGGGCTGGAACAGGTCGACGTGGATTACAAGCTGGGCATTGCCGACCCAAGCTGCCCGGTGAAGTTCGTCATCACCCAGAAGGCGCTGGCCGAAGGCTGGGACTGCCCATTTGCCTACATCCTGGTCAGTATGGCCTCACTGCATTCGGCCACGGCAGTGGAGCAGTTGCTTGGGCGCGTATTGCGTCAACCGGGCGCGAGTCATCGGCAGGCGCGTGCGCTGAATCAGTCCTACGCCTTCGTGGTCTCGCGCAACTTTGCCGAAACCGCCAGCGCCTTGCGTGACCGCTTGGTGGCTGGTGCGGGTTTCGAGCGGCGCGAAGTGAACGAGTTTGTAACAGCGGCCAAGGCCGAACAATCGCGGCTGGATCTAGAGGGCCACGCCGGGCGCGTTGTCGTTCGGCCGGTGGCGATTACCTTGTCCGAGAAGCCCGATCTCAAGAGCGTGCCTAAGCTGATCCGCGACAAGGTGAGTTGGGATGGCAAGCTGAATACGCTGACCATCAGCACCCCCCTGACCGAAGATGAGGCCGAAACACTCAAGGCATCGGTCACCTCAGAAACAGCGGCGGCGGCCATCGTTGAAGCCGCCGAAGTCAGCCGCACCACTGCCATCGAGTTTTTTCAGACGCCTGCCGAACTGGGAGAACGCTTCCGCGTGCCGCAACTCGCGCTGCGCATTCAGGGTGAGTTGGCTTTGTTCGATGATCCGGAGGTGCTGGAGTATCCGTGGGATCTCTCACCTTACGATGCAGCGCCAACGGCCGACGATCTCTCCGCACTTGGTGCGGGCCTCAAGGTTTCGGAAGGTGGCGAGATCGATGTGGATGATGCCTCCGGCCGCGTCATTTCACGCTTCTTGCCCGATCTGCAACGCGACTTGGGGCTGGTGTACCAACCGGAAAACTGGGATGAGATTCGCCTTGCCACCTGGCTTTGCCGCAACCTCCCGGAGCAATCACTCACCCATGCGAGCAAGCAGGCCTTCGTCGCCGCGTGGCTGACCGATCTGCTGCACCGGGACGATGTCACACTGGCCCGCGCCAATCTGCAGAAGTTTCTAATCCGCAATCGCCTTGAGTCGCGTATCCGCGACTTGCGCAAACAGGCGGTGGGCAAGGCATTCCAGCAAACGCTGTTCGGCGAGGATGCCGCATCTCGCGTCGCGGTTAGCGATCAATACGCCTTCGATTTTCACCCGCATGCCTATGCACCCAGTCGCGACTATGACGGCCGCTTCGGTCACTTCGATTTCAGGAAGCACTACTACGGGCGCATTGGCGATTTCGATAGCAAGGAGGAATTCGAGTGCGCCTGCTGGCTGGATATTCAGGCGCAGCAGGGCCGTATTCAGTTTTGGGTGCGCAATCTGGTGCGGCGCGAAGGGAGTTCGTTCTTCCTGCAAAAGGCAGATGGGCGTTTCTACCCGGACTTTCTATGTCAGCTTCCCAGAAAAGATGATAAATCCGGACCGATTCTCGCCGTCGAATATAAAGGTGCCGACCGCTGGTTATCTGCCGAGGATGACCGTTTGATTGGCGGACTGTGGGCCAATCTTTCCGAGGGGCGTTGTCGATTCGTAATGATCAAGGACAAGCGCTGGGATGGGATTGAGGAGCATCTGAAATGACGCCAGATCAAACCCAGACTTCCGCCTCGTTTCTCGTTGTGAAGGTGTGGCGCAAATGAGTGATTTCGAGAAGCAATACGCGCTTTGGGATGAGTTTCTTGCCGTCTGGCCGTTGACGCGCCTGACCACTATGACGCTGGACGAGTACACGCAGGCAGGCTCAAAGGATAGCTTTACCTACTGGATCGAATCCCGACTGGATCAACTGGGCAGCATCTGGGGTGGCTCGTCGTTCAAGTTTGGCGTGTTCTCGCGCAAAGATACTGACGACAAGAAGAGTGACGCCAAGCTGAGCTATTCCGATACGCACGGCTGGTATTCATCATTGGGAACCACAGCCGAAGAAGCATTCACGCAAGTGCGGGGGTTCGTCGTTCAAGTCGCCACGCTGGCTGCCAAGGGCGATCTGGATAGCATCGAAAAATTTGAACACCTCGGCGAAGCCTACAAGTGGAAGATCGCATTCCACTATCAGGATCGCAATGCCCCCACCATCGTTGATATTTTCAAGCTGGCACCGCTCAGTGCATTTGCCGGCGATGCCTCCGGCCGCAGCATGGCGGGCCTGCAGAAGATGGCGCTCGTTAAGTGCCCACCCAATCTTGGAATCCTGGAGTTCGGGCAGCAGATTTGGAATGAGTGGAGTCAAAAAAATCTGGCGATCTGGAAGCTCTCGCACGGAAACCCGCCTAACTTCACCGAAGACGAGCGGAAGAAATATCTGAGCAGCCAGTTAGCGGTGATGCACCGAGATACCGGTAAAGATCAGGGAAAGAAGTTTTTCGAAGCCCCGGTCGGGACGTTGTTCTACCTATGCCACGGTAACAGTCCGCAACGGATTGGGCAGTTCACCTCGGAAGCGGTTCCTTGCGATAAGGGCGATGGCTGGTTACAGCGCAGCTTTCGCGTATTGAAGTCGGCAATCCGAACGGATCGTTATCAGAACAATTCCAAGTACTGGTCTCCGCAAGGCAATACGACGTTCTGGCAGGTGGGCCCGAATGATCTGCCCGAATTTGATCGGACCTTGCTCGCACCGTTCTTCGGGACAAATCTTGCTGAGTTGGCCGGCATGGTTGGTGATCCAATTGAGGCTGCCAGCATCAAAGCGACGAATGTGGGACCACTTTCTGACGAGGAACTGCTTCGTCACTTTGACGGCAAGCCGGCCTTCAAGACGTTTCGCGCTTCCTGGTCGCCAGAGGACAAGGCATTGTTTTGCCGACTGGCCCGGATTATTCATGCTGGCGGCCTCGACTGGTGGCACATGGGTAAAGGTATCCAGGTCAGGTTCGGCCGCAAGAATCCGGGCACAGAGCGCGCCATCGGCGTATTCGGCATCATTCGCGGTACTCGCACACGCAAGATTTCGTTAACTCGTGAGCTGACTGGGGTGCCGAAACTACATCGCGAACTGCTAACCGACGAGTTGGTTTCGAACATCCAGTCCGCGCTGGAGGCTGATCGTGAGCCACTGGATAAGTGGCTACCGCTCGAAACCGAACGACCTGGCCTCTGGCCTGACCAGTTGCGTGACGAGCCCAGTGATCCGGGCGAAGATGAGGACAACGAAGATATGACAACTACGGGTACCAGCAGGCAGTCCTTCAATCGCATCTACTACGGCCCTCCCGGTACGGGAAAAACATTCCAACTGGCAGCGCTGTTGAAGCGAGACTACGAGCAACAGATGCATTCGGTATCGGCCGAAGAATGGCGAAGTCAGATCATTGCGGAGAAAATTGCAATTCTGAAATGGTGGGAGGTTGCGGCGGCGGCCCTTTACGACCTTGGCGGCAAGGCCAAGGTGAGCGATCTGGCAGAGCATCGGTTCATTCAGGCCGTCGTTTCGGCCAACGGTGCGAACCGCAACGTGCGCCAAACTCTCTGGCGAACATTGCAGAATCACACGGTGGATGAGTCGACTACCGTGAAGATGAAGAAACGGCTGGCCCCCTCCGTTTTCGACAAGTCTGCTGATTCCGTCTGGCAGTTCGCCGGTGACTGGCAGGATGCGTGTGAGGATCTGATTGATCTGGTGGAGCAGCTAAAACTTGGGCATCAGGACGCAGGCGCAGTGCAGCGTTACACCTTCGTCACCTTTCACCAGTCCTATGGTTACGAGGAATTCGTTGAGGGTCTGCGCCCGCTCCTGAATGGTGATGTTGAATCAGCCGAGATTCAGTACGAAATCCGGCCGGGCGTCTTCAAGGAGTTGTGCCGCAAGGCCAGGCTCGCGCCAGATCAACGTTTCGCGATGGTTATCGACGAGATCAACCGGGGCAACATCAGCAAGATTTTCGGTGAGTTAATCACCCTGATCGAGCCTGACAAGCGCGAGGGCGCTGCGAACATGGTTTCGGTAACCCTGCCGTATTCAGGCGAATCGTTCTCTGTGCCTGCCAATGTTGACATCATTGGCACGATGAACACCGCCGACCGGTCGCTGGCACTGCTCGATACAGCCCTTCGTCGGCGCTTTGATTTCGTACCCGTTTTGCCCGACGCTCGCGATGAGGACGGTGCGCCGCTCCACACTCTACGTGTGACAACTGGCGAGAAGGTGATCGACATTCCAAGGATGCTGGCTGCCATCAACCAGCGCGTCGAGGCGTTGTATGACCGCGACCACTGCATCGGACATGCTTACTTCACGCCACTCGCCCAAGTGGCGGATGAGGATGATCGGTTCGTGGCGTTAGCCCTCGTGTTCCGCAACCGCATTTTGCCGTTGCTGGAGGAGTATTTCTTCGAGGACTGGCAGAAAATCAGACTCGTGCTGGCGGACAACCAGAAGGCCGAACCTGCGTGTTTTATTGTCGAAAGCCAGGATCACGAGGTAGACCTAGCTCGATTGTTCGGTAGCGATCACGGTCTCGACACTTATGCCACCAAGCGGCGCTACGGTGTGCAGGAGGCGGCCTTCTCCAACCCAGACGCCTACATCGGCATTTACCAGACGCTGTCGGCCTGATCGGGAGACAGGCGCATGAGTGGTATCACGATCTATGAGTTTGACGCGCTGGCCGCAGCTGGGCCAGGCTTCGCGGCAGCCGAAGGTCTGCATGTCATTCCTGCAAACGTATTTGGTTGGCTGGAAGGGCAGTGTCTGCGGGCGTCTGAAGATGGAGACGCCGCCTGGTTGCGATTGACTCAACGTCGTGGTCGTCGCGCGGTCCAGGTAACGAGCTTTGTTGGGGTGATCCGCGCTCCTGATGGATACCAGATCGAGGTGCTGCCTAAAGTTGGGAAGGCGATTGGTGGGGGCGCTATCGAGGCTCGGCAACTGCTAATTGATATGCTGTGCTGCCTTCAGGGCTTCCGGCATATTCAGACTGACAGCGCCAAACTCTCAGCTACGCGGATGCCATTGCTGGAAATCTTTATCGGGGAATTTCTCCGGACGGTGGAACACATCGTGAAGCGGGGGTTGCGTAGCGACTACACGAGCCGGCAGGAGAACTTGTTTGCCCTCCGAGGCAAACTGATGATCGCACCACATCTGCGGCAAAATCTCTACCGGGCAGACCGATTCTTCACGGAGCACGATGAGTTTTCGACGAATCGCCCCGAGAATAGATTGTTGCACGCTGCGTTGCAACGTGCGCTGCTCCTGTCGGCATCGCAGGCAAATCAGAAACTGGCACGCGAGTTGTGTTTCGTATTCGCTGATATTCCGCCCTCCGAGCAAGCCCGCCTCGATTTCCAGCGCGTTCGGATTGACAGGGGGATGGGTCATTACGCCGATGCACTGGCTTGGACTCGACTGATCCTCGAGGAAGAATCGCCACTAACGGGGCTCGGTGAAAACCATGCACCGTCATTGCTATTTCCGATGGAGGCGGTGTTCGAAGCCTTCGTCGCCAAGCATCTGACGAGGCAGTTGGCGCAGCCTCTGATTCTAAAAACCCAAGCGCGAAGCCACCATCTGGTACGCCACCGTGAACGAAACTGGTTTCGGCTCAAGCCTGATTTGCTTATCCGTGATGCCGACCGTGACCTTCTTGTGCTCGATACCAAGTGGAAACTGCTGGACGGGTTGAAGTCGAATGGCACTGACAAATACGGTCTGGCGCAGGGTGATTTTTATCAATTGCAGGCGTACGGACAGAGCTACTTGGATGGTGAAGGTGATGTCGTCCTGATCTACCCTATGACTTCTGTATTCGACAAGCCATTGCCAGTGTTCGAGTTTCCAAAAACTGATGGACTGCGTCTCTGGGTCATACCGTTTTGCCTGAAGTCTCGAACGATTTTGGTGCCGGAAAGCGCTCCATTTTTGGGGTGCTTCAAGGAAGCCAAGCCGGGTGGAGTGAGAGTCCCGAGTGAAAATTGCCAGATCGCGTCTGGCAATGTTGCAGACACCATCTGCAATTTCTAGCGATGCGCCTCAAACAACCGCAGCGTTACTCATTGGTTCCAATAGCGAGTCGTTCGGTAGTAAACTGCACGCCACCAATAACACTTTGTATTACAAGGAAATTTAAAGGGTTGTAACTTCGGTTACAGCCCTTTTTTATTTCTTGGGGTGGCACCGGGGGTGTACCGTCGAGCAAACCAATCTCTGGAATGATCAACTGGTCAAAGAATCCAGACTTTACACAGCCAATTCGGAACAGTTGCTCTATATTGTGGTCATCTTGTCTGCGCTTTTCAGCATCCTCCTTGCCCTGATTGCTGCTCGCTCGGTCATTCGACCGATCAAAAATGCGCAGGCCGCCGCGAAAGAAATTGCCAAGGGCAATCTGCTGGTTGATCTCCCCCATGCAGGCCCGGATGCAGTCGGCAACTTGGTGGCCAGCATGGCCGAAATGAAAAATTCGCTTCACGAAATGTCTGCCGCCCTGCGTCAATCGGTCACCAAACTTGGTGAAGGCTCTGTATACCTAAGCGAAGGAACGCAAAATGCGGCTGAAAATGCAGATCAATCAGCCCGCGCTGCCGAGTCAATTGCAGCAAATGTTGAACAGTTACCACTCGGCAAAATCAGATGGACCGAGTAGCGCCGACCGCTGCGTCCTGATCTGCGGTGGGATCAACGCGCCGCAAGCATGGCCGACTTATCGGCGATAATCTCGCTTTTAGCTGATCGCCTTTCCGGCAATGGTACGTGATGAGTCCTCAACGCAAAGTTCGCTGCCCTCAATGTGGGGAAGATGCCCTTTGGGCGCCCGAAAATCGCTATCGCCCGTTTTGTTCGGAGCGCTGCAAGCAGATTGATCTCGGTTGCTGGGCGAGCGATTCCTATCGCATCGGTGGCGCAGTGAGTGACGAAGAGGCAGGAACGCCGGGCATCGACTTTCCGGATCAGCCCGAACGTTGAATTTGGCCACGCGGTGATCTGCTGCGGTCAACCGGAAATTTTGCCTAGAATCGAAAAACTCAGACGAGCTTGGCTTACCAGCCACGCATCAATGCCATGCCGTGGGCACCGTGCGCCTGCGCGTCGGGCAACATGTCCGGTTTCATGCCGCCCAGCGCCATCACCGGCAGTGTATTTCCGCTCACGTGTCGCTCAAATTCAGCCCAGCCAAGACCCGTCGCTTCGGGGTGCGTTGGCGTTGGAAAGACTGGCCCCAGCAGCGCGTAGTCGAACCCAAGCTCACCGGCACGGGCAATTTCGCTGGCGCTATGGCAGGAGGCGCCGACCCACGTGAAGGCTGGGCGCTGGCCACAGGTGGCCAGGCGGGCTGACGAAAGATGAACGCCATCGGCGCCGACTTGACGGGCGAGTGCTTCGTCATCGTTGATAACGACTAGCGCATCATAACGATGGGCCAGTTGGCATACCGTCCGGGCAAACGACAGGCGTTCGGCAGCCGACAAGCCCTTGTCGCGCACCTGGATCAGTCGCAAGCCACGCTTCAGGGCGTTTTCGAGGCGTTCCAACTGCGGTTCACTACCGTCGCGCTCGGCCATCGTGATGGCCATTGTCGTCGATAGCGACAGCGCTTTCAGGATGGGATCGTTGGCCGGCAGGATGGGGGCGACCCTGGCTGCTTCGCCCGTTTTTTGCCAATCGACCGCAGCGTGTTCAAGCGGTGCGGTAATGCCGATTTCACCCTCCCAGGCCGTAACCCGCCAGAAGCTGAGGCGAACGGTGGCGTGCGGGTAGGTGAATTGGCGGGTCAGCCACGGCGAACAGTCGGTGACGGTGATGCCGAGCTCTTCTTGCAGTTCGCGGATCAATGCCTGGCGGATGGTTTCGCCGGGCTCAACCTTGCCGCCGGGGAACTCCCAATAGCCGGCGTACACCTTGCCAACCGGGCGCTGTGCCAGCAGGAAGGCGCGACCATTGTCGCGCAGCATGACGGCAGCCGCCACGTCCACGATCTTGGTCACTTGTTCTTCTTTCTTTTCGGCTTCTGGCGACCGGCCAGATCCTTGGCGAACTGCCAGGCCACACGACCGGAGCGCGAGCCACGGCTGAGCGCCCAATTCAGCGCCTCCCGCTCGCACGCAGCGATGGTTTCCTCGGCCACGCCCAACTGCCGCGCCCAGTGATTGGCGATGGCCAGATAGTCATCCTGACTGAATGGATAAAAAGAAATCCAGAGGCCGAAACGCTCGGATAGCGAGATTTTTTCTTCGGTCGTTTCACCGGGATGAATCTCGTCGCCGACGCGATGCGTTTCGAGGTTTTCCGAAAAGTATTCCGGCATCAGGTGGCGGCGATTGGAGGTCGCGTAGATCAGCACATTGTCGGGCGGCGCCGCGATGGAACCGTCAAGTACGGACTTGAGTGCCTTGTAGGCAGTTTCACCGGCCTCAAATGACAGGTCATCGCAAAAAATGATGAATTTTTCCGGTCGACCGTCAATCAGGTCGACGATGTCCGGCAGATCGATCAAGTCTTCCTTGTCGACCTCGATCAGGCGCAGCCCTTTACCCGAAAACTCGTTCAGCACCGCCTTGACCAGCGAAGACTTGCCGGAGCCGCGCGAACCGGTCAGCAATACGTTGTTGGCTGTATGCCCGGTAACGAACTGGCGCGTGTTGGCGTAAATGCGCGCCTTCTGATCATCAATGTTCTCGAGATCGCTCAGGCGAATGGGGTGCGGCTGACGAACCGCCTGCAACCAGCCACGCCCATTATTCTTTCGCCAACGAAAAGCGACAGCGCTCCCCCAGTCTGGTAGTGCCGGGGCGAGGGGCAGTACCGCCTCCAGGCGAGCAAGGACGGCCTCGGCGCGGACAAGCAGGTGTTCCAATGACGTTGGTTTGGGCATGGCGGCAGGTATACTTCTCGGCAAATTGAGAACTCTAGCGAAACCCATGCGAAAAATCCAAGCGGCAGCTCTTTTATTTACTACCTTGATGGCAGCGTGCTCCACGGTGCCCCCCGCCACCGCACCAGCGGCCTGCGCCCCCAGTGTGGCGACCTGTCCGGCTTGCCCGGTATGCCCGACGCTTCCGCCTACCGCCGCACCGGCTACGCCGCCGGCTTTTTCGCGCGTTTTCCAGGCTGCCGGCTGGAACGACCTTCCCGGCTGGTCGGAGGATGATGTTGCGGCCGCCTGGCCGGCCTTTCTGCTGTCCTGTCGTGGAGTCGCTAGCAAGCCCAATGGCCCCGGCTGGAAGCGGGTCTGCGACTTGGCACGGGCAGCAGACGGAAAGCCCGGACATAACCCGCGCCGTTTCTTCGAGCAACACTTGAAGCCATATGCGGTTTCATCCGGTGATGGCGCGGTGAGCGGCATGATCACCGGCTATTACGAGCCACTCCTGAATGGCAGTCGAACACGTGCCAAAGGCTATGAGCAACCGGTGCGTGGGGTCCCTGACGACCTGCTGACGATCGACCTGTCAGCGGTCTTTCCTGAACTGAAGGACAAGCGCGTGCGCGGCCGTCTGGAAGGAAACAAGGTAGTCCCCTATTGGTCGCGTGCAGAAATCTCTGCCCAAGGCGAAAAGCTGCCGAGCAAAACGCTGCTTTACGTTGACGACGCGGTTGAACTTTTCTTCCTGCAAGTGCAGGGTTCAGGGCGGGTCAGGCTGACGGACGGCAGCACCGCCCGTTTGAATTACGCTGATCAGAATGGACACCCGTATCAATCGATTGGCAGATTGCTCGTCGAACGTGGTGAATTGAAGCTGGAGGAGGCCTCGATGCAGGGGATTCAGGCTTGGGCTCGCGCCAATCCCTCGCGTCTGGACAATTTGCTGAATTCAAACCCGAGTTACGTTTTCTTCCGAGAAGTGCCAAACGGCGTGGGTGGCCCAACAGGCGCGCTGGGTGTACCGCTGACGGCTGAGCGAAGTATTGCCGTTGATCCACGATCGGTTCCACTGGGTTCGCCGGTCTTTCTGGCGACGACCCGCCCCAACTCTCCGGCGCCGCTGAATCGGCTGGTTATGGCGCAGGATACCGGCGGTGCGATCAAGGGAGCCGTGCGCGCAGATTTTTTCTGGGGCTTTGGCAAAGAGGCGGGTGACTTCGCCGGAAGAATGAAGCAGAGCGGTCGGCTATGGGTTTTGCTGCCGGCAGAACTGGCTCCAAAATAATGCATGAGCGCACCAATTCAGCGCCACACATGTAATTTACGCACCATTATCGTGCAATTTATTCAACCACCGCTTTCGCAATGCACTGATTTGTAACGCTATTCGCGCACTGGAATGGTGCTTGCTTCCAATCCGCCCATTCTTTGTATGGGGGTTTCATGGAAACGTATCAATCCAGCAGCAATGTGCTATTCATCTTGTTAGGCGCCATCATGGTGCTTGCCATGCACGCCGGCTTTGCCTTCCTGGAGGTCGGCACCGTCCGCAAGAAAAATCAGGTAAATGCACTCGTCAAAATTCTGACGGACTTTGGCATCTCAACGGTTGCCTACTTCTTCATCGGCTATAGCGTTGCCTACGGCGTCAACTTTTTCTCCGGCGTTGAAACGCTGATGGCAAAGAATGGCTACGAACTCACCAAGTTTTTCTTTCTGCTGACCTTTGCCGCCGCTATTCCCGCCATTATTTCCGGCGGCATCGCCGAGCGAGCCAAATTCAATCCGCAACTGATTGCCACCTTCCTGCTTGTCGGCTTTGTCTACCCTTTTTACGAAGGTATCGCATGGAATCAGGCCTTTGGGATCCAGGCATGGCTGAAGGCCAGCTTTGGCGAAGAGTTCCATGATTTCGCCGGCTCGGTGGTGGTTCATGCCATGGGGGGCTGGATTGCGCTACCCGCGGTGATCCTCCTTGGCGCCCGCTACGGACGCTACAGCAAGGATGGCCGAATCTCGGCGCATCCCCCGTCATCCATTCCCTTCCTCGCGCTGGGCGCATGGATTCTGACAGTCGGCTGGTTTGGCTTCAACGTGATGAGCGCTCAAACGCTTGACAAGATATCCGGCCTGGTCGCCTTGAACTCCTTGATGGCCATGGTTGGCGGCACGCTGGTAGCACTGGTCGCCGGCAAGAATGACCCGGGCTTCCTGCACAACGGCCCATTGGCTGGTCTCGTGGCGGTTTGTGCCGGATCCGACTTGATGCACCCGATTGGGGCGCTGGTTGTCGGTGGCGTTGCTGGCGGCCTCTTCGTTGGCATGTTCACTTTGGTGCAAAACCGCTGGAAAATCGATGACGTACTCGGCGTCTGGCCACTGCACGGCATGTGCGGCGCCTGGGGCGGCATTGCGGCAGGCATCTTTGGCAGCAAGGCCTTGGGTGGCGCCGGTGGCATAGCCTTCATGCCCCAACTGATCATGACCGCACTGGCAATCGTGGTTGCACTGATCGGCGGCAGCCTCGTCTATGGTGTGCTGAAGGCAACCTTGGGCCTGCGCCTGGATCAGGAAGAAGAATATGACGGCGCAGACATAAGTATTCATAGAATCACGTCCACGCCAGAGCGCGAGCCGAATTGGTGAAATTTTCACCCTCGTGATCAACTCAACTTGTCGGACAAAGTAAAAAGGGGCGCAAAGCCCCTTTTTCTTGCCTTCATGAAATCTCTTCGAGAAAGCGGCTCGACAATGTAGCTGGATGCAACAGCTTGGGAGATGTCGATCCTGCAAACAAAAAAAGGCGGGAAACTTCAGTTAGTTCTCTGGGGTTGCAGTAGGTCAACGATGACCTACGGATTAAAAAAGACCCTCGTTAAATAACATGTCCACGGAAATTCGGATGGCAACCGTAACTATTGGCTCCATATCGAGTTCGGAATATAATTGACGGTTACGTTTTAGCGGGGATGGCGATCACCTGCCCCTGCATCTACACCACTAATTCGCCGATCTCAATCGTCCGTCAGGTAATCGTCGCGATTGTTTGACCTCACCAATATAGCAACACTTGCGGCCAATTCTTTCAGGGGTTGGGGCTTTGCTTTAAGGCAGCAAGCACTTCGAAAGCAAGCCGTTTCGAGGTGCAGTTTTTTACCGGTATTTTTTGTAAAGGTTCTTGATATGAACACCGAATCCATCCTCACCCACCTAAAAAAGCACGGCCAGTTGCTCGACGCAGATATCGCAAAGGGCACGGGGATTGCCTTGGCGGACGTTCGTATCTCTCTGCAGGAGCTGTCTGCCCAAAAAGCCATATCGACCTGTAGCATGACCGTTTTCAAGGATGGCATCCCAACAGAGGGCACGTTCTGCCGTATTGCCGGCTACATGCCGTCGGCGGCGCCGGGTCGCAAACCGGGCGTCAAGAGCTAGGGAACAGGCGGTCTGCTGGCTGAGCCACTCGGCTATTCGGCTACCCGTCCACGCTGCATTTTGACCAGGCCGCGCTTGATCTTGCTTTCAATGCGTTTTCGTTGAGCACTGCGGCTAGGCTTGGTTGGCCGACGCAAGGTTGGGACGAAAGCGGCCAATGCGATCAGCTCACGCAGGCGAACCAGCCCATCTTCCCGGTTACGCTCAAGGCTACGGTGCTTTTGCGCCTTGATGACGATGATGCCGTCGCTGCTGATCCGCTGGTCACGCACGGCCAACAGTTTTGCCTTGACGGGATCCGGTAGCGACGATGCTGCGATATCTAACCGCAAATGGACAGCGTTCGATACCTTGTTAACGTTTTGCCCGCCGGCCCCCTGCGCGCGAATGGCCGTGAATTCAACTTCGTTTTCGTTCAGGACAATGGCGGTCATTGGTTTCGGTGGACGGTGATCGGAACAAGCCAAGCGCATTGCGGCACTGGTATCTTACTCCCGGTGGCGGATGATATTGAATCTGTG
>DAOLIO010000034.1:0-18945 GCA_035328505.1 Azonexus sp.
GGTGATGTCTTCGGCAACGGGATGCTGTTATCCCGCCACATCAAGCTGCTGGCAGCCGTCGACCATCGCCATATCTTCATAGACCCCAATCCGGATTGCGAGCAGAGCTTTGTTGAGCGCGAACGCCTGTTCAACTTGCCCCGCTCGTCGTGGGCTGATTATCAGGAGGGACTGATTTCGACGGGCGGCGGCGTTTACCCGCGCAGCGCCAAATCGATCACCCTATCCCCCCAGGCCCGGGCCAGTCTCGGCATCGAGGCCGAAACCCTGACCCCGCAGGAACTGATCCGCAACCTGCTGCTGGCCCCGGTCGATCTGCTTTATAACGGCGGCATCGGGACCTATGTGAAATCCAGCAAGGAGGCGCATGCTGCTGTCGGCGACCGGGCCAATGACGCTGTCCGGGTCGACGGTTGCGAGTTGCGCTGCAAGGTGGTCTGTGAAGGAGGCAATCTTGGCCTGACCCAGCTGGGACGCATCGAATTTGCGCGACAGGGTGGCCGCATCTGCACCGATGCCATCGATAACTCGGCTGGCGTCGATTGCTCGGATCATGAAGTCAATATCAAGATCCTGCTCAATTTCGCGATGGAAGACGGTGAATTAACCGAAAAGCAACGCAACAAGCTACTCACCGAAATGACCGACGACGTTGCCCATCTGGTGCTTCGTGACAATTATTTCCAGACGCAGGTGCTGTCGGTCACCTGTGCGCGCGGGACCGAATTGCTTGATGCACAGTCACGCTATATCCGCTATTTGTCG
The DNA here is from genome assembly GCA_035328505.1 of Azonexus sp. GTDB lineage: Bacteria > Pseudomonadota > Gammaproteobacteria > Burkholderiales > Rhodocyclaceae > Azonexus. The sequence goes on from DAOLIO010000034.1 coordinate 766, forward strand.
AATGCCGGCCGGCTTAATCGGAAGATCGAATACCTCCCGTTCGACGAAGAAATTGTCGAACGAAAGGCTGCCGGACACGGTCTGACCGCGCCTGAGCTGGCCGTCCTTCTGGCGTACAACAAGATGGAGCTATTCGAAGCCATGCTGGCTTCCGATGTGCCGGAAGATCCATATATCCGCACGGCATTGGAGCGCTATTTCCCGCTTCAGTTGCGCGAGCGCTATATCGACGCCATCCGGAACCATCCGCTGCGTCGCGAAATTATTGCCACGCATGTGGTTAACAGCATGGTCAACCGGGTTGGGCCGAGTTTCACCTTCCGTCTGCACGAGGAAACTGGCGCCACCCTGCCCGACATTGTCCGCGCCTACCTTGCCGCACGCGAAATATTCGGCTTGGTTCAGCTCTGGCAAACGATCGAAGGACTCGACAACAAGATTGCCAATGCGACCCAGATAAAAATGATTCTGGAATGCCTGCATCTCGTCCAGCGAGGCACTTTGTGGTTCCTCCGCCACCGTAGTCACCTGCAGGATCTGGCGAAAACACTGGGCCACTTTTCCGGCGGCGTCGAGCAACTGTCCGGCAATCTTTACACCATGGTCACCCCCGAATATCGCAGGGAACTCGACAGCGTCACGGCCGAATATCTGCAGCAAGGGGTACCGGAAGCATTGGTCCAGCGTATCGCCTGTCTCGACGAACTGTACTCGGCGCTGGACATTGTCGAAGTCGCTGGCGCACTGAATCGTCCGGTGGAATTGGTTGCCCGCGTCTATCTGACCCTCGGCGGTCTCCTCGACCTTCGCTGGATGCGACACCAGATTTCAGTATTGCCGGGCGATACTCACTGGCAAGGACTGGCCCGGACCGCACTACAGGACGATCTGTCCACCCAGGCTTACATGCTGTGCGCCGACGCCCTGCGCGAAAACCCGGACGAAACCGATGTCGCCGCACTGGTTGCCGCCTGGCAGGCCAAACGAGGGTTCCAGCTGGATCGATGCCGCCAGCTGTTTGGTGAAATTCGCGCCGCGTCAACCCCGGACATGCCAATGCTTTCCGTCGCCCTGCGCGAACTTCGCGGCTTGAGCTGAATCGCCGGCTGATGGGCACTCTCAACAAATACCGGCCTAACGGGCCGGTATTTCGTGGCGCTCAGGGGCAACTGTCCGGATCACTGGCATAGGCATCGAGTCCCATGCCGCGCAAGCGGTCAAGGTAGCAGTCGTAATGGCGCTGCCAGGCGAATGCACGCTCATCGGTGAGGAGGCCAGGGATATTCGTCAGGTCGATTTCCGCCACCGCCAGCGTGTCGCCGCGGGTCGCCTCAAGCAGCCCTTCGACCAACAGCATGTCGGACAGCAGCCAGGCAAGATGACCGGATGAACCGCCCAGTTGCAAGGCCGTTTCCTCCAGCGTCAGCCGTGAAACCTGTTCGATTGCCGCGCTCAGTTCACGTCGCTGGAAACGCATGCGGCCCGCATGTTCGCCATTCAGCTTGAGCACTGCCGGCAGCACGCCACGACTGACCGGACGGCTGATGGCGGTCATGCTGATCGGCTCCGGCAAGGTGCTGCCCACATCCTTCAATTTGTTGGCCAGCAGGGCTCGGGCCGTGGCCAGTTCGTCGCCGGTCATCGGCTGCAGACGGCATGGCGCCGATTCGGAATTGCGGATTTCCTGACAGAGGTAGCGCTGCCAGACTTTCTGCCCGAGCAGATCGCCGAACGAGCTTGCCTCGCCGGCAATCTGCAGGCTACCGCCACCAATATCGAGGACATGGCTGGTTTCCAGTCCGTCGCCCAGCGCTTGGCGTGCACCGAGATAGCCGTAAGCCCCCTCTTGCGACTGCGGAATGACCAGCACTGAAACGCCAGTCGCCGCATGAAGTCGCTCAAGCAATGCTGCCAGCACATGGCCGTTGGCCTGCAATGCCATTCTCCACGCCGAGAAGCCACCGCCAAGCTGTTCACAGTTCGCGTCAAAGCCGGCTTTTTCCGGCAGATCATGCAGCGCGGCGATGGTCGGCGCCAGCGTTTCTTCGAGACCGCGCCCGGCCCACTGCGGACCAAGATAATCAATATTGGCACTGGCCATCACGCTGCTGTTCGAGGCCCCGGCCCGAATGCCGGAAGAACCCATGTCGAAGGCAACACGACAGCGATCCCCGGCGATGGCCGCGGCGGCCAGGACCGAACAAAGCAGCCCGACCAGGATACGAAGGCGCATCAAAGGTGCAGGTAGCCCATCACGCCTGCCACCACACCCAGTCCGGTGGCACCAAAAACACCCACCAGCATCCAGCGTTTGCGCGTCAGCAGGGTAATCGCCGACAAGGCAATGGCGATCTGCAGCAAAGTCGTGGCCAGGGCCCAGCGCTCATGCACATGCATTTCTGCCTCGCTGTGGCGATCGGCCGCCTTGGCCTCTGCTTCCAGTTTCTCGGCTTCGGCCTTGATGTCATCCTTTTCTTTTTTGTAGCGCTCGATGGCTTCCTTGAATTTCTCCTGCGCCTCGCCGCTGGTCAGTACCACCGACAATTCGGCCAGATTCTGCTTGTTACTCTTGGCCTGGTAGTAATTCCACTGATTGGAAGCGGAGGTTTTCTGGATGGCCGCTTCATTCTTGTAGAGCAGCGCCGCATTCTGCGAGTGGCCGCCCATGTAGCCAAAAATGGCACCAACGGTGGACAAAATGGCCGTCAATACCGCCAAGCGCGAGGTAAAACTGTCACCACCGTGCTGAGCTACGTGCTCAACCTCGTGATCGTGTGGGCCATGAACGTGAAACCCGTGTCCAGACATGCAATTCTCCTTAATTCTGTTGGTTGCCGCAAAAACCGGCAGCGCGAATTCTAGCGCCCGGCGGCTGATTTTTTACGAGTAAAACGCCAAAGACCCCGGCGTAAGAAATATTTCGGTTTTGGCCATAATGTCCGGTTGACCGTAGCCATCACGGGAATCACGGACCAGCGCACGACCGATCACACCCATTGTTGACAACCATTCTCATTTGTATAAAATAAGAACCATTCTCATTTGATGCGATTGCATCGGAGTCATGTCATGTACGTTTGCGTTTGCCAAGCTGTGACCGAACGCCAGATTCGCGAGGCCGCCCAAGGTGGCGCCCGCACGCTGAAGGATTTGCGTCGCGACCTGGGTGTTTCCAGTGATTGCGGACGCTGCGCCTCGTGCGCCCGCGCCTGCCTGGCCGAGGCCCAGCAATGTCAAGGCAGAGCGGCCCAGGTCAGCCGGGCCCGCTGATCGGCTGACGGCCGGGTCGCTTGCCTACCGGCTAAATTACGTCAATCCCTGGCGCGCCATCCACGATGTCGCCAATCACTGAAACGTGGTCAAACCCTTGTTGCAGGAAAAGTGACAACACTTCCGTCACCGCATCCGGCGTGCAGGACACGAGCAGGCCACCCGAGGTCTGCGGATCGGTGATCAGTGTCTTTGCCAATTCATCGAGGCCGGCCGCCAGATTCACGCTGGCGCCATAGCTGCTCCAGTTGCGCGCCGAGGCGCCCGTCATGTAGCCCGCTTCGACGAACTCGCGAGCACGGGTGAGCAGCGGCAGATCGGCATAATTCACCGTCGCCCGCACATGGCTGCCCTTGCAGACCTCCAGCAAATGTCCCGCCAGACCGAACCCGGTCACGTCTGTCACCGCATGCACCCCATCCAGGCACGCCAGCATCGGCCCCGGGGTATTCAATTGTGTCGTGGTCTCGACCATCGCCTCATAGTCACTGGCATGGAGTTGATCCTTCTTGAGCGCGGCACTGTACACCCCGACACCAAGCTGCTTGCCGAGGATGAGCTTGTCACCGGGCTTGGCACCTGAATTGCGCTTGAGATGGGCCGGATTGACGATACCGATGGCGACCAGTCCGTAGATCGGCTCGACCGAGTCGATGGTATGGCCGCCGGCAATGGGGATGCAGGCAGCACGGCAAACCGCCTCGCCGCCTTGCAGAATCTTGCCGATGGTTTCAAGCGGCAGCGTATTGACCGGCATGCCGACGATGGCCAGCGCGAACAGCGGTGTACCGCCCATGGCGTAAACATCGGAGATGGCATTGGTGGCAGCGATCCGGCCAAAATCGTAGGGATCGTCAACGATGGGCATAAAGAAATCGGTCGTCGCGACAATCGCCTGCTGCGGGTTGATCTGGTAGACCGCGGCATCGTCGCTGGTTTCGGTGCCGACCAGCAGTTGGGGCGGGATGATCCCGGAAGGCGCACCGGCCAGAATTTGCTGCAATACGGCAGGTGCAATTTTGCAACCACAGCCCCCCCCATGGGAAAGCTGGGTCAATCTGATTTTTTCTTTAGACACGACTGTTCTCTCGATAATTTATTATTGACTGCTACTGATAGTTCTTTGCTGCTGATTCGCTGAATGCTTATTCGGCGTCGAAACCAGCATCTTCAATGGCAGCGATCAGCGCGTTGCGCGTCACTTGCTGCGCATCGAACTCAACCCTGGCCTCGCCGGCTTCCAGCGAGACCTCGGCAGTACTGACACCGGCCATGCCGTTCAGCACACCGGTAATGTTCTTGACGCATCCCTGGCAGCTCATGCCGCCAACCTTGATGATGGTGTTGTCCATGTTTTACCTGTTCGCAAATGGTTGAAGACGGAGCATATCGGCGACCCCTGCCGCCAGCAGCGGTCGGCTGAAATGGTAGCCCTGTGCCATGTCACAGCCCATTTTACGCAGTTGTGCCAATTGTTCACTCGTTTCCACGCCTTCGGCCAGCACGGTCAAGCGCAAGCTGCGCCCCATGCTGACGATGGTCGAGGCAATCGCCCAGTCGTCCGGATCGGTTTCCAAGTCATGGACAAATGAACGGTCAATCTTCAATTTACCAACCGGAAAGCGCTTCAGGTACGCCAGCGACGAATAGCCCGTACCGAAATCGTCGAGCGACAGTTCAACGCCCATGCGATGCAGGGCGGACAAGGTGCCGAGATTGATATCCGCATCGTGCATCACCGTGCGCTCGGTCAATTCAAGCTCCAGGCGGCTGGCATCCAGCCCCGAGGCCGCCAGCGCTCCGGCCACGACCTCGACGAATCCTGACTGGCGAAACTGGACCGGGGCCACATTGACCGCCATCACTACAGAGGGCAAGCCTGACTCGCTCCAGGCCTGCGCCTGCCGACAGGCTTCGCACAACACCCAGTCGCCAATCGGGTTGATCAGCCCGGTTTCTTCCGCGACATGAATGAAGCGATCCGGCATGATCAAGCCCAGTTCCGGGTGTTGCCAGCGGATGAGTGCCTCGACACCAACGATCAATCCGTTTTCCAGGCAGACCAGCGGCTGATAATGGAGAATGAATTCCCGCTGGACCAGCGCACGACGCAGGTTGCTTTCCATCAGCAATCGATCGAGCGTCGAGGTATTCATTTCGCTGGCATAGAACTGGAAGTTATTCCGTCCCATCTCCTTGGCTCGATACATTGCGGTATCGGCATTCTTGAGCAGCATTTCCAGATCCAGGCCATCGTGCGGATAAATGCTGATGCCCAGCGATGGCGTGATCGAGAGTTCATGGCCCGCGATTTCGAAGGGGCGCCCGAAGACCTCAATCAGCCGATGGGCCACTTCGGCCGCCGCAGCCGTATGAAATCCGGGCATGGCAAAAATGAATTCATCACCGCCCAGCCGCGCCAGGGTATCAATGCGCCGCACGACGCTATCCAGTCGCCGCGCCACCTCGCACAACAACTCGTCGCCGACACTGTGACCCAACGAATCGTTGACGCGCTTGAAATGATCCAGGTCGAGAAAAATGACGGCAATTTCAGTCTTCTCGCGCTCGGCAGCCGCCAGCATCTGCACAAAACGTTCGCGCAACAGGCGCCGATTCGGCAATCCGGTCAACACATCGTAATCGGCCAATTCACGGATGCGCAGCTCCGCTGCCTTCTGCATCGAAATATCGGTCAAGGTCCCGACTGACGCCACGCGCCCGCCGAACACCGAGGGAGAACCCACCACCATGGCAGGGAATGTTGAGCCGTCCTTGCGAACGATCTGCAATTCATAACGGTGGCCGGCCACCCCTGCGGCACGCAGTCGCATCTGCTCGACCACATAGGCGTGCTGGTCCGCGACGATGACATCCAGCGGCCCCATGTGCTCGAGCATTTCTTCCTCGGCATACCCCAGCAACTTGGTCAGATAGGGATTGACGTATTTGAAACGCTGATCCTGCAGGACAAAGATGCCAACCTGAGCAGCCTCCATGGTGGTCCGGAACATGGCCTCCTGTTCCGTCGACGCGGCCTGGCAACCGGTGCCCCCCGCACTACCGACATCATCGTCGGTACGTTCCTGTTCAAGTGTCTTTTCCCCGACCCGTAAGGTCATTCAAACCCCTTGTCGCCCGTTCCTGGTTATTTCCCTGCTCGCCAGCGCTTCAGCAGCAGGGAGTTCGAAACCACCGACACCGAACTCATGGCCATCGCTGCGCCCGCCACCACCGGGTTAAGCCACCCCAAGGCTGCAAGCGGAAGTCCCAATACATTGTAGACGAAAGCAAAGAAAAGATTTTGGCGGATTTTCCCCAGAGTGGCCGCCGATAGGTCGATTGCATCGACCACACCACACAGGTCGCTACGAATCAATGTTAAATCGGCAGCTTCAACCGCGGCATCGGATCCCGCCCCGATGGCAAAACTGACATCTGCTGCGGCCAAGGCTGGCGCATCATTGATACCATCGCCGACCATCGCCACCAGCCCGCCGTCAGCCTTCAACTCGTTGATTGCAGAAGCCTTGTCGCCGGGCAGAATGCCGGCCCGATATTCGTCAATCCCTGCCTCGGCGGCAATCGCCGCTGCAGTTGCCACATTGTCACCTGTCAGCATCACGACACGAATACCACGCGCTCGCAAGCGCCTGACCGCCTCCCGTGACGTCGGCCGCAGAGCATCGGCGATGGCAAACAGGGCCAGAGGCAGCCCGTTCTCGGCCAGCACCACGACGGTCTTTCCGGTCTGCTGCATCGCGACGACCACCGGATCGGCATCCAGCTCCAACCAGCTTGGCGACCCCAGGCGCAACATTCGCCCGGCGATTTCGCCCTCGACACCATGGCCGGCAAACGATTGGAAATTTGCCACTTTTTCCCGGTTGACCGCGGGAGTCGCCGTTGCGTCCGTCGTTGCTACCGCCGACCCCAGCATGGTCGCGGAAGCCGCTGAAACGATGGCCTGCGCCAGCGGGTGCGCCGAATTCTGCTCAAGCGCGCCAGCCAGCCCGAGTGCCTCTTCGCGTGTGACCGCAAGGGCCACCACATCCGTGACCTGCGGCGTACCACAGGTCAGGGTCCCGGTTTTATCCAGCGCCAGTACCGTAATTTTTTCTGCCCGCTCAAGCGCTTCGGCGTTCTTGACTAGAATGCCGGCCCTGGCCCCCTGGCCGGTACCGACCATGATCGCCGTCGGCGTGGCCAACCCAAGCGCACATGGGCAGGCAATGACCAGCACGGCAACCGCATTCACCAGCGCCACGGCAAACTGGCCCGAATACCACCACCAGCCGGCCAATGTCAGCAGCGCAAGGGCGCAAACCGTCGGCACGAAAATCGCCGAAATCCGGTCGGCCAGTCGTTGCACGGGCGCCTTGGAGCCCTGCGCCTCGCCCACCATCCGAATAATGCCGGCCAGCAAGGTATGTTCGCCGACGCCGGTCGCCCGGCAACGCATCACTCCCTGCCCGTTGGCCGTCGCAGCAAACACCTTGTCGCCAACATGCTTGCCCACGGGCATGCTCTCACCCGTCAACATAGCCTCGTCGACGCTCGATTCGCCTTCAATCAGCTCGCCGTCCACCGGTACGTTTTCCCCCGGACGAACCAGAAAGACATCTCCCGGCATCAAGGCCTCGACCGGCATGTCGATCCATTCACCGTCGCGCGCCACGCGCGCTGTCTTTGGCTGCAAACGGATCAGCGACTCGATCGCCTCGGAGGTGCGTGCCTTGGCCCTTGCCTCCAGCAACTTGCCGAGCAGGACGAGCGTAATCACCGCTGCGCCACCCTCGAAATAAACGTGCTGATCCAGCCCGAACACGGTGACCACGGCCGAAAACCCCCACGCCATGGTAGTACCCAGCGCAACCAGCACATCCATGTTGGCACCGCCACCCTGCAGCGATTTATAGGCGCCATCATAAAAGCGCCAGCCGATCCAGAACTGTACCGGCGTCGCCAGCGCCAGTTGCCACCAGCGCGGCAACTCGTTTTGATGACCGTGTTCACCGAACATGAAGATCATCTGGCCAACCAGCGGCAGGGTCAGCGCCACGGCGATCCAGAAACGGCGGATTTCACGTTGATAGACGCGCTGCTTCTCCAGCTTTTCACGCGCACGTGTCTGACCATCGACGACGGTGGCGGTGAATCCGGCCTTGGCAACAGCTGCAACCACAGCGGCCTCATCCGCCTCCGCCGACAGGCGAACCCGCGCCCGTTCAGCGGCAAGATTGACGTTGGCCTGCATGCCCGCCTGCCGGTTCAGTACCTTTTCAAGGCGGGCCGAACAGGCGGCGCATGTCATGCCACCAATGGCAAACTCAACGACCCGGCTTTTGTCAGGTTCGTTCATTCAGTCCTCAACAGGATTTTCATTGCGCCTTTCCAGGCTAGAGCAGGCCGGTCAGGCGCATCAGCCCGACGAAACCATAGAGACCAAAGCCCAGCACCAACAGCCCGGACATCATACGTACGACCGGGCGACGCACGAATTCGTTCAGCCTGGCCAGAACGATGCCCGCCAGCAACAGATTGGGGAACGTACCAAGGCCAAAGGCCAGCATCATCAAGGCACCTCGGCCAGCCGAACCTGCAGTCAGCGCGCTGGCCAATGCGCTGTACACCAGACCACAGGGCAACCAGCCCCACAGCAGGCCCAAGGGAAAAGCCTGGCCAACATTGCGCGCCGGAATGAAACGCCGGGTCAGTGGCTGCACATGTCGCCACAGCGTCTGGCCGGCCCGTTCGGTAAATGCCAGCGCCCGGGTAACACCCAGCAAGTAGAGACCCAGCGCTACCAGCATCAGGTTGGCGATGAAATAAAGAATCAGTCGGGCGGGAACTTGCCCCTCCAACCCCAGGCTGGCAGCGCCGAGCGCACCCGCAATCGCGCCAGCCGTCGCGTAGGAGAGAATTCGCCCGCTGTTGTAAGCGATATGCATGGACCAGCGGGCCGGCGCTCCCATGGAGAGGGCGCCTACGATGCCGCCGCACATGCCGACGCAGTGCGTACCCCCCAGCAAACCAACGAGAAAAAGGGCGAGATAGCCAGAATCAGGCATCGTGCAAACCAGTAGTCACCAAGGTGAGCAGTTTACTCTGCCCACCCGGTGCCACGCACGGCAATCAGATCACTTTGGAGTAAGTCGCGCGCTGGCGACCGGCTCGCAAATAACGGTCAAAAACCATGGAAATGATGCGAACCAGCAACCGCCCCGGGGGCAGGACAGTAATCCACTCTGGATCGATCTTGAGCAAACCCGCGCGCTCCATTTCTTTCATGTCGTCCAGTTCGGCCTCGAAATATTTGCGGAAGTCGATCAGATGGGCACTTTCGATACTCTCGATGGAAAGCTCGAAATGGCACATCAGGGCCTGAATGATGGAGCGACGCAGGATGTCATCAGCCGTCAGCTCGATACCCCGGAATACGGGCAACTCGGCACCATCAAGGCGATCGTAGTACTCGTCTGCGGTCTTGACGTTCTGGTAATAGGTTGGCCCGACCTTACTGATCGATGAAATACCGAAAGACAGCATGTCGCAATCGGCATAGGTCGAATAACCCTGGAAATTCCGGTGCAGACGCCCCTGCCGCTGGGCAATCGCCAGTTCGTCATCGGGCTTGGCAAAGTGATCCATGCCGATGAAGACATAACCGGCATCGGTCAGCTTCTTGATCGCCAGCGCCAGAATCTGCAGCTTGGTATCGGCCGACGGCAAATCGGCGTCATTGATCCGGCGCTGCGGCTTGAACATGCTGGGCATGTGCGCGTAGTTATAGATCGACAGTCGATCCGGGTCCATCGCCAACACCCGTTCGATGGTTCGATTGAACCCCATCACCGTCTGGTGCGGCAAACCATAGATCAGATCGACCGATACTGACTTGAATCCGTTGGCCCGAGCGTCCCGGATCACGCTGTAGGTCTCTTCCTCGCTCTGCACACGGTTAACCGCGACCTGAACGCGCTCGTCAAAATCCTGGACGCCGACGCTCATGCGGTTGAATCCGAGTTCACCGAGCAAGGCAACCGTGGCGGTATCCACTTTGCGCGGATCCACTTCGATTGAATACTCGCCACCATCGAGCAACTTGAAATGCTTGCGGGTCTCACGCATCAACTGCCGCATTTCATCGTGCGACAGGAAGGTTGGCGTACCGCCACCCCAATGCAACTGGATCACCTCATGCTCACCGTCGCGACCTTCCAGCGCGGCCGCCTGTATATCCAGTTCCTTGGCCAGATATTTCAGGTACTTGGCACTGCGCCCATGATCCTTGGTAATGATCTTGTTACATGCGCAGTAGTAGCAAATAGTGTTGCAGAAAGGTATGTGGAAGTATAATGACAACGGTCGGCTTATCCCGCCAATGTTCCGCTTGCCCAGCCATAGTTTGGCTGCTTCCGAGTCGAAAGCCTCGACAAAGCGGTCTGCGGTTGGATAAGACGTGTAGCGAGGGCCGTTTACATCGAAACGGCGGATGATCTGAGGATCAAATACGAGGTTTTCAGTCGTGAAATTCATTGGACATGGCATCAAAAAGTGAATTGATTATGTTCGGATGGCGCAATTTTACGGTTGACATGGATCAAGCTAACTCAGGTTGCCAATGCCTCAAACACGCACGCTAAATCAGGATATGTCGCTGTCTGAGATCAAGACAGCCTGCTCCAATTGCAATTTGCGCGAATTGTGCCTGCCTTTTGGCCTCAGCGTCGAGGAACTTGAACGACTCGACGATCTGGTGTCCACCCGGCGTCGCATCAAACGGGGCGATCACCTGTACCGCGCCGGTGAAGGATTTGATGCCATATACGCCATTCGCAGCGGCTTTTTCAAGACCGATGTGCTGCTGGAAGATGGCCGTGACCAAGTCACCGGCTTCCAGATGGCCGGTGAGTTGCTCGGTCTTGATGGCATCAGTACCGAACACCACACCTGCAATGCCATCGCGCTGGAAGACAGCGAAATCTGCGCAATTCCGTTTTCCCGCCTGGAAGGCCTGTCACGTGAAATCCACGCGTTACAACATCAGTTCCACAAGGTCATGAGCCGCGAAATCGTTCGCGACCACGGAGTCATGATGTTGCTGGGTACCATGCGCGCCGAAGAGCGACTTGCCGCCTTCCTGCTCAATTTATCCCAACGCTTTACCGCCCGCGGCTTCTCGCATGCCGAGTTCTACCTGCGCATGACACGTGAAGAAATCGGCAGTTACCTCGGCCTGAAGCTGGAAACCGTCTCCCGCGCGTTCTCGAAGTTTCAGGAAGAAGGCCATATTGCCGTACAGCAAAAACACATCCGTATTCTCAACGTCAACGGGCTGAAAGCCCTGATGAATCACCGGGCCTGAACGAAGCCGTCAGCGTAATTGGGCAAGTCCGGCGGCTCGCCGGACAATGCGTTGCAAGAGCAGTCCGGCATGGTGTCGGCCGGCGCTTGCGTCACCTGGCGAGCGATAGGCCATCCGGACATTCGACGACACTTCGCCCACCAGCGTGTAGAGCGCAATCGACAGTGGACACAAGGTCAGCTGCGCCGGATCTTCATGAACCAGCTCACTGGCCAGCACGCTGCTGCAAAACTGGACAATTTCAGCGTCGCTGTAAGGTATGGCAGCCTGGTCAGTGCTCGTACGCGCCAGCATGGCCCGAAACGGGAGAATGCTGCCAACCACCAGCCCCTCGCTCTCGATAGCCTCGACCAGCCCTTCATGGGCCGTCTGAAAGCTGGCGTTCGTCACCACGACGACGACCGCATCGTCTGCAGCTGAACGCAGCGGCAAGCAAAGCATGCCAAGGAAAACAAGAAAAAAAAGGGACGCCTGGAGAGGCGCCCCGAACAGATGCGATGAAGACATCTGACGCAAGTGATCTGTTGCCTGGCGGTCACGCATGCAATCATGCCGCCCCGCGAAATTAATCCGATCCTGATTGTCAGCGCTACGAGCGAGAACCATGGTTACCCTCTCGTCGACATTATTCGCAATCCAATGATGCTGGAGTGTCACTTCCGGGCTGCATAATCTTCACCTGTCTTGTTCGCTAACGGAGCAATACAAGCATAGCCGACAACCCGTCCGATCTTCACCTTATCAAATCTTCACAGCAACGGACGCCGAAGCGCCCGTTGCGCTGAGCTGTTGCTTAGAACGAGTGCTTGATACCCATTGCCAAGCCATTCACGCCGGCACTGGTGCCTGCACTGTTACCCATCGGGTTGATGGTGTAGGCAGCGTTGGTGTCGTTCTTGATGTGCGCGTAGTCGGCGTACAGTTCGGTACGCTTGGACAGGGTATAGCGCGCACCGATGCCCAGCTTCCAGGCATCGGCATTGCTCAGGGTCCTGTCCTTGACCTGGCCGAACATGCCCATCACGGAGAACTTGCCGAGCGGCACGGTGGCGCCGACAAACCAGTTGCGGCGATCGTACTTCTGGTTGGCAGCCAGGCCAAAGGCGGCGGCAGCGAATGTCGTATTGCCACCGATGAACGAATTCACATCGCCCTTGATGACGTCGTAGAGGCCGCTGACCTTGACCACGCCGAAGTTGTAGGAAGCACCCGCCGTCGCAACGTACAGGCGATCGTTGTTATAACCAACGGCGCGGGTCGTTTCATAGTCGAGATCGACACTCAGCGGACCGTTCGCGTAGATCAGGTTGGCCGACAGCAGACGGTCGTCGCCGTTGTTACCCTTGCTTGGTGCGGTCATTGGCGAGTGGACAGCGTTCAGGCTGCCTTCGGCGCCCTGCGTGTTGGTGGCGGTAGCCAGAATCACGGTGAAGCCGGAGAAGGACGGCGAAATGTAAGCCAGCGCATTGGCCGCGCGATCGTACTGGGTGGTCATCGACGTCAGGGTGGCCACCGAGTAGTTGCCGAACGGGTTGTACTTGCCGTAGATGCCATAGCGGATACCATCCAGGTAGCCGGCGACGACCGTGCCGAAGCCGCCGGTCAGGCCGACGTACTGGTGACCGGCAGAAGCCAGGCCTGTATTGGTGTCCGGACTGATGCGATATTGCAGATCGAACAGCGCCTTCAGGCCGTTGCCCAGATCCTCGACGCCCTTGAAGCCGATGTAGCTCTGCGACGCAGCGCTTTGCAGATCGTACTGCGACTGGCCGCTGGCGACCGCGCCGTTATTCCCTTGACGGAACATGACACCCATATCGACGTTGCCGTAGATGGTGACATTGGTTTGTGCAAATGCTGCACCGGATGTAACAGCCGCAACAGCCAGCGCGATTAGTTTTTTCTGCATTGAATTGCTCCTCGATCATTTTGTGTGATTGAACCCTCGAAGCGTGTCCCGCCCCGCGTGAATCTCCCCCTCTTCCATCCCTGAGGACAGAGTCCAGCGATAACTATTGCGAAGCCCGTGCCAGTCCTTGGAGAACCAGCCTGAAAGCCGCCTAAAGCCCGTGCTTTCTATGATTTCAGGGCTTTTTCCCGGTAGACCGCGGCAATCGACCGCGCAGTCGAGACGTTCAATTTCTGGACAAATGTTGCGCGTGTGAGCCAAAACGAAACAGTGTTCATTGTTTGCTCAGTCCAAAAAAAACCCGGCCAGGCCGGGTTTTTCAGGATGTCGCACGCGATCAGAAGGCATAACGGGCACTGATGCCGGCCAGCCAGGTTCGGCCCGGCGCCGCTTCGTAAAAGCGATTGTTGCCGTCGCCGACAATGACCGAGCCGACGTACTGACGGTCGAAAATATTGTCGAAGCGCAGGAATGTCCGCAGATTCAGGTCGCCGTATTGTCGGTCAATGCCAAAGCGGACATTGGCGATGGCATAGGCCGGCGCTGCCTGCTTGGTATTGCTGTCTTCGACATAGACCTTGCTCCGGGCAATACCTTCGACCGCAGCATGGAAACCGCTGGCCGGATGTTTCCAGGCCAATTCGCCAAACAGGGTTTGCGCGGGCACGCCCGGCAATTTACTGCCCGCCTGGACGGGCACCAGGTTGCTGGTAAAGGCCTCGTCGTAGCTGGCATCGAGCCCGGTGTAGGCAACACGCGTGCTCAGGTTGTTTGCCCAGCGGCTATCGAGGGCGACTTCCAGACCCCGACGCGTCGTCGGGCCGGCGTTCTGGTAGGCCGTACGGCCACCGCTGCTGGACAGCACCACCATCTCGTTGTCCGTCTTGATCTGGAAGACAGCCACATCCAGACGGGTATCGTTGCCGACAAATGCTTTCAGGCCCGCTTCGTAGTGTGTGCTGGTCGATGGCTTCAGGCCGAAGTTGAACGTGCCGCCACCGCTGGAATAGAACATCTCGTTAAAGGTCGGCGCCTCAAAACCCCGGGCCGCACTGGCGTAGAGATTGACCGCCGGGGTCAGCCGATACATGGCCGCCACCGTCGGCGTGGTCTTGTCGTAGCTGACGCTGCCGCTGTCATTGCCGTTGCTCAGGTAGCGGTCGTCAACATTGAAGTCGACGTGACTGTGGCGCACCCCGCCACTGAAGGTCCAGCGCTCGCCTTGCCACTCGGCCTGCGCGTATTGGTCGAAACTGGAGACGCGATCTTCTTCCAGGCGACGCAATGTTCCCTTGACCCCCAGCATGGTGCCGATGAAATTCTCGTAACCGCGACGGTCATCCGTAGACTGTTCGTAATCAACCCCTACCGTCGTCGTCAGCTTGCCACCGGCCAGTTGGAAGCGTCCGATCCAGCGCGCCGAACCGCCAGCGAAATCCCGGTCGAAATCGATGATGCCACCTGAACTTATTGCGTTCTTTGCAGGCGGAACAATTTGGTTAGCACGAGGAATCGACTGGTACTGGATCGTCGAGCGTTGCCCGACGTAGGCCGACAACTGCACCAGTTGCTCGCCGAAGCGGTGTTCGTAAGTCAGGCCGCCCTGGGTGTGATCGATGCTCTTGCGTGTGTTGTAGTCGATAGCCGGCTGGGCGACGCTACGCGGATTGGCCTGATAGCCGGCCCACGATTGGCCCTGCGGATCTTCGGCATCCTGCTTGAAGGTGTTGGCGATCAAGGTCAGCTTGCCGTCTTCGGTGGGCTTGTAGGTCAGCTTGACCATGCTCTGGTCACGATCGGCCTTGCTGTGGTCACGGTAGCCGTCGGTGGCGAAATGCGAGGTGTCGATGACATAGCCAAGACCGGCCACTTCACCCTGGGCACTGACATCGGCTTTCCAGGTGTTGTTGCTGCCGGCCACCAGGCCGCCTTCAATGCTCGGTCGGCCCTTGCCGTCCGGCGTAAAGAGCTGGATGACACCGCCCGCATGATTGCCATAGACCACGGCCAAGGGACCGCGCAGCACTTCAATGCGCTCGGCGCGATCAAGATTGAAGGTGGCCGCCTGGCCTTGGCCGTCGGGCATGGACGCGGGAATACCGTCGGCGACGAGGCGAATGCCGCGTACGCCAAAGGCGGAGCGAGCACCGAAACCGCGCGAGGAAATCTGCAGGTCCTGCGCGTAATTCTGACGATTCTGCACCGTGATGCCGGGCACGGCGGCCAGCGCTTCGGACGCGTTAACCTTGCCCTGGTCGGCGCCGATTCGGGCCGCGTCGACGACGTCGACCGCTGCCGGCAGGTCAAACGAATTGTGTTCGATCCGGCTGCCGCTGACGACGACGGAATCAAGGGTCACGGTAGCGGGGTCGGCGGCGCCGGCGATACAGGGGAACGTGGCGGCGAGGATCACGGCGAGGCGCGTCGGTGTATGTCTCATGATTTTTCTATTTTGAAGGTGCGAATATTTCAATTTTGACCAAAAAATCAGGTTGACCGTAGCCAACCCTTTTTCAAGGCCGCATCAAGAAATGCGTGGGTATCGACGGCGATGGCGTCGGCGTGTTCGGGAAAGCTGGCGCTGAGATCGGCAATGATGGCTTCGGCATCGCGCGCGCCATCGCAGCGCTTGAGAATTTCTGCGGCGGCCGGGTTGAGTTTGATCAGGCCTTCCGGGTAAAGCAGGATATGGGCATCCTGGCTAGCTTCCCAGCGAAAGACAAATTGCGGGCTCAGTTGCGGGCGGGCGTGGGTGACGGTTTCCATGGTGACTCTTTTCAGGACAGTCGGTGGCAGCGACCAACGCTGCCACCGGCTGACTTAGCGCACGTAAACGTAAGCGGTCACTTCAAAGCCAAGGCGGATTTCGCAGTATGCAGGGGTTTGCCAGTTCATGGTGTGTCTCCGTGATTGATGCGGAGCGACACCCTGCCGCCCCTGTTTTTCATTATTCGCAAGGGGCGTGCCACAGGCTACCGGGCTTTCACCAAAACCCGCTAGCGAAAATCATGAGACCTTGTTCATCTGCCGGTAAGCCCCCCAACCTTCAATGTTCACCGGGCAATGCGCGAGCAGCATGGCATCGAGCATGGACCACAACAGATCCAGCTTGAACTGGAGGATGCTCAGCGCCCTTTCCTGCAACTCGCGGGTGTTGAAATGCGCGAGCGTAATGCGCAGGCCATGGACCACGTCGCGTGGCGCTTCAGTCAGGCGACGGTTGAAGTAGTTATAGCCTTCCGCTTCGATCCACGGGTAATGCGTTGGCCAGTTTTCAAGGCGTGACTTGTGAATGGTGGGCGCGAACAACTCGGTGAGTGACGAGGCGGCTGCCTCCTGCCATGACACCCGGCGGGCGAAATTGATGTAGGCGTCGACGGCGAAGCGCACGCCGGGCAACACCAGCGTCTGCGACACAATCTGCTCGCGGCTCAGCCCGACCGCCTCGCCGAGGCGAATCCACGCCTCGATGCCGCCCGCCTCGCCCCCGTAACCATCGTGGTCGAGAATGCGCTGAACCCAGTGCCGGCGCACCTCGCGGTCCGGGCAATTGGCGAGGATCGCGGCGTCCTTGATCGGAATGCTGACCTGGTAGTAATAGCGGTTGGCCACCCAGGCCTGGATCTGCTCGCGCGTCGACAGGCCTTCGTTCATCATCATCTGATACGGGTGATGGATGTGATAGCTCTTGCTGCGCGCCCGCAACTGCGCTTCAAACGCCTCGGCGCTCCACGGCTCCAGTTCGTTCATTTTCATGTTGGTTCTCCCAGCTCGATGAGCATCCCGTCGAAAGCCAGTTCGATACCGGCGGCCGTCAATGCGGCCCGCTCCGGCGAGGCATCGTCGAGGACGGGATTGGTGTTGTTGATGTGGATGAGCACCTTGCGCGGCTTCGGGTAATTGGCCAGCAGCGCCATCATGCCGTCCGGACCGGACTGCGGCAGGTGGCCGATGGAACGGGCCGACTTTGACGAGATCCCCAGGCGGATCATTTCATCGTCGGTCCAGAACGTGCCGTCCAGCATCACGCAATCGGCGTCGGCCAGGAAAGGGTCAAGATGCGCAGCCATGGCACCAAAGCCCGGCGCGTAGAACACCTTGTGTCCGGTCATGGTGTCTTCGATCAGCATGCCGATGTTGTCACCCGGATGCGGATCATCGCGGTGCGGCGAATACGGCGGCGCCTTGCTCGACAGCGGCACCGGCGTGAAGCGCAGCCCCGCCGCCCCGGGAATGGAGAAAGGCGACGGGGGAACGACTTGCACAGCCTGCCAGCGAACGGTACAAAAATGGGCGAGCACATTGAAGATCGGGTTGCCGGTCGTCAAATCTTCATGCACCTGCGCAGTACACCAGACATCCAGCGGCTTGCCTTCGCGCAGCATGAAGAGACCGGTGGTGTGGTCGATCTGGGCATCCATCAGCACGACCCCCACAATGCCGGTATCGCGCAGCGAGCGCCCTGGCTGCAGGGCCGGATGGGCGCGAAACTGGCTCAGGATATCGGGCGAGGCATTGAACAGTACCCAGTCAACACCATTGGCGCTGACTGCGATGGACGATTGCGTGCGCGGCGTCGCCTGCACGCTGCCATCGCGCACCCCGGCGCAATTGCGGCAGTTGCAGTTCCACT
>DAOLIO010000035.1:0-18920 GCA_035328505.1 Azonexus sp.
AATGTCGGGGCCTTATCCGCCGCCACCGTGTCGCGATCCAAGGTCAGGTGTGCGACGATCCATTTGTCGAACTCGATACCGATGGTCTGGTGTTCACCGTCGATGGCGTCGATTGGCCCTACGCCGAATTCGCCACGCTGATGCTCCATAAACCGGCCGGTTACGAATGCTCGCGCAAACCGAAACACCACGCCAGCGTCCTCGAACTGTTACCGGTGCCGCTGCGCGAACGTGATGTGCAGCCGATTGGCCGCCTCGATGAAGACACGACCGGCCTGCTGCTGATTACCGATGACGGCCAGTTGAATCACCAGCTTTCGTCAGCCAAGCGCAAGGTGCCGAAAGTCTATCTGGCGACGACCAAGCACCCGCTCGATCAGGAACAAATCGACCAGTTGCTGGCTGGCGTTCTGCTCGCCGACGAGTACGAACCGATTACCGCTGCTGGCGCCGAAATTGTTGGCGAAAAGCTGCTCCGCCTGACGCTGACCGAGGGCAAATACCATCAGGTCAAGCGCATGGTGGCGGCTGTCAGCAATCGCGTCGAGGCATTGCATCGGGAGTCGATTGGCGAGCTGACGCTGCCCTCTGACCTCAAACCGGGCGAATGGCGCTGGCTTTCCGCGGTCGACCTGAAAAAACTGGGTTATTTGAAATGACCCTGACCGAAATGCGGTACGTGGTGGCTTTGGCCCGTGAGCGGCATTTCGGCAAGGCGGCTGAGGCCTGCCACGTCAGCCAGCCCACGCTATCGGTTGCCTTGAAAAAGGTTGAGGGCCAGATTGGCGTGCCGCTCTTTGAACGCGGCGCCAGTGATGTGCGCATAACCCCGTTGGGTGAGCGTATTGTTGCCCAGGCGCGTCGGGTGCTGGAAGAGGCTGTCAAGCTGGAAGAAATCGCGGAGGCCACCGGCGACCCGATGAGTGGTCAACTGCGCGTCGGCATCATTTACACCATCGCGCCTTACCTCCTGCCACAACTGATCCCGGCCCTCAACCGCGAAGCGCCGAAGATGCCGCTCTTCCTCAAGGAAGACTTCACGGCCAATCTGATCCCCGCGCTGAAAGCGGGCGAGCTTGACGTCATTGTCATCGCGCTGCCTTTCTCTGAACCCGGGCTGGTCGCCCAGACAGTCTACGACGAGCCTTTCCGCGTCGTCGTCCCGGCCAGCCATCCGTGGGCGTTGCGTAGCGAGGTCAATGGCGATGAACTCGACGGCCAGAACCTGCTGCTGCTCGGCCAGGGCAATTGCTTCCGCGATCAGGTGCTCGAATCCTGCCCGCGCCTCAATGCCCCGGATGCGCTGGAGCACTCGCTGGAAGGCAGTTCGCTGGAAACCATCCGCTACATGGTGGCCAGTGGCGCCGGCGTGGCGGTCATGCCGAGTACGGCGGCCGATCCGCTGATGGCCAAGGAGCCGATGGTCAGGGTGCTTCCGTTTGCCGGCACCCAGCCGAAACGTACCGTCGGCCTCGTCTGGCGCGTCACCTTCCCGCGACCGCAGGCGATTGATGCGGTGCGAGCGGCCTTGCTGTCCTGCCAGCTGCCTGGCGCCGTGGCGGACCGCTGAGGTTTCACGTGGAACCGCGATAGAGCGGTGTCAGTTCAGGCAATCCGATCCGCGCACGCATTTTCTGGCAATCCGGGTTGGGCATACCGTCGTCGAGCCAATTCGAGAACTCACGGCAGGTAGAAGGGCGGTTTGGATAGATGGCGCAGCGTATTCCCGGTTGGCCCAGCGTACCGATCAGCGCAACGCATCGGCCGTAACCAGCTTCGGTGCCTTTCATGCAGGCGATGACATCATTGACCTTGCTCGCCATTTCAAGCGGGACCTGACCGCCGGAGCCGCCACTCAACTCACCGCAATAAAATGAAACGCGGTAATGCGCACAGCAGGCACCGCAAGCGATGCACGGGCTTTCCTGCGGATCGTCGATAGCTGGACGAGTTCGGGTCGTTGGATGTTCCTTCGTCATGATCTGAGGCGAAGCAAAGTGTTCTTCGTAAAAAAGCCCTCGAACGTTCCGAGGGCTTTTGATTGACTGGTTGGTAGTGAATCAGGCTTCCGCGTCAGCTTTCTTCTTGGCGGGTGCCTTGGGCTTGGCCACCTTCTTTTCGAACTGGAAGCTGACCTTGCCGGCCTGCGCGACGAGATAGGCTGAGAACTTGCGGCGGGTACGATTGGAAACAAATTCCTTGAGCAGATCGGTCTTGCCATCGGTCAGCAATTTTTTCATCTGCACTGCATCAATCGGTTGCTGGAGAATGATCTTGCCCGAGCGGAAGTCGCAGGTTTTGGCCGGACCGACCGATTTTTCGCAGACGTAGGAGGTGCCGTGCTCGTACACGTTTGCCGCACACTTCGGGCACTGGCCCAGACTTTCCTGGGCGGAGAAATCGACGGGTTCAGCGTCGGCGGCATCCGCCTTGTCCTGACCGAAGTCGAATTCGGGCTGCAGATCGTCATTGAGTTTGATGGCAGCGGAGAAGCTGCGGCCCATCTTGTTGCGGAAGCCGGTTAATGGGCCGACTTGACGATCGGTTAGCAGTTGCTCGATTTCCGCTGGCTCGTATTGGCGTCCGGCGACGATTTTCCACAATGCATAATCGCAGGTGCCGCACTGGAATTTCTTGTAAGTTTCGCGAATCTGGCCGCCGCACTTCGGACAGGGCGTGCTCAATACGCCGAAGTCACCGGGGATGGTATCAGCTTCGTAGTGTTTGGCGCGCTCGACCATGTGGCGCGTCATTTCGGCGATTTCACGCATGAATTCGTCGCGCGTGAATTCGCCCTTTTCGATACGGCCGAGCTTCCATTCCCAGTCACCGGTCAATTCCGGCTGGGTCAGTTCCTTGATGCCGAGACCGTTGAGCAGCGTCATCAGCGAGAAAGCCTTGGCGGTTGGAATCAGCTCGCGGCCTTCGCGGTGCATGTATTGCTCGCCGATCAGGTTTTCGATGATCTGGGCGCGGGTCGCCGGCGTGCCGAGGCCGCGACCGGCCATGGCGGCCTTCAGTTCTTCGTCGTCGACCATCTTGCCGGCGCCTTCCATGGCGGAGAGCAGGGTGGCTTCAGAGTAGCGCGGCGGCGGCTTGGTGGCGCTGGCCTTGACAGTGACTTCTTCGGCTTTGACCTTTTCCTTGGCGTCGACCGCAACCAGGTTGCCTTCGTCACCATCCTGGGCTTCCTTGCCGTGCACGGCCAGCCAGCCCGGGTTAACCAGCACCTTGCCCTCGGTCTTGAAGGGGTGGCCTTCGACGCGGGTGATGCGGGTAGTCACCATGTACTCGGCTGCAGGGAAGAAGACGGACAGGAAGCGGCGGACCACGAAGTCGTAGAGCTTCTGTTCCAGTTCATTCAGGCTTTTCGGAGCCTGCGGCGTCGGGATGATGGCGAAGTGATCGCTGATCTTGGCGTTGTTGAAGATGCGCTTGTTGGGCAGCACCCAGTTACGGGCCAGGATTTGGTGGGCAAACGGGGAATAGCGGGCGAGCAAGACTTCGTCGTGGCCCTTGCCGGCCCCTTCGCCGGTCAGTACGGTCAATGTTTCCTTGACCGTCGGCAGATAGTCTTCCGGCAGACAGCGCGAGTCGGTACGCGGATAGGTCAGAACCTTGTGCTTTTCATACAGGGCCTGGGCCAGTGACAGCGTGGTCTTGGCCGAGAAGCCGAAGCGGCTGTTGGCTTCGCGCTGCAGCGTGGTCAAGTCGAAGAGTGCCGGAGACAAACGGGTTTCCGGCTTGGCTTCCTCAGTCACGTCGCCCGGCTTGCCGAGCGTGGCGGCGCGGATGGCATCCGCCTTGTTCTGTTCCCACAGGCGATCGGCGCGGGCGTGCTCGTCGTCGTTCTTGCCCTTGAAGCCTTCATCGAACCACTTGCCTTTGTAGCTGCCGGCCTTGGCAGTGAAGTCGGCTTCAACTTCCCAGTAGTCGCGCGGCTTGAATTCGCGGATTTTCTTTTCGCGTTCGACGACGATGGCCAAAGTCGGCGTCTGAACACGGCCGACGGTAGTCAGGTGGAAACCGCCGGTCTTCGAATTGAAGGCGGTCATTGCCCGCGTGCCGTTGATGCCGACCAGCCAGTCGGATTCGGAGCGGCAGACGGCGGCGTCGCCAAGGCCCTGCATTTCGTTGCCGTTGCGCAGGCGTGAGAAGCCGTCGCGGATGGCGCCTTGTGTCATCGACTGCAACCACAGGCGTTGTACCGGCTTGCCGGACTTGGTGTGCTGGGCGATGTAATTGAAGATCAATTCACCTTCGCGCCCCGCGTCGCAGGCATTGATCAGCGCGCTGACATCCTTGCGCTTGATCAGCTTGGCCAGCACCTTGAGACGGGATTCGGTCTTTTCGATCGGTTTCAGCGAAAAGTGTGGCGGAATGACCGGCAGGTGGGCAAATGACCATTTACCTCGCTTGACCTCGAATTCTTCGGGGCAGGCGAGTTCGAGCAGGTGACCGACGGCTGACGAAATGACGTGGGTGTCACTTTCGTAGTAGTCGTCGTGCTTGGTGAATCCTCCCAACGCCTTGGCGATGTCGGCGGCGACAGAAGGTTTCTCGGCAATAATCAGCTTTTTGGTCATGTTTGGGCCTGTGAAGTCCGGGGCATGATAAGTGCCCGGTGAGCGGCTTGGCAAGCCGTCTCTATATATAGGGGCCTTAGTTCAGGCGCTGGTAGCGATTGCCAGGCAGCGTGGCAATTTGGCCGGAAAGTTCCAGCATCAGTAGTTCCGGAAGCAATTGGTCGGCAGTTTGCCCAGTGAACTCGACAAGATCGTCCAGGCTACAGGGCGCGTGGCCAAGGGCGGTGAGTACAGGATCTTCGAGGTTTTTCGGCAGTTCTTCGGCAGGTTTTGCCAAAATGTCGAAATTACCCAACTCTTCCAGCACATCATTGGTGGTTTCCACCAGTTTCGCACCTTGCTTGATCAGCTTGTGGCAACCACGCGCGACCGGTGAATGAATCGAGCCCGGAATGGCGAAGACCTCCCGCCCTTGTTCGCCGGCGAGCCGAGCGGTGATCAGGGACCCGCTTTCGGGCGCCGCTTCGACGACCAGTACGCCGCGCGACAGGCCGGAAATGATACGGTTGCGCCGCGGAAAATTGGCGGCAATCGAGGGCGTGCCCAGTGGAAACTCCGAAACGACAGCGCCGCTCTCTACGATTGCCAGCGCCAGTTCCTTGTTGCGGGCCGGATAGATGCGGTCGGCACCCGTGCCAATGACGGCGATGGTATCGCCGCCGCCCAACAACGCTCCACGGTGGGCGGCGGCATCAATACCAAGTGCGAGGCCGCTAATGATGCAAAGACCTTTGCCGGCAAGCGTCCTGGCGAAATTTTCTGCCGTCTGCAGGCCTTGAGGTGTCGCGTTCCGGCTGCCAACCATGGCCAGCCCACGTTTCTGCAACAGATCAACATTGCCGCGGACGTAAAGCAGGGTGGGTGGGTCGGCGATTTCGAGCAGTGCTTGCGGATAGGCGGCGTCCGCCAGCGTCACGATATGCTGCCTAGGCTGAATTGCCCATTCAATGCTGCGGTCAACGGCCGCTGAGGCGTCGCTATCGAAAAGCAGATCGGCGCGATCGCCAATCACGGCTCGGGTCGCCAGCCTCCCGGCAGCGAAGATGGCTTCGGGTAAACCGAAAGCGGCGAGAAGCTTTCTTTGCGACTCGCCGCCGATGCCGGGAATAAGCGTCAGCCGCAGCCAGGCGGCCAGACTTTCGCTAATGATCACGGGTTGCGGGCTGCATCCCCGACAATGACCGATTTTGAAGAATCGACGACCAGCGCGTAGGCCACCCGGTCGAAGACTCGGAAGACGAAAGCCAGACCATAGCGTTCTTCCGGGATCGGCGTTTCGGTACGACGTCCATCGTCATCGACGTTGAGCGAGACACGCTTGCGGAAGAGGGCGACAACATGGCCGATTTCCAGTCCGTCATTCTTGCCGCGGGTCAGCGAGATGACGGAGTTGGTGCCACCTTCCTGAACACCACCGTAGATTGACATGACACGGGCCGCAACTTCCTGTTCCGGTCGGTGTGGTGCGTAAGAAATGATTTCTGGCGGTGGTGCTGGTATCAGGCGGTCACCGCGAGCCATTTCTTCCTTGGCCAGCGTGACGCGCAGCGAGGCAGGTTCACCTGGCTTGACCAGTCGGGCGTTGCCGAGGAAGTAGGCTTCATAGGCCATGACTTCGCCGGTTTCCGGGTTTTTCAGCGGCTTGCCTTTGCGGAACACATGCCATTTCTCGATACTCGCATCGGGGATGCCGCTGGCGTAGAACGAATCGCCGCTACCGAGCAGCATGCGGTCTTCCTGGGCTGCAACGATGCGTACACCGCGTGTTTCGCCTTCCTTATCGGTGGCTTCAACGATCAGCGGCTGGGAAATGAATGGTTCAATGATGTCGGGACGAATGCTCGGAATGACCTGTTCAACCGGCGTACTGTGCACGGTGGGTTGCAGCTTGCCGTCCTGCCCGGTTACCCGGTTAGCCTTCTTCAGGCGGGGTGAGCCGCTCGACATGTCAAGCAGAATAATGTCGCCAGGGTAAATCCAGTGCGGATTCTTGATTTCTTCCTTGTTCATCTGCCAGATTTCAGGCCAGCGCCAAGGTTGCTTGAGGAATTTGCCTGAAATCGCCCATAGTGTGTCGCCTTTGACGACGATATGGCGGTCAGGGGGATTGTCGACGAGCGTTAGCGGCTCGGCGGCCGATGCGCAGACGGCCGTCACGGCCAGGATGAGCGCGGATATAATGCGAACCATAGTCGTAGCCTCACGTGCCGGTGGAACGCAATACCGTTGTCGCGGTCTCAATAGCGACAATCAATTTGCGTCCATAATCGCGGAAATTGCTTTAGATTCTGCACGTAATAACCTAATCGAGCAAGCTTTTATTCCTATTTCACCATGTCCCTTCTACCCATTTTACGTTTTCCTGATCCGCGCCTGAAAAAGGTAGCGGTACCCGTTACCAGAATCGACGAAGGTACCCGAAAGCTGGTCGCCGACATGGCTGAAACGATGTATGAAGCACCGGGTATCGGTCTCGCTGCAACGCAGGTTGACGTTCACCAGCGTATCGTCGTCATTGACGTGTCCGAAGACAAATCTGATTTGCGCGTATTCATCAATCCGATCCTTGGTCACAGTGAGGGTTTGCAGGTTGGCGAGGAGGGATGTCTCTCGGTGCCTGGCATCTACGACAAGGTGGAACGTGCCGAGCGGGTGACCGTGAGCTATCAGGATCTTGACGGCCTGCAGCACACGATGGAAGCAGAAGGCTTGCTCGCCGTATGTATCCAGCACGAAATAGATCATCTGAACGGTACCGTTTTTGTTGATCACCTGTCCTTGCTCAAGCAGACTCGGATCAAGAACAAGTTGGCCAAACAGGCGCGCGTCACGGCATGAGACTGATTTTCGCCGGCACACCCGCGTTCGCTGCGCAAGCCCTGCTGGCGATTGTTGATGCAGGCCATGATGTGGCGTTGGTCCTGACACAACCGGATCGTCCGGCCGGGCGTGGTATGACCTTGCAGCCATCGGCGGTCAAGACGGTGGCGCTTGACCATGGCATCGAGGTGTTTCAGCCTGTGACGCTCAAGAATGCCGAAACACAAGCGAAGATTGCTGCGGTCGGTGCCGAGGTGATGGTCGTGGCGGCCTATGGCCTGATCCTGCCGCAGGCGGTGCTCGATATGCCGCACTTCGGTTGCATCAATATTCATGGTTCGCTGCTGCCCCGCTGGCGGGGAGCTGCGCCTATCCAGCGTGCCTTGCTTGCCGGTGACGCCGAAACCGGTGTCTGCATCATGCAGATGGAAGCCGGGTTGGATACCGGCCCGGTGTTGCTACGGGGTGCGTTTGCCATCGAAGCTACGGACACAACTGCAACACTGCATGATCGTCTGGCCGGATTGGGGGCCAGACTCGTGGTCGATGCGCTCGGCAAACTGCCGTTGCCGCCCGAGCCTCAACCGACCGAAGGCGTCACGTATGCCCACAAGATTGAAAAGGCAGAGGCTCTGATTGACTGGTCAAAGAGTGCCGCTGAACTGGATCGGCATATTCGTGCCTTTAATCCCTTTCCGGGTGCCCAGGCGGTGTTTGGTGGGCAGACAGTCAAGGTGTGGAAAGCTTCGCCGGTCGATCGACAGGGTGAATCCGGCACTGTTTTGGCGGTTGACCGTAGCGGTGTGGTGATTGCCTGTGGTGACGGCGCATTGGCTGTGACCGAGTTGCAGAAGGCGGGGGGCAAGCGTTTGCCGGTACATCAGTTTCTGGCCGGACATCCGCTGCAGGTCGGCGATCGCTTCGATAGACCCGCCTGATCAGGCTGCCCCGAGGCTACGGGGCGGGGGCAAGTCACGGTCAACGGGAGGCAGCGTGCCGACGACTGCCAGGCTCGGTTTCTCGCCGGTTTTCTGGTGACGCAGTGTCAGGTAGCGCAGGCAGGTCACGCGCAGGAACGACGCGAAATTTTCGACTTCACCGCGATATTTCTCTATTTCGTCGTAGAGCTTGGCGATCAGCTGATTGGTCGTCATGTCCTCGTTGCCCGCCAGTTCGGCGAGGATGTCCCAGAACAGGTTTTCCAGGCGAATCTTGGTCACGAAGCCATGAATCCGGATGGACCGCGCCCGCGACTCGTAGAGCATGGGATCGGCCTTGATATAGATTTCACACATGACAACGCCTCCTCGGCAATGCTGCAGGCGGGTTGAATGCCCGCCACTCCTCAAAGAGTAATGCTGGTGCCCAGCACTTGCAGGAATTTTGCCAGCCAATCGGGGTGGGCTGGCCAGGCGGGGGCGGAGACGAGGTTGCCGTCGACATGTGCCTGGTCGACCGGGATGTCAGCATATTGAC
The DNA here is from genome assembly GCA_035328505.1 of Azonexus sp. GTDB lineage: Bacteria > Pseudomonadota > Gammaproteobacteria > Burkholderiales > Rhodocyclaceae > Azonexus. Next base: position 8,883 of record DAOLIO010000035.1, read on the forward strand.
CGCCTGCGGCACGGACTTCAGGCGCGCAAGCAGGGTAGGCGCTGCAGGAACGGTCTTTCAGGACACCCGCCGCGCTCAGCAGTTGTGCGCCGTGGCAAATTGCTGCGATCGGTTTGCCCGTGGTGGCGAAGTGCTGAACCATGGCCAGGACGTCCGGATTGAGCCGCAGATATTCCGGCGCACGTCCGCCGGGAATCACCAGGGCATCATAGTTCTCGACTGAAATATCGGCGAAGGTAGCGTTGAGGGTGAAGTTGTGGCCCGGCTTTTCGCTATAGGTCTGGTCCCCTTCGAAGTCATGGATCGCCGTGCGGACAAATTCGCCGGCCTTCTTGCCCGGACATACCGCATGTACCGTGTGGCCAATCATCAGCAGGGCCTGAAAGGGCACCATGGTTTCGTAGTCTTCGGTGTAATCGCCGGTCAGCATCAGAATTTTCTTGGCGGCCATCTTTGTCTCCTTTATGTGTTCAACCCGTTGGCAAAATGCCTGTACAGGTTTGGACATTGTCGGGAGTATGGCGTTCGGATGGGTAGCAGCGGAGTGCTACGGCAGGATTTCTTTTTGTGGTGCAAGCTGGCCACGTTGAACCGCGCTCTGCTCGATCCGGGCTGGACGAAAGTGCCCGATCACCTCGTCGAACAGGGCGTGCGCCTGCTGGCTGTGGTCGCCGCTGAAATTGCAGACGTAGATATCCAGTGTAACGCTGCGTATTTCAGGCCAGGTGTGAATGGCGAGATGGGATTCCGCCAGGACCACCGTGCCGGTGACGCCGGCGGGTTCGCCCATGGCATTGCAAAAGGCATGAAAGAGACGGCCGACGACGGTCAGGCCATGGCGCTGGCAGGCATCGACGCAGAATGATTCGAGTGCCGACGCGCCGTGCAGAATGCCTTCAGGGCATTGGCAATCGTGGAGGTCAGCGATCAGGTGCAGGCCGTTCATGGGGCGATTCTAGCGGGGGCCACGTGAACCCCGTGGCTGAATATGCTTTCAAGCAGGCGACCCAGCCGGTAGCCGGCGTCGACGATGCGTTGGTTGGCGATATTACGGGCACGTTGCTGAAATGATTCGGTGATGGTGGGTAGCCGGTTGCCGTTGGTATCCGGGTAAGCTTGCGTGAGCAAGCGGTGGCTTTCGTCGCGCCACTGCGCAACATTTCCCTGGGCGGGGGCGGGATAGTGAGCCATCAGTTGATCAGCAATCTTTTCCAGACGCTTGCCGCGCAACCAGGGCGGTCCGGGCAGGTCATCCCAGTAAGTGTGCACATTACTGACCGGCAGCCGCTGGTTGAACGGGTTTTCAATGTCGACACGGTTCCCGCCTTCGTCGCCGTACCGGCCGACATGCAGCGGCTGGTGGATGTCGGCAACGAGATGTTCCAGCCAGGGCAAGGCATTTGAAATATCGACGTTTTTTCCGGTTGACCGCAGGAGATGGCTCAGGCGCTCGATTTGTTGATCCAGCTCGCCTGCCTCGACCTTTCCCCGGCCATTCAAATCAACGTAATGCCAACGCTTGTGGCGCGCGGTGTCAGGAAGGCCGGGCTGGGTGGGCGTGGGTGGCTCTTTGTCTTCGTCGTAAAAGCGTGGATCGTTGCGGATGTCGTCTGGCCAGGTCGAGGCTTCTGCGAAGATGGCGACGTCGCTGTCCGTGTGTGCTCGTTTCTCCCAATGCTGATAATCCGGGTGTCTGGCAAGCGCTTGCGAGATCGCATCCCGGGTCTGGGGTGACAGTTGCTGCCAGGCAATGAAGGCGGCCAGCCGGTGGCCAGCTGCGTTCCAGGCCAGGGCCGGAGTGCTCAAGGCAAAGAAAAACAGGATGAAAATGAATTGCCGCATGGAGCCATTATGCCGCGTGCGATAATCCACGACTATGTCCCGTTTGCCGCACAACTCTCTCGCCTTCGCCCTTTTGCAGGCCGCCCGCATTGATACTGCCGTGTTTGGTGGGCAGAGTCTGGCTGAAGGGCTGCTGGCCCGTGTCGATCCGGTGGCACGGCCCGCTGTACAGGATCTTGTCTATGGTTCCCTCCGTGCCTATGGGCGTGGTGACTTTTTCCTGTCTCGCCTGCTTGAAAGGCCGTTGGCCTCAGATGAGGTGCGCGCCTTGTTGCTGGTCGCCCTTTACCGTCTTGAAACGCGCCCTGACGCCACGCATACGGTGGTTGATCAGGCGGTTTCGGCTGCCGGAGAGATTGCCGGCGGGAACTTCCGCGGTCTGATCAATGGCGTTCTGCGCAATTTTCTGCGTCAGCAGCCTGCGCTGACTGCCGCTTTCAACGCTGACCCGGTTGCCGCGTCGATGCATCCGGACTGGTGGCTTGCCCGCTTGCAGGCGGCTTACCCTCAGGACTGGATGGGCGTTGTCGCTGCAGGCAATTTGCCGCCGCCGATGGGATTGCGCGTCAATGTTCGTCGCCTATCGCGCGATGATTATTGGTTGAAACTGCGCGATGCAGGCATTGCCGCCACCGCGGTTGGCGAATGTGGGTTGGCACTTGAAAAGCCGGTTTCGGTCGATGCCTTGCCCGGTTTTGCCGATGGCTTTGTTTCTGTGCAGGATCCGGGTGCGCAGCTGGCGGCGACACTGCTGGATCCGGCCCCGGGCAGCCATGTTCTGGACGCCTGCGCTGCGCCGGGCGGCAAGACCGCTCACCTGCTGGAACGAAACGATCTCGATTTGCTTGCGCTGGATCTGAAGCCCTCGCGCTGTCGGCGGATTGCCGAGGGGTTGTCGCGGCTCCGGCTGACGGCAAGGATCGAAGCGGCAGATTGCGCCAATTTGACGGCCTGGTGGGATGGGCGCCCCTTTGACGCAGTGCTGGCCGACGTGCCGTGTACCGCCAGCGGCGTCGTACGCCGTAATCCCGACGCCAAATGGTTGCGCCGTGAAGACGACATTGCCAGTTTTGCGGCCGCACAAGCGCGTATCCTTGATGCCTTGTGGCAGGTTGTACGGCCGGGCGGTAAACTGCTCTATGTAACCTGCTCGGTTTTCCCCGCCGAGAACGGTGATCAGATCGGACGTTTTCTGAAGCGCCGGTCGGATGCACATTGTTGCCACGAGGAACAGCTTTTACCGACTGCCGAACACGATGGATTTTTCTACTGTCTGCTCGAAAAGCGTGATTGAACGACTGCGCCTCTGGCTGCTGATGTTGGCTTTCGTGCCTTTTTTGGCGTGGACCGCAGAAATTGACGTGGCGAACCCCCAGATTACAGCGAGTGACGATGGCTATGTGCTATCCGCCGATTTCAAATTCGAACTCAGTCCACGGCTCGAAGAGGCGGTTACCAAAGGCGTAGTTCTCTATTTCGTCGCCGATTTCGAACTGACCAAGGGGCGCTGGTACTGGCTTGATGAAACGCTGGTCAGCCGTAGCCAGACCTATCGGCTGTCTTATCATGCGCTGACACGGCAGTATCGATTGTCGACCGGTGGGCTGCATCAATCCTTCTCAACGCTGGCCGAAGCCATGCAGGTGCTGTCCCGCCTGCGCAACTGGACCATTGCCGAGCGGGGTGAGAAGTGGATACGCCCGGGTGAACCCGTGGATGCATCTTTGCGACTTCGACTCGATATCGCGCAGTTACCACGCCCATTCCAGATTACGGCGCTTGGCAACAAGGAATGGAGCCTCGGTTCCGACTGGAAGACCTGGCGCACGACCCTGCCTCAGTTTGCGCCGCCAGCGGAGGCAAAGTGAAGCGTATCGTCGCGGCTGGCGGGGCATTTGCGGCGGCCATCGGGGTCATCCTCTGGTTCCTGCTGCTCATGTCGACAGCGGCGGATACCGTGCTTTTTTCCCGCAACTACCCGTTGTTGATCGGGCTGAACGTTGTTCTGGCCATCGGGATGGTTGGGTTGGTCGGCTGGCAGTTACGTACGCTCTGGCGCGATTATCAGGCACAAGTATTTGGTGCTCGCCTCAAGCTGCGTCTGATGCTGATGTTCGGTGTCATTGCCGTCTTGCCCGGCGCCCTGGTCTATGGTGTTTCGGTCCAATTTGTGACCCGTTCCATAGAAAGCTGGTTCGATGTTCGTGTTGAAAAGGCGCTCGAGTCCGGCTTGCACCTCGGCCGCTCAGCCCTTGATTCGCTGCTGCTGGATCTGGGCGAAAAGGCGCGCAGCATGGCAGCAGAGCTCTCTGATATTCAGGAATTTTCCCGTCGTTCGGCATTGCTGCGCTTGCGTGAAGAAAAGGGAGTCCAGTCGGCGGCGCTGTTCTCGGTCGGAGGGCAGCTCTTGTCGAGTGCAACGACCGAGTTGTCGAGTCTCCTTCCCGACTTGCCCAGTCAGTCGCAGTTGAAACAGGCGCGCAGTACGCAACTTGTCAGCACGGTTGAAGGTGATGGCGGCAAGCTCTACCTGCGGGTGCTGGTACCGGTCAGTGCCCGTGGGATGTTTGAGGAGCCGCGGATCCTGCAACTCACGCAGCCCGTCCCGTCCGGTCTTGCCCACGACGCCGATGCAGTGCAGGGGGTCTATCGCGATTATCAGGAATTACAGTTGGCGCGTGAGGGCCTGACCCGCATATACGCGCTGACTCTCACCCTGACTGTCCTTGTGGCGCTCTTTGGTGCCTTTGCGCTGGCCTACGTGATGGCCAGACGGCTCGCGGCGCCACTTTACATTCTGGCCGAAGGCACGCAAGCGGTTGCACAAGGCGATTTTTCTCCCCGTCAGGCCATCTACAGCGGAGACGAGCTTGGCGTGCTGACCCAGTCTTTCAACCGGATGACCCGTCAGCTGGATGATGCCCGCCGGGAAACGGAGCGCCATCGGGCCGAGCTGGAATCGGCGCGCGGCTACCTTGAATCCATCCTGGCGAACTTGTCGACCGGCGTTTTGGTGTTTGACCGCCATTTCGTCTTGCGTACCGTCAACGAAGGCGCCCTGACCATTCTGAGCGACGATTTCTTGGGGCTGGTGGGGTCGGCCGCCGAAAATTGGCCGCGTCAGCAAGCCCTCGGTACATTTATTCGAGAGCATTTTTCTGCGACGGAAGAGGCGGAATGGCAGGCCCAGCTCGAAATGGAACGGCCGAATGGCATGCAACAGGTTCTGCTGCTGCGGGGTTCCCGTTTGCCCGAGGCCAGTGGTGGTGGTGACGTGGTGGTGTTTGACGATGTCACACGACTGATTGCAGCGCAGCGCAGTGCGGCGTGGGGCGAGGTGGCTCGTCGACTGGCCCATGAAATCAAGAACCCCCTGACCCCCATCCAGTTATCTGCGGAGCGCCTGCAATTCAAGCTGGCGGATAAACTGACCAGTGGTGACGCCGCCATGCTGGCCCGGGGTACGCAGACCATCATCAATCAGGTTCAGGCGATGAAGCGCATGGTCGATGATTTCCGCGATTATGCGCGGATGCCCGCACCGGAAGTTGTGGCGCTGGACCTGAACGATCTGATCGGTGAGGTACTGGGGCTTTATGAGGCTTCCTCAGCCACCATCGATTCGCATCTGGCGGCCGATTTGCCGCCGGTCCTCGGCGATGCGACGCAATTGCGGCAGATCATCCATAACCTGCTGCGCAATGCCGAAGATGCGCTGGAGGGGCGGGAGGATTCCCGTATCCTGATCCAGACCGAAACCGCCGGTCGTCAGGCGAAGCTGACCATTGCCGATAACGGTCCGGGATTTCCGGTAGAACTGTTGCCTCGCATTTTTGAACCTTATGTCACCACCAAAGCCCGGGGTACCGGATTGGGTTTGCCCATCGTCAAGAAAATCATCGAAGAACATCTGGGCACCATCGAAATCAGCAATGCACCGGAGGGCGGCGCGCGGGTCGACATTCGCCTGCCCTTGGTGAAAGCGGAGGAAGCCAAAAATGGCAATTATTCTGGTCGTTGACGACGAAGTCGGCATACGTGAACTGTTGTCGGAAATCCTGATCGACGAGGGCTACGATGTGCGTCTGGCAGAAAATGCCACGGCCGCCCGTCTGGTTCGCAACGAATTGCGCCCCGATCTTGTGCTGCTCGACATCTGGATGCCTGACACCGATGGCATCACGCTGCTCAAGGAGTGGCACGCTGCGGGTCAGCTCAACATGCCGGTGGTCATGATGTCCGGTCACGGCACGATTGATACCGCGGTTGAGGCAACGCGTTTCGGGGCCTTTGACTTCCTTGAAAAGCCGATCGCACTGCAAAAGCTGCTGTCTACGGTTCAGAAAGCACTGAAACATGACAAGGCACCGGCCCGCCCTGCCTTGACCCTGGAGGCATTCAGTCGCCTCGCATTCGTCAAGGAATTCAAGCGCCGCATGGAACAGGCGCTGGCCAAGTCGTCGATTCTCCTGCTCAAGGGAGCGAGTGGTGGAATGGCTGAAATATGTGCCCGCACGCTGCAATTGCCGCGCGCACCATGGTTGGATCTCTCCAGCGTGAGCAGCGCGATAACTCAGGAAATGCTGGAAAAGGTCACGGGCGGCATTCTCTTTGTCCCCGACCTGTCTGCGTTCGGGAAGATGCAGCAAATGAACCTGGCTTTCGCGGTCGACCGCCTGGAGAAGCTGAATTTGCAAATGATTGTCGCCACGGCCACGCCACTGACGGCGCTGGGTGACGCAGGGTGGGAGAGCAAGTTACTGACGCGCCTTGGCGAGATTTGGGTCGCCTTGCCGTCACTGGCGGGGCATGGTGACGAATTGCCGGAAATTGCTGGCCTGTTGCTGACCAATTTTGTTGAGCGCGGGGAGGTGCCGCCGCGACGCTTGTCGACGGCAGCGCTGAATGCGCTACGCACATTGCCCTGGAAGCGTTCTCCGGATTCGAGCTGGAGCGATCTCTATGCACTGGTTCGCAATCTGGCGCTGACGTCTCTGGAAGATGAAATCAGTGCCGAAGACGTTGCTCGGGTCATGCCACAGGATGTCGGTGGCAGTCCTGAAGTTCTTTCGCTGCTACCTTTGTTCGATCAGCCATTGCGCGAGGCTCGCGATGCGTTCGAAAAGATGTATTTCGAGCACCACCTGCGATTGGAAGGTGGCAATATGACAAAGCTGGCGGAGCGCTCAGGGCTGGAGCGTACCCATCTCTACCGCAAGCTGAAGCAGCTGGATGTCAAGTTGGGAAAACGCAACGAAGAATAATTACCCTGGGGCAAAAAAGGGGGAGACATGAAAGTGATCATTCTCGGCGCAGGGCAGGTCGGCGCCAGTGTTGCCGAAGGGCTTGTCTCGGAAGAGAACGACATTACAGTCGTCGACTACGATGCCGCCCGGCTCGCGCAATTGCAGGACCGGCTGGATTTGCGAACGGTAGTGGGTAATGCAGCCACGCCTTCGACACTTCGGGATGCCGGCGCACATGATGCAGACATGATCATCGCGGTCATGGAGAGTGATCAATCCAATCTGGTGGCCTGCAAGCTGGCTTACAGCGTTTTCAATGTGCCTACCCGAATTGCTCGATTGCGTTCCAGGGATTTTCTGGAGGATGAGGCGCTATTGTCAGCAGAGAATTTTGCGGTGGACTTTGCGCTTTGTCCCGAGCAAGTCATTACTGACTATATCCGTCATCTGATCGAATTTCCTGAAGCCCTGCAGGTACTCGATTTTGCAAATGGACGAGTCAGTCTTGTCGCTGTTCGGGCGTATGAAGGCGGTTTGCTGGTCGGCAAGCAGATCAAACAGATGCGGGACTACTTGCCACCTGAAATGGATGCACGGATTGCGGCCATTTTTCGCCGTGACCAGCCTGTATTTCCCGAAGGCGACACGGTGGTCGAGGCCGGTGACGAGGTCTTCCTGTTGGCCGCCGCCGAGCATATCCGGCCGGTGCTGTGCCAGCTTCGGCGGATGATGAAGCCGGTCGAGCGGATCATGATCGCCGGTGGCGGCAATATTGGTCTGCGCCTCGCAAAGACGCTCGAAAAGCGCTACGAAATCAAATTGATTGAAGGTCGCAAGGAGCGGGCGGAGTTGATCGCTAACGAATTAAACAACACGCTCGTCCTGCTTGGCGATGCAACCGACGAAGATCTGCTTGAACAGGAAAATATCGCCGAGATGGACCTTTTCATCGCTGTGACCAACGATGACGAAGACAACATCATGTCGGGCAGTCTGGCCAAGCGCCTGGGCAGCAAGCGGGTGGTGGCCCTGATCAACCGTCGGGCCTATGCCGAGATGATAGAGGGAGGTCCGATCGATATCGGTATATCTCCGGCTCAGGTATCGATTGGCGCATTGCTGGCACATGTTCGCCAGGGTGATGTGGCCGAGGTCCATTCGCTGCGGCGGGGCGCTGCAGAAGCACTGGAGCTGGTTGCCCATGGCGACGCGAAGACCTCACAAATCATCGGCAAGCGGATTGACCAAATCGACTGGCCACATGGCGTTACGGTTGCTGCCCTGGTTCGCCATTTCGACAAGGCAGTGGTGGTTGGGCAGACGGATGACTGGACCTCGATCACCCGTCACGGCGAAGTCGTCATCGCTCATCACGATACGGTGATCGAGCCAGATGACCATGTGATTGTTTTCTGTACCCGCAAGAAGCTGGTCAAGAGAGTCGAGAAGTTATTCCAGGTCAGTTTTCACTTCTTTTAAGGGGTAAACCGTGACACGTTTTGCCCCTGTTTATCGCGCGCTGGGCATGATCATCATGCTCTTCGGCCTGACCATGCTGGCGCCGCTGATACTGTCCTATGTGGTCAACGATGGAGCCCTGTCTGCCTACGATGAGGCATTCGGGCTGACCATGCTGTGCGGAGCCTTCCTTTGGTATCGCTACCGCCGATGCAAGCGTGAACTGAATATCCGCGATGGCTTTCTGATGGTGGTGCTGGTATGGACAGTCCTGCCGGCTTTTGCGGCCATCCCGCTAATGCTCAGTCTTGGTTTGAGTCATACCGATGCCTATTTCGAGACGGTCTCCGGGCTGACTACGACGGGCTCTACCGTGTTGTCGAATCTGGACACACTCCCCATGTCGATCAATCTCTGGCGCCACCAGTTGGTCTGGGTTGGGGGAATGGGGCTGATCGTCCTTGCGATCGCCATCTTGCCGTTGCTGGGTATCGGCGGGCGACAAATGTTCAAGGCGGAAACGCCGGGGCCGATGAAGGATGCCAAGATGACACCTCGCATCGCGGAAACGGCGAAGGGACTTTGGCTGGTCTATCTGGGGGTGTCGATTGCCTGTGTCGTCAGTTATCACTGGGCTGGCATGAGCTGGTTTGATGCGGTTTGTCATGGTTTTTCGACCATGGGTCTTGGCGGCTTCTCCACTCATGATGCAAGTTTTGGTTTTTTCAATTCGCCGGCGATTGAATTCGTTGCGATCGTTTTCATGCTGATAGCCGGCATGAACTTCGGGACCTTGTTTCTGGCGGTGAGTGGGCGTTCCATCCGTCCCTATCTTCACGATCCGGAAGCGGCCTGGTTTCTTGGGCTAACGCTGATCAGTATCCTCGTCGTGGCGATCTATATCTGGAAGGATGGCGCCTATACGCATCTTGAAACGGCGCTCCGTCACACCGCTTTCAATCTGATCTCCATTGCCACGACGACAGGCTATGCGAGTGTGGATTATTCGCTTTGGCCGATTTTTGCCCCCTTGTGGATGCTGTTTTTGTCCAGTTTTGCCACCAGCGCCGGGTCTACCGGTGGCGGCATCAAGATGATGCGAGCCGTGCTGCTCTACAAGCAGGTTTATCGCGAACTGTTGCGGGCGATGCATCCGAATGCCGTGTACAACATTCGTATTGGCAATCAGGTAGCACCCCAGTCAATCCTCTTTGCCGTTCTGGCCTTTGCTTTCATGTACATGGTCAGCATCGTTTCGTTGACCCTGATCCTCGCCTTCACCGGCCTGGATATTATTTCGGCTTTTACAGCGATCGTGGCCAGCGTGAATAACACCGGACCAGGTCTTGGCGTGGTGGGACCATCGACGACCTATGAATCACTGGAGGATTTCCAGACCTGGGTCTGCATCTTTGCGATGCTGCTCGGCCGGCTTGAAATCTTCACATTGCTGGTTGTTTTGACCCCGGCCTTTTGGCGGAAGTGACCCGGC
>DAOLIO010000036.1:0-18696 GCA_035328505.1 Azonexus sp.
TTACATGCTGTAACAAATTCAGGTCGGTTCTTTCGTCAGGTATCGCGTTATTTACTCACTGATCCATGCTCAAAGAGAGAAATCATGAAAAAGATACTTCTTGGCGTCATTGTCGCCGTGACCCTCAGCGGCTGCTTTCCGGTATTCATACCAGTGCACGATCATCATTATGGCTATCACCGCGGCTGGGGCGGACGCTAAATCCCGGTTCAGCCGATCAGGGTGACAACGATCTCCCGCCGATGACCCTGAGAACGGTGTTCAAACAGATAGATTCCCTGCCAGGTGCCCAGAAGCAGGCGACCGTCTGCGAAAGGTACGGTCAGTGAAACCCCGGTAAGCAATGAGCGGGCATGGGCAGCCATGTCGTCGTCACCTTCAAGGTCGTGGCGATAGGCCGGGTCACCATCCGGTGCCCAACGTTGCATCAGGGTTTCAAGATCCCGGCGTACGCTGGCGTCGGCATTTTCGGTAATACCCAATCCACAACTGGTGTGGCGTACGAGAATATGGGCAATTCCGGCGTTGACCGCAGCGCTCCTGACCAGTGCTGCAATCTGATCGGTAATTTCAAACGACCCGCGGCCATGGGTGAAGATAGCCAGATGATGCTGTTCAGCCATCGGCTGGTTCAATCCTTTTTGAGCAGGCCTTGCAGCGCAGCAAACGGATTATGCGTAGCACCGCCGCCCCGTACGCTGCTGTCGGTGTAGCCACGGTCGGCTTCGATCTGCTTCTGGTGCTCGTTGTCGTGGCAATAAAGGCAAAGCAGTTCCCAGTTGCTGCCGTCATTCGGATTGTTGTCGTGATTGTGGTCACGATGATGCACGGTCAGTTCGCGCAGATTGGCGGTCGTAAATTCACGCGCGCAACGTCCGCAGATCCATGGATAGATTTTGAGCGCCCGCTCGCGGTAGCCTTCGGCGCGCTGATCGGCTGCTTTGCGGGCGTCGGCAACAATCTTGTCGAGGCGTTTGTGGTCGATTGAAGTCATGGATGAAATCCTGATGAATTGAGACAAACTCTAGTGTGCGCCAACGGCGAATTGGCGTGCTGTCAGCCACCCAATCCCTTGAAAAACTCGATCAACGGGCTCAGGATTTTTTCAATGTCCAGTTCCTTGACACCGGCATCGCTGTTGAATTCATCATAGACCCAGTCACCGTCTACATAAGAAACCCCTGGCGGTGCTTTGCGTTCGCTGATCGGCATTCCGGCGAGTGCCTGACGCATGTAATCAATCCAGATGGGCAGCGCCAACGTTGCGCCAAATTCACGACTTCCCAGTGATTTCGGCTGGTCGAAACCCATCCATGCGACGCCGACGACATCGCCGGCGTAGCCGGCAAACCAGCCGTCGAAGGCGTCACTTGTCGTTCCCGTCTTGCCTGCCACATCGGGCCGGCCGAGACGTTGTCCGGCCAGGGCGCCGGTGCCGCTGTGTGCGACTTCGCGCAGCATGCTGTCCATGATGAAGGCGTTGCGGCCGTCAATGACCCGTTGCTCGTCTTGCCGGACGGGCGGCTCTGGCGTTTCCTGCAACACGTTGCCGCGGCTGTCGGTGATTTTCTGGATCAGGTAGGGCGTGACCTTGTAGCCACCGTTGGCGAAGACCGCATAGGCACCGGCCATCTGCAGCGGGGTAACTGATCCGCTGCCGAGCGTCAGCGTCAGATTGGCCGGCTGCTTTGCCTTGTCGAAGCCGAAGCGCTGCAGATAGTCGCGACCATATTGAGGCGTGATCGCCCGCAGAAGCCGCACGGCAACGATATTTTTCGAGCGGGCGAGGGCACGACGCAGAGTGATCGGACCGTCGTAGCCATCGTCATTCTGGGGCTCCCAAGCCTGCCCATTTTCACCGCCAGGCAGCGAGAGCGGCGCGTCGTTCACCAGCGTGGCCGGTGAATAGCCTTTTTCCAGTGCGGCTGAATAGATGAAAGGCTTGATGCTCGAGCCCGGCTGGCGCCAGGCGCTGGTGACATGATTGAATTGTTTGCGCGAAAAGTCGAATCCACCAACCATGGCCCGATAGGCACCATCCTCGGCATTCAGCGCGACAAAGGCGGCTTCTACGTCGGGCATCTGACCAATCACCCAGCGCCCCCGAGTGTCACGACTGGCGCGGATAACCGAACCAACCCGTATCCTGGCGCCTGCTTTGGCATTTGTCTGCAGCGCACGGGCAGCAAAGCGCAGGCCGTCGCCACTGATTTCAATGGTATCGCCGGTCGCCGGTTCGGCCTTGATCTTCTTGGCCGAGACTTCGGTGACTACTGCCGCGACCAGATTGTCACTATTCGGATGCTTGGTCAGGACGCGATCGATCGCATCGTCGCGTTCGTCTTCATCGTCAGGCAGTTCAATGAAATCTTCCGGCCCGCGATAGCCGTGTCGCTGGTCGTAGGCCAGCACGTTACTGCGCAGCGAGTTGTAGGCCGCGTTCTGTTCGGCGCCGATCAGCGTGGTATAGACGTTGATACCCCGCGTATAGGTGTCACCCTGATATTGCGCATAAAGCTGTTGACGAACCAGTTCGGCGGCGTAGTCGGCATGGACTGCAAATAGCTGCCGGTCGCTGATATTGAGCGGCTCATTGAGGGCCTTCGTGTATTGCGCCTGGGTGATCTTGCCGAGCTGCAACATGCGCTTGAGGACCAGCACCTGACGAGCCTTGGCGCGTACCGGATTGACCGCCGGATTATGCTTGGCGGGGTTCTGCGGGATGCCGGCCAGCATCGCCGCTTCGGCCAGACTCAGATCCTGCAATCGTTTGTTGAAATAGGTTCGGGCGGCACTGGCAAAGCCGTGGGTACGTTTGCCGAGGTAGATCTGGTTCATGTACAACTCCAGAATCTGATCCTTGTTCAGCGCCGACTCGATGCGATAGGCGAGCAGGGCTTCGGTGAGCTTGCGTTTGACGGTCTTTTCCTGCGAGAGGAAAAAATTGCGCGCCACCTGCATGGTGATGGTCGAGGCGCCCTGATGGAAGCCACCGGTCAGATCGGCAACCAGCGCTCGCGTCACGCCCCGGTAGTCGACACCGCCATGTTCGTAGAAGCGGGAATCCTCGATCGACAGCAATGCATCCTTCAGGACCTGCGGTATGTCCTGTATCGGTACAAAATCGCGGTGTTCCTCGCCAAATTCGCCCAGCAGTTCACCATCTGCCGTGTAGATCCGCAAGGGAATCTTCGGTCGATAATCCGTCACCACATCAAGCGGAGGCAATCCGGGAAGGACCGTCAGCACCTGAACGGTAAGCACCACGGAGAACAGCAGCGCAACATTGATGCCCAGAGCAAGCAGCGTGCGTGGCAGCCGCTCGCGGTAATTGGCCGTGGACAGGGGCAACGTCACGAAATTGACGAGTGTCGAAAAAAAGCTCACATGCAGGTCCTGCCATGATTGCCCCGGCTGAATCAGTAGCGCGCGGGCGGTTGATGGCGCTGGCTGGCCAGCCGCCGAGGCTGCTAGTTTAGCCTTAATGAGGAAATGTGGAACGCTGGCCGAGTGCCGATCCTGCCCTTAGAATCGGGATTCCTCCATTTCATTGCCACGACCACCATGCCCCGCATCAAGATCGATTTACCCGAGCGCTTCAGTTTTTCGACTGAAATCCCCATCTACATCAGTCACATCAATTACGGCCATCATCTCGACAATGCGGCGCTGATCTCGCTGGTCGCCGAAGCGCGCGTGCGCTTCTTCAAGGCGCTGGGCTACACCGAACTCGATATCGAGGGCGTTGGTATCGTTGTCGCCGATGTTGCCGCGCAATACAAGTCCGAGGCCTTCCACGGTGAAACACTGGTGATCGAGATGGGCGCCAACGATTTCAACAAGTTCGGTTGCGATCTGGTTTGGCGCCTTGCCGACAAGGCCAGCGGGCGCGAGGTGGCACGCGGCAAGCACGGCATCGTCTTCTTCGACTACGCCGTGCGCAAGCCGACTGCCGCACCCGCAGCCTTTGTGGCCAAGGTCACACTGTAAACGATGATTCCAATTCGCTACGTCGAGCCCGTCTTTCGTCCGCCGAGCGAAGCGGCATCGTTGATCCTGCCGGTGACCGATGGCTGCTCGTGGAACAAATGCACCTTCTGCGAAATGTATACGGCACCGCAGAAAAAATTTCTGGCGCGCAGCGAAGACGACGTGCTGGAAAGCATCCGTCTGACTGGCCAACGGTATGGCAGCGAACTCCGCCGTGTCTTCCTGGCGGACGGTGACGCACTGGTGCTGCCGACACGACGGCTGGTCACCATCCTTGAGGCCATCAAGACGCATATGCCGACAGTTCGGCGGGTGTCCAGCTATTGCCTGCCACGTAATCTCCGCAAGAAATCGCAGTCCGAAATTGATGAACTGGCGGCGGCCGGATTGAAGATGGTCTATGTCGGGGCCGAATCCGGTGACGACCAGGTGCTGGCTGCGGTGGACAAGGGGGAAACCTATGAAACTACCTGTGAGGCGCTCGACAAGCTGGGCACGGCCGGCATTACCCGTTCGGTCATGATCCTCAATGGTCTTGGCGGGAAGGCACTGTCGACGCAGCATGCCGAAAATTCGGCACGGCTGGCCAACGCGACACAACCCGAATACCTGTCGACACTGGTCGTCAGTTTTCCCCAGGGCGAAGCACGTTTTCGCGCCGGTTTTCCAGGGTGGGCGCCGCTTGATCAGCACGAATTGTTTGTCGAGATGGCGTGTTTTCTCGCCGGCCTGGAACTCAAGCGTACGGTCTTCCGCAGCGATCACGCGTCGAACTGGCTGGTACTCAAGGGCACGCTGGGGGCTGATAAAGAACGTTTGTTGACCCAAGTACGGCAGGCAATCGCCGCACCCGAAACTGCCCATTTGCGGCCCGCCTGGGCGCGGGGATTGTAGGTTGTTTGGCGGGAGGTTCCGCCCTTGCGGAACGGGCCATGTTTGCCTGACGACGCAAGAGAACCGCGGTCCGCCAACAGGACGGAAGCGCAGGCTGGTTTAGGACCCACCCATATCCTTTCAATTTTGGCCAAAATTTCCGGTTGACCGTGAAGTTTGCCTAAACCGCCTTCCCGACCCGCAACGCCGAGAAAATAGCCAGCGTCTGCAGGATCGCGATACCGATCAGCACTTCGCCAAACTGGCGGTGGTCCATCAATCCGCCGAAAACCACCGGCGCCGTGGCCAGGCCAAGGTCAAGTCCTGAATAGACGAATCCGTAGACCCGGCCATAGGCCGATTTTCCAAAGCGCGCGGTGGCGGCCTTGCGGACCAGCAAATCACGTGACGGCCCGGCTATGCCGGTACAAAAGCCGATACCGCCCATCAGCGGCAAAATGGCCCAGGCCGGCAGCACGCCGCTGGCGAGCAGTACCGCAAGCAGAGCGGCCACGCCAAGCGCCCCGGCGATCAGATAATCGTGGGCATTCTTCTGGGCCAGAAATCCGCCCAGGATGATGCCTACGGCGCCGCCGACCAGATAGGTGGATAGGGCCAGTGCCGCTGTCGTGACCGACAATCCGTAAAGCGCCTGCAGGATGGGCGTGGCGAAATTCTGAATGGCGCCGAAGGCAGCGGTGATCAACAGAAAAAAGAGAAAACACAACCAGACGGCACGCGAATTCAAAAAAGCAAAGGTCGGCACTTTGTCTTCGGCGGCTTTGTCAGCGTGATGGTCAATGACTTCCGCAATGGCATGGCGGCGCCAGAAGAGCATCGCCAGTGCAGCAACGGCAACCAGGCTGGCAGCCAGGGCCGCATTGCGCCAACCTGAGGCGGTGGCGATGCCGGTCAAGAATACCGGGGCCGCGGCCCAGCCAAGATTGCCGGAGAGCCCATGGACGGAGAAGGCGTGGCCCAATCTTTGGGCCGAGACGCGGTGGTTCAGTACCGTAAAGTCGGCCGGATGAAAGACGCTGTTGCCCAGGCCGCCCAGCGCCGCTACGACGATCAGCATCGGGTAGCCGGTGGCAAAGTAAAGAACCACGCCAGCCAGCACAAAGCACGTGATGCCGCCGCCAAGAACGCGGACAGCCCCGAAACGATCCACGAGGAATCCAGCCATCGCCTGACCAATGCCGGAAACAATGAAAAATACGGTCATCGTGACGCCGATTCCGGTAAAACTGAGACCGAAATCGTGCATCAACCAAGGGAAGAGAGGGGGCAGCAGCAGATGAAAGAAATGCGACACGCCGTGCACAAATCCGATCAGCGATATGACTTCGATGTCACTGCGCTCGGGTGCAGGCAGGGTAGCGGTCGTCATGGAAAAGTCCGAGTAAAACGATAAGGTTTGCAGTCTAGCGCGGGAGATCATTGACCGTGACGCGACATTCGGACAAAAATCATCGCAATGCAGACAGACCTCACATTCGACCCGCTCCCTCGGCACGCACCGACTGCGGCACTCCCGCTAACCGTTAACCTGCGTTGTCCGCCGCCTGATGTTTATGTACCGCCACACCAGCACGACTGGGCACAACTGGCCTATCCGTTGCGCGGCGGTATCCGCATTTCGGCTGCCGGGATGACCTGGCTGGTGCCCGCCCTGCGCGCAGTATGGATTCCGCCGCATATCGAGCACGATTTGCTGATGCTGGGCGAGGTTGAATTCCGCACGGTGTATATCGCGCCCGAAGTAGCCCCTTTGCCGCTGGATGCCTGCTCCGTGATCGAAGTCTCCGATCTGATGCGGGCACTGTTCGAGGCATTGAGCGAAGCGGATCAAGAGCGTCCGGAGGCATCCCTCCGACAACGTCAGGTCACGGCGCTTCTGCTTACGGAAATCCGGCGGGCGCCGCCGTTGTCGCTGGGCCTGCCCATGCCGCAAGACCGGCGATTGCAGGCTTTGTGTCAGGCACTGATCGATGACCCTGGCTCGCCTCTAGCGCTGGAAAGCTGGGCGGATCGCGTCGGGGCCAGCACACGAACGCTGGCCCGATTGTTTCAGGATGAATTCAAGATGAGCTTTGGCGCCTGGCGGCAGCAACTTCGACTGGCCAGGGCGCTTGATCTAATCGGGCGGGGTTGCCCGCTGGGCGAAGTCGCCGACCGCCTTGGCTATGCCAGTCCGGCGGCTTTTTCCGCCATGTTCAAGCGCGCCTTCGGTGTGCCGCCAAGCCGTTTCATGACCGCTCGGCCGGCGGCGGAGTGACCTGACTATTGATCCGGGTCGAGCGACAGCGATGCCGAGTTGATGCAGTAACGAAGGCCGGTTGGCGCGGGGCCATCCTCAAAGACATGGCCGAGGTGGGCACCGCAATCGTGGCAGGTGACTTCGGTGCGGATCATCCCGACGCTGCGGTCGGTGTGTTCATCAATCAGGCTGGCTTCATTTGGCGTGTGAAAACTGGGCCAGCCACAACCGGAATCAAACTTGGCTTCCGAACGAAAGAGGGGAGCGCCACAGCAGATGCAGCGATAGGTTCCATTGTCGTGGCAATCCCAATACTGTCCGGTAAAGGCACGCTCAGTGCCTTTTTGTCGGGTGACACGATATTGGGTTTCGTCAAGCTGGCTACGCCACTCGGCGTCGGTTTTTTCGATTTTTGGCATGTTGGCTTTCTTGAGGACTACGATTCTGACCGATGTTGCAGAAAATGATTCCCACCATAATGGGAAGCATCAGCCTGCCTGATTGTGGCGCAATTGGGCAACGTCGCGGCCCGGTGGGATGCCGAACAGGCGTCGGTATTCGCGGTTGAATTGAGACGGGCTTTCGTAGCCGACGTGATGAGCGGCTGAGGCGGCATCGGCATTGGCCACCAGCATCAGTCGGCGTGCCTCATGCAATCGCATCTGCTTTTGGTATTGCAGCGGCGTCATCGCCGTCAGCGCCTTGAAATGATAATGCAATGACGACTTGCTCATGTTGGACAGGCTGGCCAGCCGGTCGATGCTGATCGGCTGATCCAGGTTGGCCTTCAGCCAGTCGATGGCACGGACGATCTGGTGACTATGGCTGCCGCCGGCGGCAGCCTGGCGGAGGCGTGATCCGAGCGAGCCTGTAAGGAGCCGATAAAGGAGTTCACGCTCGATGATGGGCGCCAATACAGAAATGTCATCCGGCGTATCGAGCAATCGGGCCAGGCGAAGCGCGGTATTGTGAATTTCCAGACTCACCATACCGACGCCAATGCCACGGTCGACGGCATCCAGAGGCCGATTTTTAGACATTTCAGCAGCCAGTTCGTTGATCTTCACCAGATCGATATTCAAGGCAAGGCCAAGGTAGGGCTCGCCGATGGACGCGCAGGTAATGCGGGAGAAAATCGGCAGATCGACCGACGATATCAAGTAATGACGAGCGTCGTAATCGAAGGTGTCTTCACCCACCGTCAGTCGCTTGGCACCCTGAGCCATGATGGCAAAGACGGACGCGATGATCGTGCAGGTCGGCGCATCGGTACTCGATCCGCGAAAGAGCTTCAATCCGGGCACAGCCGTCTCCACCGTACCATCCGTAGCGCAGTGACGATCAATGATATCGGCAAGTTCGCCGCGTTGACGCGCCAGGTCGGCATCGTTCATGGCCAAGGAATTATTTGGGCGAGGGGTGGTCTCAGCAGCGATATCCATAGCCAGGAGCGTAGCGGTTTTGGCCCCGATAGACGAGACCTTGCTGTCGAATTTCGGAGGATCAGGCAATAAGTCTGCACGATTGGGTTATCAACCGGCCATCGATTTCGCCCACACTATTCGCATAAACAGCGACGTTCAGTATCGCCGCCCTATTGTTTCCACCAAGGAGCTTGCAGATGATCAAACTGACTATAAACGGCAAGTTGCATCAACTTGATGTGGCCCCCGATACGCCGCTCTTGTGGGTACTGCGCGATACGCTGCAGATGACGGGCACAAAGTTCGGCTGTGGACAGGCCTTGTGCGGCGCCTGTACGGTTCATGTGGCCGGATCACCAGTTCGCTCGTGCTCGACCCCCGTGTCGTCGGTCGTGGGTCAAAAGATCACCACCATCGAGGCAATCGATAGCAACCGTATTGGCAAGATTGTTCAAGAAGCCTGGCGCAAGCTCGATGTCGTGCAATGTGGCTACTGTCAATCCGGCCAGATCATGAGTGCGGTGGCGCTCCTCAGCCAGAACCACAAGCCGACGGATGCGGACATCGACAACGCGATGTCCGGCAACCTGTGCCGTTGTGCGACCTATGTGCGCATTCGCGCTGCCATTCACGAAGCCGCCAAGGCGTTGGCCTGAGGAGTTTGAACATGAGCGACATCATTATTGAAAATCTCAGCCGCCGCCGTTTCCTGCAGGGGTGTGGCGGCCTGACGCTGGGCTTCTGCCTGCCCGTGGTTGCCGCCGCCGCTGGCGGAAAATCAGGGCTGGTCGATGCATCTGCAGCCACTTTCGAACCCAATGCCTTTCTGCGTATCGGTGCAGACAACAGCGTGACGGTGTTCTCCAAGCATCTGGAAATGGGGCAGGGTACCTACACGGGGCTGGCTACCATACTGGCCGATGAACTGGATGCCGACTGGAATCATGTTCATGTTGAAGGCGCTCCGGCAGATGCCAAACGCTACAACAACACCTTCTGGGGACCGGCACAGGGTACGGGTGGCAGTACAGCCATGGCCAATTCGTGGGATCAGATGCGCAAGGCCGGGGCAACCGGTCGGGCCATGCTGGTTTCGGCGGCGGCAAAGCGCTGGAATGTCGGCGCAGCTGACATTATGGTTCGCGACGGCGTCGTCAGCCATGCGGCCAGTGGACGCAAAGCCAGTTTCGGCGAACTGGCGCTTGAGGCGGCCAGGGAAGCCGTGCCCACTGACATCAAGCTCAAGAATCCCAGTGATTTTCGTCTGATCGGCAAGCAGGCCAAGCGCAAGGACAGCGCGGCCAAGACCAACGGCTCTGCCAAATTTACGCAGGACGTTTTCCTTCCCGGCATGTTGGTTGCCGTTGTTGCACACCCGCCGCAGTTCGGCGCTACTGTCCAGTCTTTCGATGCCGGCAAGGCAAAAGCCATCAAAGGCGTTGTCGATGTCGTGCAGATTCCGCAGGGTGTTGCCGTGCTGGCCACCGACACCTGGAGCGCCAAGAAAGGTCGTGACGTACTGTCGGTGACCTGGGATGACAGCAAAGCCTTCAAGCTGGGCAGCGATGAGATCCTCGCGCAATACAAGGAAATGGCGAAGAAGCCCGGCTTGATTGCCAGGCAGACCGGTGACACCACCGCGGCATTTGCCGGTGCATCCAGGGTGGTCAGCGCGAGCTTCGATTTCCCCTATCTTGCCCACGCAGCAATGGAGCCGATGAACTGCGTCGTCCACCGCCATGCCGACGGCTGCGACGTGTGGAACGGTGAGCAGTTCCAGACCGTCGATCAAGCCAAGGTGGCTGCGCTGTTTGGCCTCAAGCCGGAGCAGGTCAAGCTCAACATGCTCTATGCGGGCGGCAGTTTCGGGCGACGGGCATCCACGCAGTCGGATTACGTGCTGGAGGCAGCGCATATCGTCAAGGCCATCAATGGGCGGGCACCGGTCAAACTGGTCTGGCTGCGCGAGGACGACATGCGCGGCGGATTTTACCGCCCCTTGTTCCATCACGCACTGGAAGCGGCTTTGGATGGCAATGGCAGACTGGTCGGCTGGCGACATCGCCTGGTCGGACAGTCCATCATGGCTGGCTCGCCTTTCGAAAAAATGTTGATCAAGGACGGTGTCGACCACGTGTCGGTGGAAGGCGCTTCCAATTTGCCCTACGCCATACCCAATCTCACCGTTGACCTGCATACACCGACCGATATTGCTGTTCCGGTGCTGTGGTGGCGTTCGGTTGGCTCATCCCATACGGCGTATTCGACTGAGGTCTTCCTCGACCAGGTGGCTGTCGCGATGGGCAAGGACCCGGTCGCCTTGCGGCTGGAATTGCTGAACGATCATCCTCGTCACGCTGGCGTGCTCAAGCTGGCCGCCGAAAAAGCCCATTGGGCTACACCGCTCAAGGCTGCAACCGGTGAGCGCCGCGGCCGCGGTATTGCTGTGCATGAATCGTTCAATTCCTTCGTGGCGCAAGTGGCCGAGGTGACCATCAGCAAGGATGGTTCGATCAAGGTGGATCGTGTCGTCTGCGCAGTTGATTGCGGTACGGCGATCAATCCGGACAACATTCGCTCACAGGTTGAAGGCGCGGTTGGCTTTGCCCTTTCTGCCGCCTTGCATGGTGAAATCACCTTGAAGGATGGGCGTGTCGAGCAAGGCAATTTCGATGGTTATGCACCGATACGCATCAGCGAAATGCCGGTGGTCGAGGTGCATATCGTTCCATCGAACGGGGCACCGACCGGGATAGGCGAACCAGGCGTCCCGCCGCTGGCGCCGGCCGTCGCCAATGCCATCGCCGCAGCAACCGGCAAGTTCCTGCATAAAATGCCATTCAATACCGCCGAACTGGTGGCCTGAGATGGACAGCCTGGACTCTCAGGTACTCGACGCCGCCCGCAAATGGGCGGCTGCGGGGCATCGTTTTGTACTGATCACGGTGGCACGGACCTGGGGTTCGGCGCCACGGCCGCCGGGTGCCTGGATGGTGCTGCGCGACGATGGTCAGGTGCAGGGTTCGGTCTCGGGTGGATGTATTGAGGATGACCTGATTCGTCGGGCAGCGGCGGGTGAGTTTGTCGGCACGATGCCACGTGTGTTGCGCTACGGCGTGACCGCCGATGAAGCGCATCGCTTCGGGCTGCCTTGTGGTGGCACACTGGAACTGGTGCTTGAGCCTTCGCCGGATGCCGTTTTACTCGAACAGTTGGCCCAACGGATCGGCGGTGGGCAACTGGTACGTCGGCGGCTGACGCTGGCCGATGGGACCGTCACCATCGAAGGTGGCAATGCGGGCAATACGCTGCAGTGGGACAGCAAAACGCTGGTCACGCTGCATGGACCTGCATGGCGTCTGCTGATCATTGGGGCAGGCCAGATTTCGCGTTACCTGGCAACGATGGCGCTGGCGCTGGGCTATCGTGTCTATATCTGCGACCCGCGCAGCGAGTACGCCGATGGCTGGGATGTGCCGGGAAGCGAGCGCATTGCGCTGATGCCGGACGACGCCGTGACTGAACTGAGCCTGGACCCGCGCAGCGCCGTCGTCGCGTTGACACATGATCCCAAACTTGATGACCTTGCCTTGCTGGAAGCGCTCAAATCACCGGCGTTTTACGTCGGCGCACTCGGTTCACAGGCGAATAACGGCAAGCGCCGCGAACGGCTGCTGCAATATTTCGATTTGTCGCAGGCCGAGGTAGATCGGCTGCATGGTCCGGTCGGCCTGCCCATTGGCAGCCGAACACCGCCGGAAATTGCCGTATCCATTCTGGCCGAAATGACCGCTTTGAAAAACGGGCAAAATTTCCGGTTGACCGCAGCAGTGGCCGACCCCTACGCCTGTCGGGTCGAATGAAGCAAATCGTCGGCATTTTGCTGGCAGCAGGTCAGAGTCGGCGATTTGGCACCGATAAAAAGCTGCATCCGCTGGCCGGCGGTACGCCCATGGCACTTGTCGCAGCCCGCCATCTGGCCGCAATGTGCGCACGGACCATCGTGGTGATCCGGCCCGAAGATTCGCACCTCGCTGCGCTGCTGGCGGCCGAAGGCCTGGAAACCGTGGTTTGCGAGTCCGCAGCGCAGGGCATGGGACACAGCCTACGTTGTGGGGTCGCGGCCTGTCCCGATGCGGCGGGCTGGTTGATTGCTCTGGCCGACATGCCTTTCATCAAGCCGGCCAGTTACCACGCTGTTCTCCGCGCATTGCAGAATGGAGCTCATATGGCGCGGACCCAATTTGACAAGAAACCGGGGCACCCGGTTGGCTTCGGTGCCGAGTGCTTTTCCCGGTTAACGTCGCTGACGGGCGATCAGGGTGGAAAAGCGATTCTGGCTGCCGATCCAGCGCAGCTTGTCACATGCCCGGTGAATGATCCGGGCGTCGTTCACGACATTGATCACCTGTCAGAAACTGGCGATTCAGCCACGCCGGCACCCCCGCGATCGAGTTAGTTATTGCCACGCTTGAGGCTGCGTCACGGTAAGAACTGGGCTATCATTCTGCAATTGCAGAGGAATAACGCGATGAACCCTAACCCCCTGACCGATGCCGATCTTGACCGGCTCGAAGAACTGCTCGAAGCCGACATATTCCAGGGCGAGGCCATGCGTCTCGACGAAATCCAGGCCATGCTGTGCGCCGTGGTCAGTGCGCCCGAGCCGGTCGCTCCGGCCATCTGGTTGACAGAAGCATTGGGCAAGGGACTGGAAGCCGGCGGCAATCCGGATGTCGAAGAAGCGCTTGAGTTATTGATGCGTCTCAACAATGATCTGGCGGCGGCACTACTTGCTGACGAGACGATTTCGCCGGTGCTTTATCCGCTGGATGAAAGCTGCCAGGAATACGACTACGAAGCATGGGCCGACTCCTATGTGTTTGGCGCCGGCCTGGCCGGTGACTGGTATGAATTGGCCGGCAAGCACGCCGATGACCTCTCTGAACTGCTTGAGCCATTGTTCCTGCTGAACGGCATGCTCAAGGAAGACGCTGAAAAAAGTGGCGAACGCTGGTTCCCGCCGGCTGAAGAGGCACGCCTGGTTGCTGATATTCAGGAAAATCTGCCGGTCATCGTGCAGACTCTGTACAACTTCTGGCGCAACAAGCGGGGCGGTGGTGCCTCGGTTCAGCGGGCTGGCGACAAGGCCGGCCGCAACGATCCATGCCCCTGCGGTAGCGGCAAGAAATTCAAACAGTGTTGCGGCAGTCCGGAAAAACTCAACTGATCCGGGTTTGAGCTTGAATAAAAAAGGCCGTTCGGATGAACGGCCTTTTTTGCTTATTAGCCGAGGTCAACCGGCACAAAAAGTCGGGAATTGCCACGTTCCACCAAGATTGCCGCCCGCTTGCCTGATTTCGCAATCACGCCACGCAATTGCTCAACATCGGCAATAGCCTGACCGTTGACCGAGACGATGATGTCTCCAGGACGAATCCCGGCCCGCGCGGCGGCGCCGCCCGCTTGTTCTACCAGGACGCCGCCGTTGGTCTCTGCCTGCCGGCGCTCTTCAGGTGTCAAGGGCCTCACCGCCACACCCAGCCGACTCTTGTCGGTTGCTTGAGGTTCGACAGCGGCTTGCTTCTCTTCACCAAAACTACCGACCTTGATATCGACGTTTCGAGTTTCGCCCTTGCGCCAAATCTGCAGATGGGCCGACTCCCCAGGCGTCTTGCCAGCGACCGCTGCCGGTAGTTGGCCGGTTGTTTCGATCGTCTTGCCATCAATGCTCAGGATCACGTCACCCGGTTCAAGCCCGGCTTTCGCAGCCGGGCTGCCTTTCTCGATGGAGGACACCAGCGCGCCCGTCGGTTTCGGCAGGCCAAAACTGTCAGCCAGCGCCTGATTGACTTCCTGGATGGTGACGCCCAGCTTGCCGCGCTGAACCTTGCCATGGGTGACGATCTGCCTTTCGACATTCATGGCCACTTCCATGGGAATGGCGAACGAAAGTCCCTGATAGCCGCCGCTACGCGAATAAATCTGCGAATTGATACCGATTACCTCGCCATTCATATTGAACAGCGGGCCGCCGGAATTCCCGGGATTAACGGCAACGTCGGTCTGGATGAACGGCACATAGCTGCCGTCCGGCAGGTTTCTGGATTTTGCCGAGACGATGCCAGCGCTGGCACTGCTCTCGAAACCATAGGGTGATCCGATGGCCAGCACCCATTCGCCACCCTGCGTCTGTGCCGAACTGCCAATCTTCACGGTGGGCAGATTCTTCGCGTCAATTTTCAATACGGCCACATCGCTGGTCTTGTCCAGGCCCAGTACCTTGGCCTTGAATTCGCGCTTGTCGTTGAGCTTGACGGTCACCTCTTCGGCACCATCCACAACGTGGGCGTTGGTCAGCACAGTTCCATCAGCGCTGACGATGAAGCCGGAGCCCAAGCCGCGCATGGGTTCGTTACCTTCAGGTATCTGGCCACGGAAATGACGGAAGAACTGGAAGAACGGATCGTTGGGATCAAGTTGTGGCATGTCGGGAATTGCCGTTGCCGTTTTTCGTGTTCCCGTAACGCTGATATTGACCACCGCCGGGGCGTTGGCAGCGACAATGCTGCGCATGTCCGGCAAACCGGCTGGCGCGACGACCGGCATGCTCGGTGCGACCGCCACGGCAGTTGGTTGGGCGGCAGCCTGCGCGTTGCTGAAAGGAACGTTTTGTCCGAGCGAATAAGCACCGCCGACGGCCGCGGCAACAGCAACGGCGGCAACGGTCGTTTTCAGGGGATTGAGAGTCATCTTGTCCTCTTGCTGGGTGGATTTGTCATAAAACAATTAATGGTATTTGCTGTTCAGGGAATGCGTCTTCGACAGCGTTGCCTGATCACCTGTCGCGGTGCGCACGCGATGAGTGCTGTGACTTCGATCCGGTGGTTCAGGCTCACGGCTTGCCGAACTGGCAAAGGCCGGGCTTCCAAATAGTGCGCCGAGCGATCCGGCAACAATCAGTGATCGCAATACGTGTCGAATATTCCCCGCAATGCGTCGTGGCGGCATTGCGGCAACCGGTACCTGCATGAGACCAAGGTGAATTCGCGACAAATGCAGGAACTGGGCGATGGTTCCGTCTTGCGATGGGAGGTTGTGCTGCATCGGAAACTCCTGTTCGAAAGATCATGGCCTAAGTGTTGGGCCAAAATAGATTTTTTCCAGTAGCGTTTTTGCGACCATTTGTATCAATAGTTGTCTGAACGGAAATCGTGCGCCAGGAATGCCGGTGTCTTTTGAATAGGCGGCACTGGCAAATTGCGAACAGATTGCAATTTCCGGTCGTTTGTCATGGTTTCGTAACGCGGGGCGCTTAATTTCGGTAAATCACTTCCCGATCAGCCCCTACATGAACGCACCCGCACCATTGAATCTGGCTGTTCCAGCCCCCAATCTGACGCTCAAGGACCGCATCGACCAAAAGATTTTCGATGCCCTTTATTCGCGTTCACTGGTTTACAACACCTGCTGGGAAGATCCGGCAGTTGATCGTCAGGCGCTGCATCTCGGACCTGACGATACCGTGATGGTGATTACCAGCGCCGGATGCAATGCGCTCGATTACGCCCTGGAAAACCCGGCCAAGGTCTATGCAATTGATGCCAACCCTCGCCAGAATGCACTGCTTGAACTAAAAATCGCCGGAATCCGGAAACTCGATTTCGATGATTTCTTCGCCATTTTCGGCAAAGGTTTCCACCCCAACATTCGCAACATCTATCGCCATCAATTGCGCCATGAACTGTCCGATTTTGCGAAGACGTACTGGGATCGACGCTTCAACTGGTTCGCCAGCAGGCACGGCAGCTTCTATTTCCATGGTCTGGCCGGCTTTGTTGCCCGTGGCTTTCGCACCTATTTTCGCATGCGTCCGGCCTTGGCACAGCGGGTCACGGAATTGTTCGCCTCAACCAATCTTGACGAGCAACGCCGGATTTATAACGAGAAAATTGCCGCTGAATTGTGGACGCCGGTCATCAATTGGGTGCTCAACCGCCAGTTGACCATGAGCCTGCTCGGTGTTCCACACCCGCAGCGCCGGTTGGTTCAGGGCCAACATCCCGACGGCGTTTCCGGATTCATTCGTGATGCCATTGAATACGTTTTCCGCAATCTGCCGGTCAGTGAAAATTACTTCTGGCGGGTCTATCTCACCGGTAGTTACACCCGAGACTGCTGCCCGTCCTATTTGAAGGAAGAAAACTTCAACGCCCTGAAAGGCGGGTTGGTAGATTGCATTGAGCCGCACACCTGCACCGTCACTGAATTCCTGCAGGGCGGACGTGAGCCGATCACCCGCTTCGTGCTGCTCGATCACATGGACTGGATGAGCTGCTATTACCCGGCAGCGTTGATCGAGGAGTGGAACGCCATCTTTGAACGGGCAGCCCCATCGGCCCGCCTGCTGTTGCGCAGCGCACACGCCAGCCCGCCGTTTCTGGACTGGGTGACTGCCGGGCCTCAGCATAGGCCGCTCAAAGAAATGCTGCATTACGAGCCGGAACTGGCCGCGCGCCTGCAACTGGCTGATCGGGTGCATACCTATGCCGGCTTTGCCATTGCCAAGGTAGCTGTGCATGCCGGCGGCTGACTTTGCCGCGGATGCCCGCGTCTTGTGGCGTCTGCTGCGTGGACAACCGACCGCGGGCAATCACGCTGAGCGCTTGCAGGCTTTCTACGCACCGCAAGCGGATCGTTACGATGCCTTCCGCGCACGTTTGCTGCATGGCCGCCAGGCGCTGATTGATCGGCTGAACCTGCAACCTGGCGCACGCGTGGTTGAACTGGGTTGCGGCACAGGCAGCAGTGTGATGCGGATTGGGGCTAGGGCAGGGGAGTTCGCCCATTTCGACATGGTGGACCTGTGCCCGGCGCTACTCGAGGTTGCGCGGCAGCGCGTAGCCCGATTTCAAAATATCCGGGTGATCGAGGCCGACGCGACAACGTGGCAACCGGATCAGCCGGTCGATTGCGTCTTCCTGTCCTATGCATTGACGATGATTCCCGACTGGTGGCAGGTGATTGCCAATGTCGATGCGATGCTGGTACCCGGCGGACGCATCGGTGTCGTCGATTTCTACCTGCCACCATCTGGCAATCGTTTGGGTAATGCATTGTGGCGCAAATGGTTCGGGCACGACGGCGTACATTTGTCGGAGGAACATCTGCCAATGCTCAAGCGGCTCTTTGCCGAGCAGTCATGTCTTGAGGCGCGGGCGCCGGTGCCCTATCTGCCCGGACTTCAAGCACCGTACTATCTTTTTGTCGGCGAACGGCAAAGCGCGCCGGTGGCATTGGAAATCGCCGACCACGGGTCCGCCTCGCCGCCTGACTGGTTGAAAAAAGCGCCTGCCGCCGAAATGCCCGGGATGGTCTAAAGACGTTCTTCCAGCAATACCGTATCGTCATGCGAATAGGCCGGTGCGCAGCAGCAGAGCATGATCAGCGCCGTATCGCCGGTGTTCTCCACGCAATGCGGAGTACCCGGTGAAATCAGGATGCTGTCACCCACCTCAATCCGGAATTTGTCGTCCCCCAGGGTCATGATACCCATGCCACTGGTGACGTGATAAATCTCTTCGGTGCATTGATGCAAATGCAGTATCGTTTTGCATCCTGCCGGAATCAATGCTTCGGCAAGACTCTGATGGCGGACCCCATGCCGACAGGGATGCAGCAATTCCCGGATTTCCGAATCATCCTTGGTGACATAAGGAAGGACTTCGCTCCGCTGCGATTTTGCGGTCAATGGCCGGGCCATGGTTGGATAGGAACCGTCGAAATCGAGTTGGCCGGTGCGCCTTCGATAATCTTGCGACTGATGGCCATATAAACCAGCACATTTCGCTTTTTATCCAGAAAACGGTGGATGTTGGTTTCCTTGAAGAAAATCGAGGTGTCTTCACTGAATACCACCTCATCCTCCGGCAGCTTGGCCGGCAAGGTGATCGGCCCGATCTGACGACAGGCGATGGAAAATTGCGACGGATCCTCGGCCAGCCCAAGGCTGCCCTTGACGCCCCCGGTTCGCGCCTGACTGACGTGGCAGGTGACACCGGAAATTTTGGGGTCGTCGTAGGCATAGACGCAAACCCGATGATTGGCGCCAATCAGTTTCCAGGTCGTGGTTGCGCAACCGACCTCTTC
>DAOLIO010000037.1:0-18664 GCA_035328505.1 Azonexus sp.
AAGGCCGGGAGCGATCCCGGCCTTTTTGTTTTTGGGTGTCGACGTTGAATCAATACGTCAACATGCGCGGCAATTCCTTGGCCTGTTCGATCCATTTTGTGACGTCAGCTTCCGGCGGTACACGGCGGGTCAGCTTCTTCTGTGCGTTGACCTCGGCCAGCGTGGCCGCCAGGTTGGTGGCGTTGCGGCGGGCCAGGGCCGGGACGGTGTCCACGCCGGCGGCTTCCAGGAGTTCTGCATATTCGGCGCCGATGCCGTTGATCCGGTAGAGATCGACCATGTTGGCAAACTTCAGGATCTGTCCGTCGGTCAGCCCGGCTTTTTCAGCCAGTTCCTTGCGCTGTTTGGGGCTGCAGCAGTTGGCGAGCAGCGTATCCGTGTCCTTGACGCCGGCATTGCGCAGTTTTTCGCCGATTGCGGGACCAATGCCTTCCACATCCTCAATTTTCTTGTTGGCCATATCTCTCCTCCGGTTGATAGTTGATCGAGCCAAAAGTCTAGAACACGGCGTGCCGCGAAAAGTAATGATTTGTAGCGGAATGTCAGATGATTCGAGGCGAGCGTACCTTCGCTCTATCGCATTGCCTGAGCGACACGCGTGTTACGTCAATGGCGCGGTCAACCCGAAATACGCGCCAAAAATGAAATATCCGGTCGCACCAGGCGCTGGATGCTTCTCTGTCGTTAGCGGTAACGTTGCCGCATCGGCCTGGCGATGATCGACAATTTCTCAACCATCGCAATTTTCCCCTAAAGTTTTTGCGCCAGATGTCGGTAATAACAGTTGAGGCAGTGAACCTCATGATTTTTAAGCCATCAGCGGTGGTGTTGCTGGGCCTACAGGGAGAATTTTTTGGATCAAGATGTCCGTTCCGATAACACGGCAATCCTGCGCGTCCTGCTGCTGGAAGCTGTCGACCGTGACGGACAGCGCCTTCTGGATGCGCTTCAGGGGGGCGGGCATAGTCTTTATTCCCGGCAGATTTCCCAGCACGCTGCGCTTGAAGATGCGCTGAGTGACGAGACGTGGGACGTGGTGCTGCTGAGCTGCACCTTGCCCGGTTTTTCGCCGGAAGACGCCGTCGATCTGCTGCAGGCAAGGGCGCCGCATATCCCGGTGGTCCTGACGGTCGACCGGGGCTCAATGGATTTCCCGTTCGCGTTGCTTGAGAACGGCGCCTGCGATTTTGTCTTCAAGAGCAATCCGGCCAGGCTGCTGGCCGTGATCGAGCGTGAATGCACCAAAATTCAACTCTCGGATGAAGCGCAGCAAGCCTTGGTCAGTCCCGACAATGTCGACAGAATCGACGAGGGTGTGGCGCGTTTTTTCCAGCTGGCGAGCAATATCCCCGAGTGTTACTGGCTGGTGGATGTCGAGTCATGGCACGTCACGTACATCAGCAAAGGTTACGAACAGATATGGGGACGCTACGTCGAGGCGCTTTATGCTGACAGCAAGGACTGGCTGAAATACGTGCTGGAAGACGATCGCGCCAGGGTCGTCGCGAGCATGAATGCCCGGCGAATGGGCGGGCTGGACATCAAGTTCCGTGTGCAGCGCCCGGGAGAGGGGCTGCGCTGGTTGCATGCGCGGAATTTCCCTGTGCGCAACGAAGAAGGCGCGATTGTCAGCGTCGGCGGCGTGGCCAGTGATATCACGAGTCTGCTTGCCGATAAATGGAAAGCGCCGTATTTCGCTCATTTCGATGCCTTGACCGCACTACCCAACCAGCTGATGTTCTACGACCAAGTTCAGCGCCTGATTTCATTGTCAAACCGGAACAATCTGCCGTTGAGCCTGATGCTCATCAACATTGATCGCTTCCGCGAATTGAACCAGACGCTTGGTCACACCTCGGGCGACGAGTTGTTACGCCAGGTGGCAGGGCGCCTCTCCGGGTCGCTGCGCGACTCTGACCTGCTGGGGCGATTGGGCGGCGATCTTTTCGGCGTGTTGCTGCCGGATGTTGCGGACAATCAGCAGGCGAGCATTGTCGCGCGTCGCATCATCGATACGCTGATCATGCCGGTACGGGTCGACGGGCAGGATGTCTTCGCCACCGCCAGCCTGGGAATCGCCTTTTACCCGCAGGACGGTGGTGATGTTCATGAATTGGTCTCCAATGCTGAAATTGCCGTACGCCACGCCCGCGATCAGGGACGGAATTGCTACCACTTCTATTCGGCGGGCATGCACGATGAAATTCGCAGCCGGCTGCTCCTGGAGACTGAATTACGCAACGCCACGCTGCGGAACGAATTCATCCTTCACTACCAGCCCAAGGCGAGCTGCGCCAATGGTCGGATTACCGGCACTGAGGCCCTGATTCGTTGGCAGCATCCGCGGCGCGGCATTGTGCCACCGGACCAGTTCATTCCACTGCTTGAAGAAACCGGGCTGATCGTCCAGGTCGGGCGCTGGGTGATGGAAGAGGCCTGTCGGCAGGCGGCTGAGTGGCAGGCCGCCGGGCTCGATATTCCCAGCATTTCAGTCAACCTGTCGGCCCGCCAGTTGCAGTCCGATACCCTGGTCGCCGATGTCGCTGCCACGCTCCAGAATAGCGGCCTGACGCCGGCCTGCCTTGATCTTGAAATTACCGAGAGCATGCTGATGCATAACGCCGATGCGGCGATACGCACATTGACGGCACTCAAGCAGATGGGCGTCACTATCTCGCTCGACGACTTCGGTACCGGCTATTCGAGCCTGGCCTACCTGAAGCGATTCCCGCTCGATGCAGTCAAGGTCGATCGCTCCTTCGTCCAGGATATCGCGGCTGATTCGGACGATGCCTCGATTACCCGTGCCGTGATTACCATGGCGCACCACCTCAAACTCAAGGTCGTCGCCGAAGGCGTGGAGACGCCTGAACAACTGGCCTTGCTGATTTCTCACCAGTGCGACGTCATTCAGGGGTATTTTTTCTCGCGTCCCCTGGCGGCGACAGGTATGGGCGATTTGCTGAGCAACGACAAGCGCCTGCCAATGACACTGTTGCGCTCCGGCACCCGCAAGCCCATGGCGTTGTTTGTCGCAGTCGACGGATTTGAAGGTGTCATCTCGGCACTGGTGCGCGAAGGACACCGTGTCTGTTCCGCACCCGACCTGCAAGGTGCCCTGCAGTGGTTTTCCGGGAATCTGGTGGATGTGCTGGTCTGCGGTGCGCCACGCAAGGATTTCGATGCGGTCGCGCTGATTGCACAGGCTGCACAGTCACAACCCCAGTGCGAGCGTATCCTGCTTGCCGACAAAAAGCAGTGGACACGCAAACCGGTCGCTGCCTTGAGCAGTTCCGGTGCGGTTCACCGCGTCATTCATTTGCCGGTCGATGCGGCGGCATTGCAGGTGATTGTCGAAGAAGCGTTGTCCCGACGCCATATTTCGGACGAATACAGCCGCTTGTCGCATGAGGTCGAGGTTGCCGAGCGAGAACTCGTCCGGGTGGAAGAGGAGCGCATCCGACTGGCCAACGAGAACAGGATTTTGCAGGCCCAGGAGCGACAGGGATATCTACTGCTGCAGCAGGTTCTGGCCGAGATGCCGTGGCCGGTATTTGGCATCGACGATGACGGACTGATCGCGTTGGCCAATGACGTCGCCTTGCAGAAGTTTGCGGCCCGAGGCGCGATTCCGGGTGCGTCGTTGGCTGCAGTGTTGCCTGAGGCGGCGACCCATGACCATAAGCAACCGGTCACCCTGGATGACGCCGCGTACATCTGTCGCTGGCGACAAATTGCACTGGATGGTTCGGCCAACGGGCGCCTGCTGTTGTTGGAGGAAGTGACGAAATGATCGTGCAGGACACCGTGGCCATCAAGGATGCCCAGCCCGGCATGCGGCTGGCCATGGCGGTGATGGATGTGAGTGGGCGCGTGCTGTTGCCTGCCGGCGCCGTCTTGACGGACGGCACGCTGCAAAGTCTGCAGCGGCGAAACGTGCTTCAATTGGTCGTCGAACGTGAAGTGACGCTCGATCCTGCTGTGCTGGCGGCCCGCCAGGCAGAAATCGAAGAACAGCTTGCCCGGTTGTTCCGCAAGGCCGGCGAGGGCGATGCCACACGGGCGCTCCATAACGCCATTCTTGCGTTTCAGCTGGAGCGCTGCGCATGAATTTCTTGTCAAAGGATGCAATCGTTGCCCGGTTGAAGCGTCTGCCTGCGCTCCCCACCATTGTTTGCGACCTGCTCGCGTCGTTCAATCAGGAAGAGCTGGATGTTGGTCAACTTGCCCGGCAAATTGCCAAGGATCAGGCGCTGACTGCGTGCCTGCTGCGTATCGCCAATTCGTCGTTTTATGGCTTGCAGTGTCGAGTGGCGACGATCAACGACGCGGTTGTTCTGGTCGGATATCGGGCGGTACGCAGCATGGTGCTGGCGGTCAGCGTGAACAGCGTCTTTCGCGCCGATCAGTGCCCCGGGTTTGACCCGCAGGGGTATATCCGCCACAGTATCGGCACGGGTCTCGGGGCTCGGGCGTTGGCCGTGTTGTCCGATCGCAATCCGGAACTGGCTTTCACTGCCGGCATACTGCACGATATCGGCGAACTGGCGTTGGCCAGTTGCTTTGCCGACCAGTACGCCGGGGCGTTGGCTTATCGCCAGCAGCACGATTGTTCGCTGGTGGTGGCGGAGCGTGATGTGCTGGGAATTGACCATGCTGCGGTCGGCGGGCTGCTGGCCGAACTGTGGCACTTCCCATCGTCGTTGCAGTCAGCGGTCGTCAACCATCATTCACCCGCCGCCGCGACTGCCGACTCGCTGGCCGATATCATCCACATTTCAGACGCTATCGCCCACGGACTGGGTTTGGCCCGGAGCGCAGGGGAAATGGTGCTGCCCGTCGACCCAACGGCTTGGCAACGCCTTCGCCTGAATGACGCCAAAATTACCGCCGTACTGCAGCAAGTGGTGGCCAGCATGGATGAAGCCTGTGTAGCCTTCAGCGGCTGATTGGCAGCGTAAGGCGGGCAATCAGCCCACCGCCCGGATGCGGCAGTAAATCCAGCTGACCATCGTGCAGACGTGCGATGCGCTCGACAATGGCGAGCCCGAGGCCGGTGCCGGTCGCATTGGTCCGCGCCGACTCCAGTCGCGTAAAGGGGCGTTTGATTCGCTCGACATCTGCTGCTGGCACGCCCGGCCCACGATCTTTGATTTCTATCGATATTTTCCCGTTGACCGCAGCAGCCGCCAGCGTGATCTCGCCACCGCCATATTTCACGGCATTGTCCACCAGATTGGTGACT
The DNA here is from genome assembly GCA_035328505.1 of Azonexus sp. Taxonomy (GTDB): domain Bacteria; phylum Pseudomonadota; class Gammaproteobacteria; order Burkholderiales; family Rhodocyclaceae; genus Azonexus. Next base: position 5,246 of record DAOLIO010000037.1, read on the forward strand.
GCACGGCTGATTGCCTTCGGGCGGAGCATCATCTCCGGCATCTGTGCGATGTTGGCGACCAGCGGATGACCGACACACGCCTGGCGCTCGACGATGCCCGCAAGGAGGTGCGACAAATCAGTCAGCGTCGGTGTCTCGCCGGATTCGGTTCGGGCGTAATCCATGAACTGGGAAATCACGGCCTCCATCTGCTCGATATCGGCCACCACGCCTTGCCGCGCGCCCTCATCAACAATGCTCATTTCAGCTTCCAGCCGCAGGCGGGTCAGCGGTGTGCGCAAGTCGTGCGAGATCCCTGCCAGAACTTCGGAGCGGTCCTTTTCGTGTCGCTGCAGATCGGTCGCCATGGCATTGAAGGCTATGGCCAGACGACTCAATTCTTCGGCGCCATCTTCGGGCAAGGGATTGGGGATCTGGCCTCGACCGACGGTTTCAGCCGAAATCGCCATGGCCTTGAGCGGCCGACTGATGCGCGAAGCAATCATCCAGGCGACGGCCAGTGCCAGCGCGAAGGCCAATGCGCCCCACGCCAGCCAATGAGTGGCAATGCTGCGCTTTGCCCGCTCGCGGGGCAGGACCAGCCAGTATTCTTCATCGTCACCTTCGTCCAGACGGAAGCTGACCCAGAAACCGGGAATGTCATCAACGCTGGCGGCGATGCGCGTGTGCTCGCCCAGCCGGGCTTCGAGTTCGCTTTGCAGCAATCGGGTGAAACGCCCGTCGGGCATGGGCTCGATCTTGTCTTCCGGCTCTGCGGGCAGCAGACGAATACCTTCGCGGGTCGAGAATTCGGCAAACAGGCCCAGGCGTCGTTCCGGGGCTGCGGCAAACAGTGAGGCGCGAATCAGATTGACTGCCGAGGCCGCCAACTGTGCACTTTCCCGCGCCCGGGGTTCGGCTTCGATGTAACGGAACAGGCTCAGCCACGCGGCTGTGGTCAGCAGTACCAGCAGGGCGAGCAGCAGGAAGGTGCGCGCCAGCAGTGTGCGCGGCATCGGATCAATCCCGCGCTGCGCCATCCGGCACAAAGACGTAGCCAAAACCCCACACCGTCTGCAGATAGCGTGGTTGCGCCGGATCAGCTTCGATCAGCTTGCGCAGACGGGAAACCTGAACGTCGATCGCGCGGTCGAACGGGCCTTGTTCGCGCCCGCGGGCCAGTGTCATCAGCTTGTCGCGGGAGAGGGGCTGGCGGGGATGCTGGAGCATCACTTTCAGCACGGCAAACTCGCCGGTGGTCAGCGACTGGAGCTCTGCACCCCGGGTCAGCGTGCGGGCGGCAAGATCAACTTCGATATTGCCGAAACGGATCGTTTCCTGATCGTCTTCCGGTGCGCCGGGTGGCCTGCTGCCCTGGCGGCGCAGCACGGCATGAATGCGGGCGAGCAGTTCGCGCGGGTTGAACGGTTTTGGCAGGTAATCATCGGCCCCCATTTCAAGGCCGACGATGCGGTCAATTTCATCGCCCTTGGCGGTCAGCATGATGATCGGTGTCAGGTCGCCCTGTCCGCGCAGGCGGCGGCAGATGGTCAGCCCATCTTCGCCCGGCATCATCAGGTCAAGCACGATCAAATGGTAATGTTCGCGGGCGCGCAGCTTGTCCATCTGCTGGCCATCGGCGGCGGCCTTGACCTCGAAGCCTTGCTCGCCCAGATAGCGGGTCAGCAGGTCACGCAGGCGGGCATCGTCATCGACGACAAGGATATGTGAGTGTTGTTCGTTCATGCTGGCAAGGATATCGGCAGACTCGGATGGGATCGCTGCAAATGGTAACAAGGATTGTCGGCAGGCGAGCGGGAAACATATTCTTACATTTCCTGATACTTGCGCGGCGCCAGTCGATGGACAATGATTGCACCTGAACTCAAGTCCATGCCTGCCGTCATGAAACGTCGCGTTGCCCTGTCCGTACTGCTGCTGAGCCTGCTGGGCTCGGCCGGAGGCGTGTGGGCGCAGCAAGGTTACTGGCGCGAATTGCCGCCGGATGAGCGGCGACAGATTCGCCAGGAAATGCGCGAGCACTGGCAACAGGAGCGTGAAATCCGCCAGCAGGAAGGCGCGCCACGCTGGCGGGATGTGCCGCCGGATGAACGGCGCGAATTGCGCCAGCAAATCCGCGAGCAGCGCGGCTGGCCCGAGCAACGCGAAAGGCGTGGCGGACGCAACTGGCGCTGAGATTGCCCCCCGGCCGGCAGCGTGCTCCGGTAAAATGCCCGCCCATGCAGATACTTGCCCTGGAAACATCCACCGAACTTGGCTCCTGTGCACTTTGGCGCGATGGGGCGGTGTTAGCGCGCAGCTGTCCGGCTGGACGTTCGCACTCGGAAACCCTGTTGCCCCTGGTGCGTGAAATGCTGGCCGAAGCCGGATTGTCAGTCAGCCATCTGGATGCGATTGCCTTTGGCGTCGGTCCCGGTGCGTTTACCGGTTTGCGCGTGGCCTGCGGTGCCGCGCAGGGGCTGGCAGTTGCCGCCAATCTGCCGCTGATTCCGGTGACCAGTCTTGAAACCATGGCATCGCTGTCCGGCGCCGAGCGGGTTTTGGCGCTGCTGGATGCACGAATGGGCGAGATTTATACCGGCAGCTATTGCTTGAACGATGGTCGGTATGTGCTGCAGGGAAATATTCGCGTGGCGGCACCGGATGCTGTAGCCTTGCCGGGTGACCCGGATTGGCTGGCCTGTGGCAACGCGATGACCGCATATCCGGTGCTGGCGGCCCGTTTGAGCGCGGCCGGCATTGCCGTGCAGGAGGGGATTTTGCCGACGGCTGCTGCCGTGGCGCGGCTGGCCGTGCCGCGAGCAATGCGGGGCGAGGGTATCGATGCGGCACAGGCTGCTCCCCTGTATATCCGTGACAAGGTGGCCAAGACGGTGGCTGAACGGCTCAGCGAAGGAGGGCGAGCGTGACTGGCCTGACGATCGCCGCCGAATTTTTCCCGATGAACGCGCACGATCTTGATGCCGTGGCGGCCCTTGAAGCGAGCTTGCAGGTATTCCCCTGGTCACGCATCAATTTCGAGGATTCGCTGACCGCGGGCTATAGCGTCTGGGTGCTGCGGATGGGTGGCGACCTGATCGGTTTCTCGGTGGTCATGTCGGTCATCGACGAAGCCCACTTGTTGACCATCGGTATCTGCAAGCGTTATCAGGGGCAAGGCTACGGGGCGCGGATGCTGCGCCATGCCATGGCATGCGCCCGTCTGGGCGGCGCGACCCGATTGTTTCTTGAGGTAAGGCCATCCAACGAGCGGGCGGTCGAGCTCTATCGTCACTTCGGATTTCGCCAGATCGGCCTGCGCAAAGGCTATTATCCAGCCGTGGTCGGGCGTGAAGATGCGCTGATTTTTGACAAGGAACTGGCATGACCCTGAGTCGCGAGCAGATGCTGATGGAAATGGGCATATCGCCAATCTGGGTATTACGCGAACCGGGGAGCACGGTAGAGACTGCCGCTTCCGAGGACACAGCACAACCTTCAGGCACTGGCGCCGATACGGACGTGCGGCCAATGCCGCTTGCGCCGGCGGATGGTGACGTGCCCCGTGGGTCGCAGTCGCCGACTGCGATCAGTGAGGTGGATTGGTCTGGCCTGCGTCAGCAAGTCGCCGAATGCCGTCTCTGCCCGCTTTGCCAGCAACGCAAGCAAGCCGTGCTCGGCGTCGGAGATTTGCACCCGGATTGGCTTTTTATCGGCGAAGGGCCGGGTGCCGACGAGGATGTCCAGGGGGAGCCATTCGTCGGGCAGGCCGGGAAGCTGCTCGACAACATGCTGGCTTCGCTCGACATCGCGCGTGGCAACCGGGTTTACATTGCCAATGCCGTGAAATGCCGGCCACCGGGTAACCGGACGCCGGAAGCTGCCGAAATGGCTGCCTGCTGGCCGTATCTCGAACGCCAGATTGCATTGCTCAAACCCAAAATCATCGTGTTGCTGGGTAAGGCGGCGGTTCATGCCATGCTGCATGAGGACAAGGCACTGGGCGTCATGCGCGGCCATCGTTTCGAATACGCCGGGATTCCGGTGGTGGTCACATATCACCCGGCCTATCTGCTGCGCAATCTGCCCGACAAGGCCAAGGCCTGGGAAGATCTGCTCTTTGCCCGGCGCATGCTTGGCGAACAGACAACGCCTGAATTGCCGTTCTGACCGGCGGTGCGGCTTGCTGAATGCAATGTCGAATAATTTGCGTTGTGGGGCCTTTTTTCCGGTTGACCGTGGGCCTGGGCGATCTGAATTCCGACATTGACATCGCCAATTTATCCCCGCCACAAGGATGGCGCTACCAAGGATGATCAAGCGGATAATGCTGTCTGTCCAAGGTACGGAAATTGGGGGGCAAATTAACGGGATGACGAACACGCCTGCTGATGCTAGCCCACTGCATGGCCTCAAGCCGCCGACGGCAAGGGTGTTCTTTGCCCTCTGGCCATCGGTGGAACTCGCGGAACAGCTGGGCCGGGTTGCCCGTGAGGCCGCGGCCCGGTTTGGTGGTCGGGCTACCCGGCCGGACAGTATTCATCTGACGCTCGCCTTTCTCGGCAATGTGCCTGAGGCCCGTTTGCCGGAACTGGCAGTGACTGCCGCCAGCGTACAGGCAGCAGCGTTTGCCGTGACCATTGATCGCCTCGATTATTGGGTCCATAACCACGTGCTGTGGGCGGGTTGTTCGGTGCCGCTTCCCCGCCTGGTCACGCTGGCCACAGCGTTGCGCAGGGCAATGAGCGACGCCGGTTTCAAGGTCGGGCGTGCAGATGGCAAATTTTCACCGCATGTATCGCTGGTTCGTCGGGTACCGGAAGGCGCCGTGGTGCCGGGGACCTGTCCGCTGCCAATCGGTGCGTTCGTCTGGCCGTGCTCCCGTTTCGTGCTGGTTCGCTCGCAGCTGACGGCCAGTGGTAGCGAATACCGGATCATTGACGAATTTCCGTTGTCGGGTGAATCCCTTGGCTGACGGGGCATGGCTGGATTGTCCGGGCGCTGGCGGGCTGAGCCTGATCGAAGGCACGCAGACCTTGCGCAATGTTTGCCGCGATTTTCCGGAGTGGCATCGGGGACGCTCGCCTTATGTTTTCTGGGCGCTGGATGTCGATATTTCGGCGGTCCGTGTTCAGGTGAAGCGAGCGTCTGAGCATCTCTCCGGCTTGCTGCTCAATAGTTATTGTCGCCAGCCGCACGTCACGCTGGATCTGTGCGGCTTCCCATCCAGCGCGCCGAATGACGATGACGAGTTCAACCACGCCTTGATCGATCGCCAGTGTTCTGCGCTGCGTGCGGCGCAAGTGCCGGCCTTTGATATGTTTGTCGGTGGCCTGGGCAGCTTTTCATCCGCGCCGTTTTTGCAGGTTACCGATCGTGCCGGGGGGATTGCAGCGGTGCGCGATTGCCTCGCCGTGGATGGCCGGCATCGCCTGCTTGGCCGTCATGTGCCGCATGTGACGGTCGGGTTGTATGCCGATGCCTGGCCGGTGACGAACATTGCGGCACGTTTTGAGCAATATGTTGCCGGGGAGCCGGTGCATTGCCGAATCGAGCGGATCAGCCTGATGAGTTATGTGCCGTCTTTGATTGGTGGCGAACTGAGCAGTGTGGCCGACTTTTATCTGGCCACGGGTGAGATGTGCTGGCATCGCTCTCTCACTTGAGTGAACTTCATTTTTGGCTGTTTTTTCCGGTTGACCGCAGCAATCTGACGGCGCGGTTGGCGGTGATGGCAGGTGGTCAGGCATTGACGATGCGAGGGTGAACGACCTTGCTGGAGCTGTTTGCAGACGGCTCATTTAAGGCAAAATAGGATAAGGAGGTGAGCGATGGTTGCCAAAGGTCTTGTGAATACATTGCGTTCGATAATCGGCCCCAATCCCGAGCGCCACGGGCTCACGACGCGAACGCTGGAACAGCTGCGCGTACAGTTGCGCGAATGTGCCGACGGGCAGGGCGGCGAAGTCTCGGCCCGCGGTCGTGCGGCGCGATTGGCTGAAACCTATCTGCAGTTGAATGAGGAGGGGCGTCATCGCTTCCTGAAACTGATTGCGCTGGAGTTCGGCCCTGATCCCGCCCGGGTGGCGAAGGCGCATGCGGCCTACCAGAAAGCCGTCGGTACGCCGGAACAGTGGAATGCCGAGGCGGCCATGCGCGTAGCGATGCGTTCGTCGCGCACGCGGATACTCACGCAGTTCAACGCCATCCCCCAGGGAGTGAAGTTTTTGGTCGACCTGCGGGCCGACTTGTTGCGTTACCTGGAAAATGATCGCGAACTGGCGGTGCTCGATCGCGAACTGGAGTCACGGCTGTCGGCCTGGTTTGATGTCGGCTTTCTGGAGTTACAGCGGATCACCTGGAACTCCCCCGCGGCGCTGCTGGAAAAATTGATCGAATACGAGGCGGTGCATGAGATACGCTCCTGGGCCGATCTCAAGAACCGGCTGGATTCCGACCGCCGGCTCTATGGCTTTTTCCACCCGCGCATGCCGGCCGAGCCGCTGATTTTTGTTGAAGTGGCGCTGACTGATCATCTGGCCGGCAACGTCCAAAGTCTGCTAGATGAACACGCGCCCGTCTTCGATCATCGCAAGGCCGATACGGCGATTTTTTATTCGATCTCGAACACGCAGGTCGGCCTGCGCGGGGTTTCATTCGGGAATTTCCTGCTCAAGCGCGTCATTGATGATCTCAAGCGCGATTTCCCGAAACTCACCCAGTTTGCCACCCTGTCGCCGATGCCCGGCATGGCCGCATGGGTCCGCAAGCATCCGCAGGTATTGGCCGAGTCCGGGGTCGACATGCCGCTGGACGAACTGTCGGCGGGGATTTGGGCGGCGGACAAGAGGCTGGTCCGCAAACTGAACGATTCGCTGTCTCGACTGGGTGCCCGCTATCTGGCGACGGCCAAGCAGGGTGGTGGCGAGAGCGGACCGCCAGCCGACCCGGTGTCGCGCTTCCATCTTGGCAACGGGGCGCGAGTCGAGAGACTCAATTATCTTGGTGACACGTCGGCCAAGGGTTTCCGGCAATCGTTCGGGCTGATGGTCAATTATCTGTACAGTCCCGACGACATTGAAACCAACCTCGAAGCCTTCGCCGGTCAGGGCAGTATTGCGATGTCGGCGGCCGTTCGGCGGCAAGCCCGGGGGCCAAGGCAATAGGCGGCTTAATTGACCGATGGGCGCGAGGAAAATTTTGGTTTTGGACCCAATTTCCCGGTTGACCGCAGCAACCACCTGCGTTCACGCAAGACATCCTGTTGGCGGCTCACTGGCCGCTTGCCCCGCATACTGGTCGGCCAGTGTGTTGCCGCGGCAAGTCGCGTGGCCCTTGATCCAGCAAATCTCGGCGTTCACCAGATTGCTGACGATGCCTTGCACGGCCAGCATCTGTGACAGTACCGGATCGCTTCCCGTGCCCGCTCCCTGGAATTGGCGCAGGCGGATTACGGCATCCTGATTGTCTGAAAAGAGGGCAAGTCGCCGCTCGGGAAACTGACGCTGTGCCTCGCCTAATGCGAACACGGCGGCCTGCAGTTCGAGTTCATTGCTGCCGATGATCGGCACCGTCTGCGTCACGACCCGCGCTTCACTGTCTGGCGAGTCGAAGAGTACGACCGCGAGTCCACCGTGGCGCTTCTGGCTGGCATCGCTGAAAACCAGCAGATGACTGGCGTACTGCGCCGCAAGTCGCAAGGGCAAGGGGCCAACCGATTGATGGATGACGCGAACCAGCTTCTTTTTTCGTCGTTTGGGCATGGGGAGCAAGCTTAGCCGCAAAGGGCCGATCTGCCACGCAGCTCAGGAAAAGCCACGGAAAAACGCGGCGCTGAAAAGGCGAAAGCCTCGCACCGGGGGGAGTGCGAGGCTTTCTGGACGGCCCGGGGGGAGGGTGGGGGTGGGGCCGTCAGGCTGATGTCTGGTCAGCGCATGAGTACAAGATAGGGGAGTACCTCCCTGAATTCAAGTAACCGTTTGCAACAATACGTGTCGCTTTGTGCGGTGCAAAAAATTACCATGGCGCCTGACCGGCATTGCTCGCATCAGGGCTGAAGCGCGCAGCGAGAAAATCGATAAAAATGCGCACCTTGGCGGATAAATGATGGCGTGGTGGATAGACGGCATGGATGTCCGCCGATGCGCCGACCCATGGCGCCAGGATACGGACGAGGTCGCCACGCCGCAAGTTCGCGGCAACGTCCCATTCCGAACGCAGCACGATGCCATGGCCGGCCAAGGCCCAGTCGACCGCAATTTCGCCATGATTGACTGCCAGCGGGCTACGCACCTTGACCATGGTTTGCTGCTTTCCGTCCGTCAGCTGCCAGTTGTTGAAAGCGCGGTCGTTTTCGCGGATCACGATGCAACGATGGGCGAGGAGGTCACGCGGTTCGAGCGGGATGCCCTGTTGCGCCAGATAGTCGGGTGAGGCACAGAGCAGGCGGCGGTTGGCGGCAATCTTGCGGGCGAGGATGCGACTGTCAGGGGGCGTGCCGAAGCGGATGCCGATATCAAGCGCGTGTTCAGTCAGGTCAAGCGGACGATCGGAGAGGTGCAGGATGATCTCGACATCGGGCCAGGCTTTGATGAAATCGGATATCAGGGGCGCCAGATGGCGGCGACCGAATCCGAAACCGGCATTGATGCGTAGCAGGCCGCGTGGGGTGTCGCGACTCTCTGACAGTGAGCGTTCGAGATTTTCGATGTCACGAAGGATCTGGTCGCCGTCTTCCAGATAGCGTTCTCCCTCGGGGGTCAGGCTGAGCCGGCGCGTTGTCCGGTTGAGCAGGCGCACACCCAGGCGCTTCTCCAGTGCGGCCAAGCGGCGACTGACGGCGGGCGGGGTGACGCCGATGGCCTGAGCTGCGGCGGCCAGGCTGGGCTGCCGGGCAAGCAGATTGAAAAAAGCAATATCCGGGGCGTCTTTCATTCGTGCGTTCAAGTTAATAATCAAGTAATCGACAAGCCATTGTAGCTATGCGGGATTTCAATATCATGTGTTTTTTCTTGTTGACCGCGGCACATGCCCTTTCTTTCACTCAATGAGCTTGTATTGACCCTGACGCTCGGCGCCGCCCTGGGCTTTTTTGGCGGGCTGTTCGGGATCGGCGGCGGCATCATCGCGATACCCCTGCTGGTGCTGGGCTTCGGTATGGAACAGCCGTTGGCGCAAGGAACAGCACTGGTCATGATGGTGCCCAATCTGCTTATTGCCTGGTGGCGATACAGCCGCCGCCATCCGGCTGGATGGCGACCGGCCTTGATCATTGGCCTCTCGGGGACTTTGACGACCTGGCTGCTGGCGCATTTTTCAACGCTGCTTGATCCGAAGATCCTGCGCTGGATGTTCAGCGGTTTTATCACGATGCTTGCCCTGCGCATGTTGCTAGCCCGGCATCGGACGGTTCCGCTGAGGGATGAAACGAGACCGACCATGACAGCCTTGCCGCTGGTTGGTGCAATGGGCGGCAGTTGCATGGGCCTGCTGGGCATTGGCGGCGGTCTGGTCGCTACGCCTGTGCTGTCCGGCTGGCTGGGGCTACGCCAGGCGATGGCGCAGAGTTTGTCGTTGGCCCTGGTGGCACCGAGTTCGATCATCGCGCTGACAACCTATGCGGGGGCAGGGCAGGTTGATTGGAAGATGGGCCTGCCGCTGGCCGCGGGGGGTTTGCTGACCGTCGCATCTGGCGTAACGCTTGCCCATCGGTTGCCGGAAAGACGGATGCGCACGTTTTTCGCCTGGATGCTGCTGGTGACCGCCATATGGCTGGTGATCGGCCCCTTGCTCAAATAATCCACCGAACAATTGAAGGGTGGCCGGTCAGTCTGCAGCAGCCGTGATGTTTTACGTCACTTCCTGAAAGCCCGGAGGAGGGTTGCCACTGGTGCGCAGTCGCTTTCAAATTCCTTGTCATAATTGACGTTGTCTTATGACCAAGGTGATAATCCACGCCAAATATGAAAGCCGTCGTGCGATCCCTCCGCATTGTCCCTGTCGTTCGCTTTGCCGCAACCTTGATCGTCTCTGTTTTTTCGGGACAGTCGGCCGTGGGCGAAATGCTGACCATTCCGGGGAGCGGCAACGCCGAGTTTGTCCTGAGCGAGTTGGCAACGGCGTTTAATGCCCGTCAAAGCGAGCATCGCGTGGTGGTGCCCCCATCGTCGGGGCATGCCGGTGCCATCAGGGATGTCAGTGATGGGGTTGCGGCAATGGGTCGGGTGGGTCGTCCACTGAGCAGTGACGGCGAAGTATATTTCCTCCGATCAGCTTGCCGCCGTATTTGCGGGAAAAATAAGCAACTGGCGTGATCTGGGGGGGCAGACAGCACCGATCAGGGCCATTGGCAAGGAAAGTTCTGATGCCATTCGCCGCCAGCTCCCGAATCGATTCAAGGATCTCGTGTATGCCGATTCGGTCAAGATCGTCCATCTCGATCCTCATTTGATTGACCTTCTGGATCGCTACCCCACCAGTTTTTCGATCGTGAATCGTTCAGCCCTTGGCGCCTGCAAGACCAAAGTGGTCCTGCTCGCGCTGGATGGCATTGAGCCCAGCTACGGGAACCTGGTCAGCGGACGTTACCCGCTGTCCATGGAATTTGGCCTGGTTTATCGCACCGGCGAGATGTCGGCCGCCGGCACGGTTTTCGTCGAATTTATCCACTCGCCGGAAGGTGTCGGCATACTCCGCAGCCATGGGGTGCAGGCCAATGGCGGGGTCAAGTGATGCCGCTTGTCCGCAAAAGGAACCATCTTCGTCTGGCCCTGGTGATGCTGATCATACTGTTGGTGGCGGTCTTTTACGGGGCGTCAACCTGGGTGGCGGGCAATTTGTTGAAGCAGGCATTGACACGGCGAGCCGAAGAAAAGGCTCAAACCATCAGCGTGGCGCTTGAAAGCTTGATTGCCGCACAGAATCGTCATCTGCAAATTACGGCCAGTCTGACTGCCAATCGAAACAGCCTTGGCAAAAGTCTTGCCCGCCTTGACGCGGCCGGTTCGTCGGCGGTGATCAAGGACGTTCTGGATCGATCCTTGCAGGATTCCGGCGTGGCATTTCTCGAGATGGTCGACAGGAATGAGCGAGTTGTTTATCGCACCAATCCATCTGATGCGCCCACCGATCCGGCAATAAGCTGGGGCGCTTTCGAGGCGCTTGCCGGGCGCAATATTGTGTCGGGTGCCGTTGAAATGGGGAAGCTCACGCTGCGTGCCAGCGAGCCGGTTTATCACGGCAAGGATGTGCTTGGCGCGGTCACGGCAGGCTTGCGGATTACTCCGGATCTGCTCAAGGAGATATCCCGTAACCTGACGGTGAACATTGCATTGCTTTCCAGGGAGGGCAAGGTTCTGGCCGCGAATGCGGAAAGCCTCGGACAAGTGGATGTACAGGCGATCAATGAGGCGTTTTCGCAGAAAATTCCGATTTATCGTCATGACGATGGCAAACTGAAGACTCGGGGTTATTTTCCCGTGGTGGTGATAGATAGTGCCTACATCATGGTGGTTGATACCGACAGTGAGCCGGCTTATCGGCAACTGGCTCAGGCAAATCACCAGGGCTCGCTTATTTTTCTCGCTATCGCGGCTTTGAGTCTGGTGCTCGGCATGATTTGCCTGCGCTGGATATTGCGCCCCATGCTCAAACTACGGCAGCGAGCGGAATCATTGGCGATCGAATTGACGGGTAGCAAGATGCCAGCGGATTCTCGATGCGACATTGCGGCCGTCATCGAGGTGCTCGATGGCCTGCCCGAACGGTTGGCGAAACGGAATGCAGAATTGCAGGCAGTCAGTGCGAAAGCGGAGGCGGCCAGTCGGGCAAAAAGTCAGTTCATTGCCAATATCAGCCATGAAGTACGGACACCGATGAACGCCATCATCGGGATGAGCCACATTCTGTCCCGCAGCATTCAGGACCCCGGGCAACGCGACAAGCTGGAAATCATTCGTCAGGCTGCGGATCAGCTTCTGGGTTTGCTTGACAACATCCTGGACCTTTCCAGGCTGGATTCGGAACGAATCGATCTGGAGCGCCACCCATTTTGCTTGTGGCAACTGATGCGCCATCTAGAGGCACTGGTTAGCAGACGGGCCGCTGGCAAGGGCTTGAAGCTGAGTTTTGATATTGACGACAATTTGTTGCAGCAGATTTTGGTCGGTGATGCATTGCACCTGCAACAGGCACTGGTCAATCTGGTCGGGAATGCGATCAAATTTACCAAGCAAGGTAGCGTGAACGTGGCCATTCGTCTGGAGACGGAAGACACGTCGAACATTCGCCTGCATTTCCGGATTGCCGATACTGGGATCGGTATCCCGCCGGACATTATTCACGAGATTTTCCGTCCCTTTGAGCAGGCAGATGCCTCCCTGACTCGGCAATTTGGCGGGTCTGGGCTGGGGCTGACGATCAGCCAGCGCTTCGTCCAGTTGATGGGAGGCACGATCGAGGTGGCGAGCAGACCCGGTGTTGGCAGCAGCTTTTCGTTCTCACTGGCATTTGCGAAGCCTGCGGCGTCAGATCAAGGCTTGATGCGTATCGCGCCCTCGGGGGCCGAAGCCGAAAGCCGATTGCGGGCCGATTTTCGCGGAACCCGCGTACTGCTGGCTGACGATGATCTGGTCAATCAGGCTATGGTGCAGGAACTGCTGCGTGATGTAGTCGGCTTTCAAGTCGATGTCGCTGCTGATGGCGAGCAGGCAGTCGCGCTGGCCGAAACGCATGAGTACGGCCTGATCCTGATGGACATCCAGATGCCGAAAAGGGATGGTCTGGACGCCACCCGGCAGATTCGCCAATTGTCGGGTTACGTCTTTGTACCCATCATTGCGATGACCGCCAACACCGTTGCCGATAGCCGTGCAGCGTGCCTTGAAGCCGGCATGAACGATTGTCTGAGCAAGCCGGTGGCGCCGGATCGGCTCTTCACGACCTTGCTGACCTGGCTTCAATCAGTCCTCAAAAGCTGATATTCAGCGGGCCGTCCCGCTGTGTATTTGCAGTGGGAAAAGCCCTTGGAATGAAGGCCATCTGCTAAGATTCGCCCTCATTTTTCAGCCAATTCTCCGTGTCGACCCTGCAGGAAATCTTTTCCCCCGACGGCCCCCTGGCCAAGTCCATTGGCGGCTATCGCGTGCGCGATCAGCAGGTCGACATGGCCGAACGCATTGCCGCCGCCATCAAGGGGTGTGCGGTCTTCATCGCCGAAGCCGGCACCGGTACCGGGAAGACTTTCGCCTACCTTGTCCCGGCCTTGCAGTCGGGCGGTAAGGTCATCGTGTCAACCGGCACCAAAACCTTGCAGGACCAGTTGTTCAACAAAGATTTGCCGATGGTCCGCGACGCGCTGAAAGCGCCGGTCAAGATTGCGCTGCTGAAGGGCCGGGCCAACTACGTCTGCCCGTATCACCTGCAGCACGCCATCGCCGACGG
>DAOLIO010000038.1:0-18137 GCA_035328505.1 Azonexus sp.
CTGACCACCAATTTGACATCCTTTTTTCGTGAACCTCACCATTTCCCAATTTTTGCCGAACATCTTCGAAAAATAGGCACCAAGCGTCCTGTCCGTATCTGGTGTTCAGCGGCATCGACCGGCGAGGAGCCTTATTCAATTGCGATTACAGTAGCCGAAACATTTGGGAGCAATACCTCGCATATTTCCATCGTGGCATCGGATCTGGATACCAATGTGCTGGCAAGTGCCCAGAAAGGGGTGTACCCGATTGAACGGGTGGAAAAGCTATCTCCTGAGCGGCTACGTAAATTTTTCCTGAAAGGCACAGGGAGCCAGGAGGGTTTTGTCTCTGTCCGTCCCGAATTGAAACAGATGATACAGTTCCAGAGAATCAACTTGCTGGACGCAAACTATTCGGTCAAGGGGCCTCTGGATATTATTTTTTGTCGCAATGTCATGATCTATTTTGACAAGCCGACGCAATATAAAATTCTTTCGCGTTTCGCCCCCATGATGCAGCCTGATGGACTGATGCTGGCCGGGCATTCGGAGAGCTTCCTGCATGCGGCCGACCTGTTTAAATCGCTGGGCAAAACAGTATATGCCTTGGCGAATACCCGATAGGGAAGGGCGTAGTGCAACATTCCTATGATGAACCATTGGCCACCAATCGATATTTCGATCGGAAATTCGGTTTGGAGGCTGCGAAAATATTACCCGGCGAATATTACGTTTCGGTTCAGGAGTCACTGCTGGTAACCGTCCTAGGCTCATGTGTGGCTGCCTGTATCAGGGATGCTGATTCTGGCATTGGCGGGATGAATCATTTCATGTTGCCAGATGACGGGGGGAGAAATCCCCTTGGCATGTCAGCACGCTATGGCACCTACGCCATGGAGGTATTGATTAATCACCTGCTCAAGCTGGGCGCGCGACGTAATCGTCTTGAAGCGAAAGTGTTTGGTGGCGGTGCCGTCCTGGCCAGCCTCGCGAGTAGTAATGTCGGCGCCAGAAATGCTGAATTCGTTCTGGATTTTTTAAAGACAGAAAAAATTCCGGTCGTCGCCAAGGACTTGTTGGATTCATATCCACGCAAAGTTTACTATTTTCCCCATTCGGGACGTGTCTTGGTCAAGAAGCTGCATCGAGTACATAACGAGACCCTATTCAGCCGGGAAAACGACTACAAGGTTCGCCTCACAGGATCAGCTATCGAAGGTGACGTTGAGTTGTTTGTTTAATGCTACGGTCAACGGCAAAAATCGCCATTTTTTTAATTGGTTTTCTATAAATGCCCATAAAAACAAGAGTGTTGGTTGTTGATGATTCGGCATTGATGCGCGGATTATTGAGCCAGTTGATCAGTTTGGCTCCTGATATGGAGGTGGTTGGCGCAGCACCCGATGCTCAAAGTGCTCGAGAAATGATCAAGGCGCTCAATCCCGATGTCCTGACCCTGGATGTTCAGATGCCGAAAATGGATGGTCTGGAGTTCCTGGAGCGCTTGATGCGTCTTCGGCCAATGCCGGTCGTCATGGTTTCCTCATTTACGGAGGCAGGGTCGGATACAACGCTCAAGGCCCTTGAATTGGGGGCTATCGATTTTATCGGCAAGCCGCGTTCCGATGGCGGCAAAAGTATGGAAAGCTATGCAGAAGATTTGGTGGAAAGAATTCGGGCAGCAAAAGGTGCTCGCTTACGCCGCGATATGACGACGACGCCTGTCGCTTCGGGGCAAGGCGTGGCGACGGCCCCAATGCAAGCTCGGCCCGGGCTGGCGGCTAGCGGAAAAATTATTTTTGTTGGTGCTTCTACCGGTGGAACTGAAGCAATCAAGGAGTTTTTAATGGGCATCCCTGCTGATTGCCCGCCAATTCTTGTCGTCCAACACATGCCGGAGTCTTTCACTGCCTCCTTCGCTCGTCGGCTGGACGGACTTTGTGCTCCGCGGGTCATAGAGTCCCAGGGGAATGAAAAAGTGGAGTCCGGTACGGTCTATATCGCACCGGGACATTCTCATCTGCAGATTCGCCGTGGAAACGCTGGCTATCTCACAGAGCTCGTTGCTACGGCGCCCGTTAATCGCCATCGCCCATCCGTTGATGTGCTCTTCGATTCGGCGGCTACTCTTGTCGGCCGTAAAGCGATTGGGGTCATTTTGACCGGGATGGGCAAGGATGGTGCTCAAGGTTTACTACGCCTGCGTCAGTCAGGGGCCAGGACGTTTGGCCAAGATGAGCAGAGTTGCGTTGTCTATGGAATGCCGCGTGAAGCATTTTTGATTGGAGCGGTTGACGAACAGTGCCCACTGGGGGACATGGCACGGCGCGTTCTCAGTGCCATTGGGGCATAGTCAATAGTCCGAGCTTGTCGTTTATGGCAAAAGTATTAAACTAAGATTCGATGTGATTTTTTGGAATAGGAAAACAAATGCAAGCAAGTATTCTCAACGAAGCTGGCAAGGCTGTCATCAAGTTGACCGGGCGTTTCGATTTCAATACCCACCGCGAATTTCGCGCAGCTTATGAACCGCTGATTGCTGACGCGGCTATTCGCAGCGTCACTGTTGATTTTTCTGGCGTAGATTATCTGGATAGCTCTGCACTCGGTATGTTGTTGATGTTGCGTGATAAATTGGGTGGCGCGAATAAGGAAGTGGCGTTGGCGGGGGTTCGCGGTAACGTAAAACAGGTGCTAGACATTGCCAATTTTGGTAAATTGTTTCAAATTTCCTAAATGTTATGTTTTGTGTGCCGTTAAGGGGATAAGAGGTAACACCCGCTTGGCGCTGATTGCGGGGCGTTGCCGTTTGAGACTACGGTTTGGCAGGTCGCTCAATTCGCAGAGCGTCTAACTGAAAGTCGCTGGATGCGCTACGAGCGAGAGGATTAACAATGTCTGAGTTGTTAAAGAATATTGATGCGCGAACCAAACTGGCGGGCACCAACAAACTCGAAATATTGCTGTTTTTTCTTGGCATTGATCAACGAACGGGGCGTCGAGAAACGTACGGTATCAATGTATTCAAAGTTCGTGAGGTGATGCGCACCCCCGTGATTACCGCGGCACCTGATATGCCGCCTTCTGTTGAAGGCATGGTTAGTTTGCGGGGGGCATTGGTGCCTGTCATCGATTTGGCAAGATACGCTGGCATTTCTCCCGAGACACCGCGTGAAATCATGATCGTGACGGAGTACAACGGACACACTCAGGGTTTTCTGGTTGAGGGCGTAGATACGATCCTTCGTCTGGACTGGAGCAAGATGCGAGTGCCTCCCGAAATGCTCACCTCGCAAACCGGTGGTTTGGTAACAGCTGTAACCGAGTTGGAAGATAACCGCTTAGTCATGATGATGGATGTCGAAAAGGTACTTTCCGAAACGACCAGCATTGATAACGAAATCATGTACCGCGGAGTAGTAGCGCTTGACCGGCCCGAGTGCACAGTTTTCTATTGTGACGACTCGAGCGTGGCTCGTAAGCAAATCGAGAGAACGCTTTCTGCAATGGGTGTGAAAGGTATCTCGGCAGTTAACGGGCGTCAGATGTGGGAAGAAATGGAAAAGGTCGCCGCCTATGCGCAGTCCACTGGCAGGTCTGCAGCGTCGATTATAAGTCTCGTATTGACTGACATTGAAATGCCGGAAATGGACGGATATATCCTGACGAAAAAAATAAAATCCGACCCGCGATTCAATGGGGTTCCTGTGATAATGCATTCGTCATTGTCTGGGATGTCGAACCAGAAGTTAGGCGCTTCGGTTGGTGTGGATGAGTATGTGCCGAAATTCGAACCGTTGCGTCTGTCTGAGACACTGGCGAGGCGATTAGGCGTTGAAGCTTCACCGCTTACTGTGGCATGAGAGATAGCAGGAGCTGACGATGAACCTCGTTGAGAACAAAAACCTGCTGGATAGCGTAGATGCACGTACGCGCCTTGCTGGTTCAAACAAGATGGAAATCCTGCTGTTTACACTGGGTACGCGGGAAATATTCGGCATCAATGTATTTAAGGTCCGAGAGGTGGGGAGAACCCCGCACATTACCAAGACTCCCAATATGCCTCGTGGGGTTGAAGGACTGATTTCTTTGCGTGGTAACGTGATTCCCGTGCTTTCGCTAGCGCCGTTCATGCAATTGAATGCACCTGCTGGACTGGGTAAGACCATGATGGTGGCAGAGTATTCCAAGCGGACATTGGGATTTCTGGTCCATGACGTCGACCGTATCATTCGTGTCGATTGGGAGCGAGTGAAGGCGCCGGAAAGTGTTCTTGCCGCGAATCAAGGATTGATTACAGCGGTTATCGAACTTGAGAGTGGCGGCTTGGTTTCTATCCTTGATGTCGAGCAAATTCTTGCCAATGCTTTCGGCGAGGCGATGATTGTAGACATTGCTCCGGCGAGAGTGGATCCGGACACGAGTGTGTTTTTCGTCGATGACTCGATTGTTGCACGACGAAAAATTGCTGAAGTACTCGACAAGCTTGGCGTGCGCCATAAGCATGCAACCAATGGTATGGAAGCTTGGACGCGACTTCAGGGGATTGCAGCGCATGCCATGCAAATGGGAAGAAATATTCGGGACGATATACGGCTGATTCTGGTTGATGCAGAAATGCCAGAAATGGACGGCTACGTGCTGACCAAAAACATCAAATCCGATCCCCGTTTCGAAGGGGTGCCTGTGGTTATGCACTCATCACTCTCTTCGGAAGCTAATCGGGCGATGGGTAAATCGGTCGGCGTAGATGCATACGTCGCAAAATTCGATGCAGAGGCATTGGCCGATACCTTGCGTCCGTTGATTGAACGATAACAAACACAGTTTCTGGAGTACTGCATGGCAGCTGATCCCAAAATGAGATTTCTGGTTGTGGATGACTTTTCCACAATGCGTCGAATTGTCCGCAACCTGCTTAAGGAGTTGGGCTTTACTAACGTTGATGAAGCTGAAGACGGTGCCATTGCGCTCCAAAAGCTGCAGGGTGGAGGATTCGAGTTTGTCGTCACCGACTGGAATATGCCCAACATGGACGGGCTGACTTTATTACAGGCAATACGAGCCACTCCTACACTCAAACATCTGCCTGTCTTGATGATCACCGCAGAAGCGAAAAAGGAAAACATCATTGCTGCCGCGCAGTCCGGCGCCAGTGGCTATATCGTCAAGCCTTTTACGGCCGGCACACTTTCGGAGAAGCTGAACAAGATTTTCGAAAAAATGGGTCAGGCGTAGGAGGAATGATGACGGCCAACAACGACTCAGACGACCTCGAAGCACTCTTTGATTCTGTTGCGGCAGATTGCGCAGCAATTTCTAAGGCGCCTCAGCCCGCGGTGCAGACGGTTTCCGCGCACGCAGTATCGTCAGATACAGATAGTGATGACCTTCAGGCACTATTCGATAGTGTCGCCGCCAAGACCGAGACAATGCACGAGGCTGCCGGGCTTTCTGCTGATGTCACTGCGCCGTCGGTATCCGGATTGTCTGATGCCTGGCCTCAGCAAGAAGCAGTCTTTAACCGTATTGGGCATATGGCCAGAGCACTTCACGATACCTTGGGGATGCTCGGCTACGACAAATTGATTGAAAAGACTGTTTCGGCATTGCCGGATGCGAAGGATCGCCTGGCGTATGTGGCTAACCTTACTGAGCAGGCAGCCTGTCGTGTTCTCAACGCGACCGATATCGCCAATCCTCTGGTCAATGAATTGGAAAGTGGGGCTCAGTCACTAGGCAAGCGCTGGGACATGGTGTTTGCCAATCAAATGGGGCCTGCAGATTTCAAAGTATTGGCCGCCGAAACGCGCACATTCCTGAATGATCAATTGCCCCAGAAAACCCGCGCAACACATGCGCAATTGACCGAAATAATGATGGCGCAGGATTTTCAGGATTTGACCGGGCAGGTCATAAAGAAAATTGTCGCCTTGGCGCATGAGTTGGAGTCTGGTCTGATGACTGTCCTCATCGAGGTGCTACCTGAAACAAAGCGCACCGAAGAAGTGGCCAGTTTGATGAATGGTCCGGTAATCAATGGTGAAGGGCGTACCGATGTCGTGGTTAATCAGGAACAGGTTGACGACCTCTTGGACAGCCTCGGATTCTGAGGAGGGCAACAAATGAGCGACTTTGGCGGAATGGAAGATCTGCTGCAGGACTTTCTGCAGGAGGCGCACGATCTGTTGTCGGATGTGGACAATAAACTCGTTGAGCTTGAAAAAATGCCTGATGATCGTGGGCTACTCAACGATATTTTTCGGGGCTTCCACACGGTCAAAGGGGGCGCTGGGTTTCTCAATGCCACTGAATTGGTGACGCTTTGTCATTTGACTGAAAATCTATTCGACCGACTCCGGAACGGAGAGCTTGAGCTGACTGCAGAATTGATGGATGTCATCATGGATGCAACGAAGGGCGTGCGAGAGATGTTCGGCGAGTTGGGGCAAATGGTTCAGCCGCAGCCTGCTGACCCCGCCGTGATCGCGGCGCTGCATGGGGTGCTGACTACAGGAGATGTTGCAGGCGCTGCGAAAGAGGCTGAGGTGGCGGTCTCAGAAAATGCTTCGCCAAACGTCGACGCCGCGCCAGTCGGTGAGCCTGACTGGAGTCTTCTCCATGCCGCAGTGACGGGGCAGGGGGGTAAGGCAATTGAGCCGCAGAGTGAGTTGATTACCAAGGCTGAAACTGTTGTTGCTGAGGCTGTCATCGCGCCAACGCCTGTCGTGCCGCAAGCTACCGCAGCGACTTCCCCATTTGGTCGTCGTGCCACCGATCGGCCCGCTGGGTCACCCGCTTCAGCGCGTCGTGCGGAGGAGCGCGGTCGAGAAAATACAATTCGCGTTGACACCTCTCGTCTTGATCAAGTTTTGAATTTATCCGGCGAAATTGGATTGACCAAAAATCGCCTTACCAGCCTACGTGCGGATATTCTCGCGGGGAAGAGTGATGCTGAAACGTTGCATGCACTGGATCAGGCAGTAAGCCAACTGGACTTATTGGTATCAGATCTGCAGAACTCGGTGATGAAGACCCGAATGCAGCCGATCGGTAGACTGTTTCAGAAATATCCGCGCATTGCCCGCGATCTGGCTCGACAGTTGGGCAAGGATGTCGAGTTGGTATTGGCAGGTGAGGAGACCGAGGTCGACAAGACCATGATCGAAGACCTTGCCGATCCCCTGATTCACTTGATTCGAAATGCCGTTGATCATGGTGTTGAAATGCCGGAGGAACGACAGGCCGCTGGCAAGCCTACGAAGAGTCTGGTGCGTCTTGAGGCTCGCCAAGAGGGCGACCATATCGTGTTGATCATTGCCGATGATGGCAAGGGGATGAGCGCAGAGCGTATTCGTGCCAAGGCGACAGAGAAGGGGCTCATTTCCGAGGAGGAGGCAAATACGCTTGATGAGCGCCAGAGCCTTAATCTGATCTTCCTGCCGGGGTTCTCTACCAAAACCCAGATATCGGATGTGTCCGGTCGTGGTGTTGGTATGGATGTGGTGAAAACTAATATCCAAAAGCTGAATGGTTCGATCGAAATCCGGTCCGAGCCCGGCAAAGGTTCTGTTTTCATAATATCTCTCCCGCTGACACTGGCTATTTTGCCGGTATTGCTGGTGTTGCTTGGTGACCAACCGTTTGCCTTGCCGTTGTCGTTGGTTCGTGAAATTCTGCCAATCGAACAAGACCGCATTCAGGAGGTAGGGGGCAAAGAAACCTTGGTGGTTCGAGGTGAGGTTCTGCCAGTAATTACATTGGCTCGCTTGCTTGGCTGGCCTTTGGAGCGCTACCCGGAATACGGGGTCTTCATGCAGACGGCCGAGCGCAGCTTTATTCTTGCGGTCGACAGTTTCGCCGGGCGTGATGATGCCGTAATCAAATCCTTGGAAGATTTTCGCCCGAAGGGGGTGGCTGGTGTGACTACCTTGTCCAATGGCCAGATTGTTTTAATTCTGGACATGAAGGAGTTGCTATCAGACCTCGGTCAGCACGCAGACTTTGGCCCGGGAGTGCGAGCACTTGATTTTGCCTGATTCCTAATTCAGGTCGATCAGTTAAAAAGGAGGCTTTGCCTCCTTTTTTATTTTTAGAGGTTTACTCTGTTGTCATGGGCTTGCGAACGTCATCTGAGAAACAGAATAAAAAAACGCTCGTACATGTTTAATTTTTCTGGTTTTTTCCTATAATAGCCATAACTTAAACCCAAGATGGCCATGGCTGAAGATAGCGACCTCGAGAAATCTGAAGAGCCTACAGGCAGGCGAATCGAGCAGGCCCGAGAGCAGGGACAGGTCCCGCATTCTCGTGAACTTAGCACTTTTCTTGTTTTGGTCGTTGCTGGTGCAGCTTTTTGGTCAATGGGTGGATGGTTTGTTGGTCGCTCAATGGCGTTTGTCCAACGAGGCTTTACCATCGAGCCCGAAGTGATGCGTGAGCCGGCCCTCATGCTGCCTCGCTTGGCCGAAATTTCCGGAGACGCTCTTTTTGCGTTTTCACCCTTGCTTGGTTTGCTGCTTGTGGCTGCGGTCCTGCCTCCATTTTTCCTGAATGCTTGGGTCTTTTCATCGGAAGCTTTGGTGCCGGATTTGAATCGCCTGAATCCACTCACTGGTTTTGGCCGGATGTTTTCCTGGAATAGCCTGATGGAGCTCGGCAAGGCGATTTTGAAGGCCGGCTTGTTGGGGACCGTGGCTGTCCTGCTTATCTGGAAAGAGAGGGATGAGATTTTCGGTTTGCTAGGAGAGCCGCTGGAGGCTGGCTTGTCCCATGCGGGGAACCTGGTTTCGTTCTCCTTTCTTCTCTTGGCATCGACGCTCGTGCTGGTGGTGGCGGCAGACGTTCCCTTCCAGCTTTGGCAATATTTTGACAAGCTGAAAATGACCAAGGAAGAGGTTAAGCAGGAAATGAAGGAAATGATGGGCGACCCGCATGTTAAAGGGCGTATCCGTAGCCTGCAAATGCAAGCGGCCCGCAAGCGCATGATGTCCTCGGTGCCACAAGCTAACGTGGTGGTCACCAACCCAACACATTTTGCTGTGGCGCTCGCCTATCAAACAGGGATGTCAGCCCCCCGTGTGGTGGCAAAAGGAGCAGGAGCAATTGCGCTGAAGATACGCGAAATCGCTGGCGAACATGCGGTCCCGATCCTTGAGGCGCCGCCATTAGCGCGGGCGTTGTATAAGCACGCCGAACTCGACACCGAAATTCCCTCCGCCCTGTACAACGCAGTCGCGGAGGTTCTTGCTTATATCTACCAGTTAGCGAACTGGCGTCAGACCGGTGGAATCTATCCCGTTCCGCCACGTGATCTTCCTGTTCCGCCCGAACTTGTTCCGGAGGCTGCGTAAATGGCTACCTCATCACTGGGCATGCAAGGCTTTTTGGCACGGATGAATGTCACCCAGCTGGGTGCCCCCATTCTGATACTGATGATCCTGGCAATGATGGTGCTGCCATTGCCGGCGTTTGTTCTGGATGTGTTTTTCACCTTCAATATTGCAATCTCCGTGTTGGTTCTGCTGGTTGCGGTCAACACGCAAAAAACCCTGGAATTCTCGGTTTTTCCGACCGTCCTTTTGGTAACCACGTTGCTGCGCCTGTCCTTGAATGTTGCTTCGACGCGAGTAGTCATGCTTGAAGGGCACAGCGGGCCGGATGCTGCAGGCAAAGTGATTGAGGCTTTTGGCCATTTCCTGGTGGGTGGCAACTTTGCGGTCGGTATTGTTGTATTCATGATCCTTGTCGTCATCAATTTCGTTGTGATTACGAAAGGTGCCGGCCGGGTGGCTGAGGTGTCCGCACGCTTCACGCTGGATGCAATGCCAGGCAAGCAGATGGCTATCGATGCTGACTTGAATGCCGGGCTAATCGGTGAGGAGGACGCACGCAAGCGCCGCACAGAGATTTCGCGCGAAGCCGAATTCTTTGGGTCCATGGATGGTGCTTCCAAATTCGTCCGAGGCGATGCGGTGGCGGGCATCGTCATCATGTTGCTCAATGTTGTGGGTGGCCTGATCGTTGGCGTATTTCAGCACAACATGGAGATTGCACAGGCGGCCAAGAATTACACCTTGTTGACGATTGGTGATGGCCTTGTGGCGCAAATTCCAGGCCTTATTATTTCGATTGCCGCCGGTATGGTGGTGACGCGTGTGTCTGATGATCGCGATATTGGTCAGCAGGTGATGGGTCAGATGTTCCGGAATGGCAAGGTGATTGCCATTACTGCAGCTATCGTCGGATTCCTCGGTTTGATTCCGGGGATGCCCAATCTGGTCTTTCTGTTGTTGTCTTCCGGGTTGGGTTGGATGTCCTGGCGGATGATGGAAAAAGAGAAGCGTATTGTCGAAGCCCCGGTCAAAGTTGCGCCTGCGCCTGTTCAGGATGCGATGGAGGCGACTTGGGGGGACGTCGCACCGCTTGATGTCCTTGGGCTGGAAGTTGGTTATCGGTTGATTCCGCTGGTCGACAAGTCGCAGGATGGTGAGTTATTACGACGTATTCGGGGGATTCGCAAGAAATTCGCACAGGAAGTCGGCTTCCTGGTTTCGCCTGTGCATATTCGCGACAACCTCGAATTGAAACCGAATGCCTACCGGATTCTTCTCAAAGGGGTTGAGGTAGGGCTGGGTGAGGCTTATTCAGGCCAGTTTATGGCGATCAATCCAGGGCGCGTGGCAGGCACATTGAACGGGACCGCAACCAAGGATCCGGCGTTTGGTTTGCCGGCGATCTGGATCGATGCAAATCAGCGTGATCAGGCACAGGCCTACGGGTATACCGTGGTGGATGCGTCGACTGTGGTTGCTACCCATCTCAATCATCTGATCCTGACCCATGCCGCTGAATTGCTGGGGCGCCAGGAGGTTCAGCAACTGCTTGACCATCTGGGCAAGGAAATCCCAAAACTGGTCGAAGATCTGGTTCCCAAGGTTTTGCCACTGGGTACCTTGCAAAAGGTTTTGCAGGCAATGCTCGAAGAGGGCGTACACATTCGCGACATGCGGACGATTATCGAAACCGTCGCCGATCATGCTATGCGTACGCAAAACGCCGACGAACTCTCGACCCAGGTGCGTATCGCACTTGGTCGCGCGATTGTGCAGCAATTGTTCCCGGGCAACAGCGAAATGCAGGTCATGTCCCTGGATCCGACCCTGGAGCGACTGCTGTCACAGGCAGTTGCAGGCGGTTCAGAAAATACCAGCTTTGAACCCGGTCTCGCCGATACCCTTGTGCGCGAAACTGCCGCCGCCGCTGAGCGCCAGGAGGGCCTGGGATTGCCGGCTGTTCTCCTCGTGCCAGCCGGCTTGCGTGTGCTTTTGTCCAAATTCCTGCGTCGCACCGTTCCTCAGCTGAAGGTGCTGTCTCACAACGAAGTGCCTGAAACCCGAATTATCAAGGTGACCTCGATCATCGGAGGTAGAACATGAACGTCAGAAAATTTATCGCAGCCAATGCAAGAGATGCGTTGAGGAAAGTAAAGGAAACGCTCGGTAACGACGCGATAATTCTTTCCAATCGCGGGGTTCCCGGAGGTGTGGAGATCATGGCTGTTGCTGCTCGCGATATGGCGATGATCGTTCCCACGTCGGTTGCCGACCGTCCTCCTGTCGAAAGGCGACCGCCCCCGGCTGATCCTGAAGACGACTATCGTGTCGTGTTGAGTTCAGCCCGTGCGCGGATTTCGCAGCCACCGCAGCCAACGGTTGTTGCACCGACCCCGCAGATGTCACGACCGGCTGCCAGTCCACAGCCGCCGCAGCGGCCTGTGACAGCGGTCAATGCCGGCATTCCACGAACAGGCGCCTTGCGAAATTTGGAAATTGGCCGTTCTTCGCCGTCGACCGCAGCAAACCACCGTCCGGCGACGAATACTGCGCCAGAAATGCAGCCACCGCCGCCGGCTGCCACGCCTCGACGTTCTGAAGCTGAAGTTGTCCCGATGGAGGTCATGGATGAGATTCGTTCGCTGCGCAAAATTGTTGAGCAGCATCTGGCTGGTTTTGCCTGGGGGGAGTCGGCCCGTTCCGAGCCTGTAAAGACGGATATTCTTCGTCAAATGCTCGATGCTGGATTTTCGCCTCAATTTGCCCGTGATCTGCTTCATGACCTTCCGCGTGAAATGAATGGCCAGGAAGCCATGGCTTGGGTAAAAGGCGGGGCGGACCGCTCATTGATGACTATCGGTAGTGACAATGACATTGTCGACCGCGGTGGCGTCTATGCCTTGGTTGGCCCGACCGGAGTAGGGAAGACAACGACAACTGCCAAGCTGGCAGCGCGCTGCGTATTGCGTCATGGTCCGAGCAAGGTCGCTCTGGTCACTACTGACGGCTATCGTATCGGCGCCCATGAACAACTTCGAATTTATGGCCGCATTCTTGGCGTATCCGTGCATCTGGTAAAGGATCAGAATGAACTACGCCAGACTCTGGTGGAGTTGCAGAACAAGCACATGGTGTTGATCGATACCATGGGGATGAGCCAAAAAGACAAGCTGGTTCCCGAGTTGACCGACATGCTGGCCGGTTGTGACGTACAGCGTCTGCTGCTGCTTAATTCAACCTCGCGTGGCGATACGCTGGACGATGTGGTTCGTGCTTATGCCGGGGACTGTCTGGCTGGTTGCATCCTGACCAAGATCGATGAAGCTGCCAGTTTGGCGACCGTGCTCGATGTCGTCATGCGCCACAGTCTCAAGTTGCAATACGTATCCAATGGTCAGCGCGTGCCGGAGGACTTGCATCTGCCGAATCGCAGTTATTTGCTGCACAGGGCATTCAAGGATGTGCCAGAAAATTCGCCCCACAAATTTGATGGCGTAGAGCCGGGTCTGATGATGGCGAATGCCGGCATGGTCGCCGCTGGAGGCCGCCGTGGCTGATTTTCGCGTAGATCAGGCAGCCGGCCTGCGTCGCCTGCTTGGCGGTGGCCAGCAATTGCAGGTGATTACCTTCGTGTCGGGCTGCGATGGGGTTGGCCGTAGCGTGGCTGTTGCCAATATTGGTGTGGCGATGGCGCGTCTGGGCAAAGAAGTGCTGATCATCGACGAACATGCCTCCGGCGATGACATCGCTGCCACATTCGGTCTGGTAGCGCGTAATGATCTCCTGAATGTCGTGCAACGGGAAATGCCCTTGTCGCAAGTGCTGCTGCAGCCGATGAATGGTTTGCGTGTGCTGCCGGCGGCGCGCGCAGTCAAGAAGTTGGGGCGTTTGTCGCTGCCGCAGCAGCAAACCTTGCTCGATTCCATGTCAGGACTTGAGCGGCCTATCGACGTGATTCTGGTTGATGCAAGCATGGCGCACCCCAACGGGTTTTCACCATTTGGCCTTGCATCGCAGGAGGCTGTCGTTGTGCTTTCCGGTAGTAGCGCATCCATTACTGAAGCGTATTCACTCATCAAAAAAGTCAGCCATGCATTTTCACGAAAGCATTTTCGGATTTTGGTAAACAAGGTTCGCAGTCAGGCAGACGCACGATCGATTTTCGATAACATCGCTCAAGTCGCCGCCCAGCGGGGGATAGCAAGGCTGGATTATGCGGGTGCCATTCCGCTGGATGAGGCGTTGAGGCAGTCATCGCAACTCTGCCGGTCCGTCCTTGTTCAGGCGCCGGATTCACCCTCTGCCACCGCATTCCGTGATATTGCATCGGATATTTCTTACTGGCAGCGTAGCGAAAGCGAGGCCGGTGGGGTCGAGCAATTCATGCAGCAACTGCTACACTTGAGCCAACGCATTACACCGAACGTACTTCGAGCCTGATGTATACCGCTGCGGGGCAGCCAGATAGAGAACAGTTGGTTCAGCGCTTCGTGCCGCTGGTGAAGCGTATCGCCTATCATCTCATGGCGCGCTTGCCGCCAAGTATCCAGTTTGATGATCTGGTTCAGAACGGCATGCTGGGTCTGCTTGATGCGATTGATCGCTATCAGGAGGGCTTTGGTGCTCAGTTCGAAACCTATGCTACCCAGCGCATTCGGGGTGCCATGCTTGACGGGCTCCGTGAAAACGACTGGTTGCCGCGCAATCTGCGCCGGGAATTGCGACGTATCGAAACAGCGATCAGCCAACTGGAGCATGAGCACGGCCGAGCGCCATCCGAGCGTGAATTGGCTGACGCGCTGGGCATGACGTTGGCTGACTACCAAAAAACCCTGCAGGATGCGCGGGGGCACCAGATTGTGTACCTGGAGGACTTTTCCGGGAGCGGCGACGAGGATTTCCTTGAGCGTCATTTCACCGACAACGAGGCCGATCCCGTATCGATTCTGGAAGACCGTGGCATCAAGGCTCAGTTGGTTACTGCCATCGGCCAATTGCCGGAGCGCGAAAAGCTGATGATGGCGCTGTATTACGAGCAGGATCTGAACCTTCGTGAGATCGGTGAGGTCATGGGCGTCACCGAGTCACGCGTTTGCCAGTTGCACAGTCAGGCGATCGCACGCTTGCGCGCCCAGATTGCCGGTGAAATCCCTGCCGCAAAGAAGCGCCGCAAGGAGAAGGCCTGTGGATAAGATTAGCCTGGCCGGATTGGCAATCAGTATTTTTGCGATCATTGGCGGCCAGTACCTGGAAGGTGGCAACGCAGGGTCGCTGGTGCAGCCCACCGCCTTGCTGATTGTGTTAGGGGGAACCTTGGGTGCAGTGCTGCTGCAGAGTCCCATACACATCTTCAGACGCGGCCTGAAAATGGCAAAGTGGGTATGGGTTCCGCCAGTCATCGAGCAGAAGCGGCTTATCGACCAGATTTTGAACTGGAGCCAGGTTTCTCGCCGTGAAGGGCTTCTCGCCTTGGAAAACTATATTCCTGCCATCAAGGATGAGTTTGCGCGAAAAGGCCTTCAGCTATTGGTGGATGGTGCCGATCCTGAGCGAATTCGTGAACTGTTGGAAGTGGAAATCAATACGTTTGAAGACGAATGGCGCCAGTCTGCGAAAATCTGGGATGCTGCAGGAGGATACTCCCCGACAATCGGTATTCTCGGGGCGGTCATGGGTTTGATTCACGTGATGGAAAACCTGTCGGATCCCACCAAGCTTGGGAGCGGTATTGCGGTTGCGTTCGTGGCTACCATCTATGGCGTCGGCCTGGCCAATCTCGTTTACTTGCCGATTGCTGCCAAGCTCAAGTATTACGTGACGCGCATGGTGTCTTCCCGGGAAATGTTGATTGATGGACTGGTCGGCATTGCCGTGGGCGACAATCCAAGGATCATAGAAGGTCGCCTGAAAGGTTATTTGCACTGATGGCTCGCAAGCGCCGCGAAGAAGAGCCTGAAAACCACGAACGCTGGCTGGTTTCCTATGCCGATTTCATTACCCTGCTCTTCGCATTCTTCGTCGTGATGTACGCGATATCGTCGGTGAATGAGGGCAAATACAAGGTATTGTCCAACTCATTGACCAACGCGTTCAAGAATGTGACCGGACAGCCTGGCGGGCAGCCCATTGCCGTGATCCAGGGGGCGCCATTGATGCCGGTGAAACCGATTGCCAAGCCGGACAGACTCGCAGACCTGAAAAAGACCGAGCAGCGTCAAAAGATGAAAAATGTTGCCAATGACCTCATGGAGGCATTGCAACCCTTGGTTGCTCAGGGCAAGGTTCGACTGCTGGAAACCAGTCGCGGCGTGACCATTGAAATCAACGACAGTATCCTTTTCCCGGCCGGGCAGGCAAAGTTGGAGCCGGCTTCGGTCAATGCCATGTTGGCCATTGCCAAGGTGCTGGCCGCATCCGATTTCCCGATTACCATTGAAGGCCACACGGACAATGTGCCGATTGCGACGCAGCAATTTCCCTCGAACTGGGAATTGTCGGCCATGCGTGCGACCAGCGTATTGCGCTTGTTCAATGATGGCGGCGTTGGCGCAGAGCGCCTGACAGCAATCGGCTATGGCGAAACGCGCCCGCTGGAAACCAACACGACAGTTGAGGGCAGGGCGAGAAATCGCCGCGTCAGCATCCTGATTGATTCGAATCGCCCAGAGGAGCCAACCGAGCTCAAGGAAGGGCGCCCTGCCGGGGGCTAGTAGTGCACATCAGGCCGAATCGACGATTCGGCTACCCGTGGCGGGAAGGGGCTGGCCGCTGCTACCGTAAAGGCTGGTTGCAGCCTCTGGTGGGGCGGTCAGAATGGACAAAATTTCCGACGTCTGGCGAAGATGCAGGTCGACCAGCTGCGCATTAAGTTCGTGCAAGGTCTTGGCTTCGTTTGCGAATTTAAGCAGTTTTTTCCAGTTGACCGTAGCAAGGCTGTCGTTGCCGTTCTGTGCCAGCCAGATATCCATCGCACCACGCCCTGACTCGGCAGCGGGCAAGTTGAGGGCCAAAAGGCGTTCGCCTTCAAGCGTGTTTAAGGATTCCACCAAGGGGGTCTTGCGGGAAATCAGATCAGGGAGCGCGTCGACGTCGCCCCGTTTGAGCGCATCCTGTTCTTCATTCAGAATTGCAATGAATCGGGCGACCTGTTCAATCTCCCGACCGAGAATGGCGGCGACGGGAGACGTCATGCCTGGCGCTGCTTGCTGCTGCTGAGCAGTTCCCGGCTTGACTCGATCAGTCGGTCCGCTATCGCTTCCGGATTGATCTTGAAGCGACCTTCCGAAATTGCCTGCTTGATTTCCTGAATGCGTGCCATGTTGATCGGCGGATGTTCGCCTGATTGCAGCGTACCTGCCAGTTTGCTGAGGCTGACTTCATCCTGAGCCGCGGCCGGCATGGATGATTGGGTCGTTGCCGGCTTGGGCGAAATGGCGGATGTCGCTGGCTTGTAAGTGCTATCGATCTTCATGATGATCTTCTCGAAACTTTAGGGCTTGAACAGATTAACGACTGATTGGGAGAGAACTTTAGCTTTAAAAAGAAATTTCTACACTACCGTCGGCTTGTGCGACACCGGTAAGTGTTTGCCCTGAGCTCATGCGAATTTGTGCGAGTTGCCCTTCAGCCGCGTTGTTCAATGCTTTCCCTTCAGCGCTGACGGTAAAGCCTGTACCTTTTGAGACGACATTGACGGTCTGCCCCTGGCGAATCACCAATGGGGCCAGCAGTTGGTCGGCGCGTAGTGGCTGGCCGGCACCCAGTGAATTGCGCAAGGTCTTACCGATGGCTGCCTGCGGATCCACGACTACGCCGGTAGGCTGGCTGGTCAGGTCACCGGAGAGTGTGGTCAGATCGGCAGCGCTGAGCGTTTGTCCTGCGCCCAAGGGGCGGCTGGTTGTGACGTAGTTGCCGATGACAGAAATATTCACAGGTACATAAACGCTCCAGATGTTTGGCCCCAGACAGCGAACGCCGACGTGACTTCTGCCCCTCATGCGCGCCCCTGGCGGCGAAAAGGCTTCGAGCGCGCTGCAGGGCGGCAATCGGCTGACGTCCAGTTTTCCCATCGTGAGTTTTACTTGTCCGGGCATTCCCTGCGTTTGCAGTCGAATGAAGCGTTCTGCTGTATCGAGAACAGAATCAGATTCGGCCGCGTTTGACAGAGAACTTGTGCCTAGGCAAAGACACAAAAAAATGAAACGAATGAGCATCCGCATATTTTGCCTGATAGCTCCCCGTGTAGGGGGTATTCCGGCAAGTTTTGCCTGTGGGTTTGCCGGTTTGTCCCTGAAATGCCCTGTGCAAGACTTGGCATGGACTGTGCTGAATGATGTTCATCTACTTGGAGCGAACGATGGCAAGTCTTGAACAGAAAATTTCGGTTCTCAGTCAGGCAATGAACCTGCGCACGCAGCGTCATCAGGTTTTGGCGTCCAACATCGCAAATGCCGATACACCGAATTACAAAGCGCGTGATTTCAGTTTCGAATCTGCCATGCGTAATGCCATGTCAGGAAACACGACGGCGGGTGGTGTTGGACTGGCGCGTACGTCTGCCGGCCATATGGAAGGTTCCAGCAACGGTGGCCCGGCGGCGCTCATGTATCGGGCAGACGTCCAGTCAGCGGTCGATGGCAATACCGTGGATATGGACGTTGAACGTTCGAATATCACCGAGAATGCATTGCAGTATCAGATACTTACCCAGTTGATCAGTGAGCAGTTCAAGGGCATGCGTAGTGCGCTCGCTTCGACATCAAGCTAAGGAGTCATCATGAGTTTGTTCAACGTTTTTCAGGTGTCCTCCAGCGCCATGAC
>DAOLIO010000039.1:0-17890 GCA_035328505.1 Azonexus sp.
ACGAGAGGTGGGTTCATGTCTGGAACGCAAACCACATATAACGATAAGGTCGTACGGCAATTTGCCGTCATGACCGTCATCTGGGGCATTGTTGGCATGCTGGTCGGTGTCATCATTGCAGCTCAGTTGGTCTGGCCGGAGCTCAATTTGGGCTTCCTGCACTTTGGCCGTCTGCGCCCGTTGCATACCAACGCAGTTATTTTCGCGTTTGGTGGCTGCGCCTTGTTTGCAACGTCTTACTGGGTTGTTCAGCGTACTAATCATGTACGTCTTTGGGGTGGTCCGCTGGTTCCGTTTACTTTCTGGGGTTGGCAGTTGGTCATCTTGCTTGCCGCAATTACTTTGCCATTGGGTATTACCCAGAGCAAGGAATACGCCGAACTGGAGTGGCCGATCGACATCCTGATTACGCTGGTGTGGGTATCCTACGCACTGGTGTTCTTCGGTACGATTGCCAAGCGCACTGTTTCCCACATTTACGTTGCCAACTGGTTTTTTGGTGCGTTCATCATCGCGGTCGCACTACTGCATCTTGTGAATAGCGCGGCAGTACCGGTGAGCCTGACCAAATCCTATTCGGCGTATTCGGGTGCGCAGGATGCGATGGTTCAGTGGTGGTATGGCCATAATGCGGTGGGCTTTTTCCTGACCGCAGGCTTCCTCGGCATGATGTACTACTTCGTGCCGAAGCAGGCTGGACGCCCGGTGTACTCTTATCGCTTGTCCGTGGTTCACTTCTGGGCGCTGATCTTCACCTACATGTGGGCGGGTCCGCACCACCTGCATTACACCGCGCTGCCTGACTGGACTCAGTCTATCGGTATGATCTTCTCACTGATTCTGCTGGCTCCGTCCTGGGGTGGCATGATCAACGGCATCATGACGCTGTCGGGTGCATGGCATAAGCTGCGTGACGACCCCATCCTGAAGTTCCTGATTACCTCGCTGTCTTTCTACGGTATGTCTACCTTCGAAGGTCCGATGATGGCGATCAAGACTGTCAACGCGCTGTCGCACTATACGGACTGGACTGTTGGTCACGTGCATTCCGGTGCGCTTGGCTGGGTTGCCATGGTTTCCATCGGCTCCATCTATTATCTGCTGCCGAAGCTTTTCGGCAAGAGCGAGATGTATAGCATGAAGCTGGTGACGACACATTTCTGGATCGCGACCATCGGTACCGTTCTCTATATCGCCTCAATGTGGATTGCTGGTGTGATGCAGGGCCTGATGTGGCGTGCTGTGAATGCCGACGGTACTTTGGCATATAGCTTCGTGGAATCTGTCAAGGGCTCCTATCCGTTCTGGGCAATTCGCTGGCTGGGTGGTGTCTTGTTCCTGTCCGGTATGCTGATCATGGCTTACAACATGTTCAGGACTATCGCAGGCGGCAAGATTCAGGATGTGCCGGTCATGGTTCCGGTCGCTCATCACGCCTGATTAGGGGGATAATAATGTTGAAACATGAGCAAATTGAGAAGAGCGTAGGTCTGCTGATTGTGCTGACGCTTTTCACCGTGATTTGGGGCGGTCTGCTCGAAATCGTTCCGCTCTTCTTCCAGAAGTCGACCACAACACCGGTGGAGGGCGTGAAGCCTTACGATGCTGTTCGTCTGGTTGGGCGTGACGTCTTCGTGCGTGAAGGTTGTTATCTTTGTCACTCCCAGATGATCCGTCCGTTCCGTGCTGAAACTGAGCGTTATGGCCACTACTCCGTCGCTGGCGAGTCGGTCTACGACCATCCTTTCCAGTGGGGGTCCAAGCGTACTGGTCCGGATCTGGCACGGGTCGGTGGTCGTTATTCGGACGAATGGCAGCGCGCACACCTGATGAATCCGCGTGATGTGGTGCCTGAATCCAACATGCCTGCGTTCGCCTTCTTGTCAACCACCAAGGCAAAAGATACGGTTGGTGTTGATGTCGAGAAGAAAATGGAGGTCATGCGCGGTTTTGCGAATGCCCGCGGTATTCCCACCTATACGGATGAGGAAATCAAGGGCGCCAAGGCTGCAATTGGTGACAAGACCGAGCTGGATGTTCTGATCGCCTACCTGCAAGGCTTGGGTACGGCGCTGAAGAACGTCAAGTAATAGCCATGGACATCAATACTCTGCGTTCCATCACGACCGTTACCGGGTTGCTTTGCTTCCTGGGGATTATTTGGTGGGCTTACAGCAAGAGCAGCCAGAAGGGGTTCGATGAAGCTGCCAACTTGCCGTTTGCGGAGCACGATGATCAGGATGCGGTGTCCCGCACATCGCATCCGCGCTGAAAAAAAGGAAAGCAAATGAGCGATTTCGTTAGCGAGTTTTGGAACATGTACGTCATTGTGATTGTGCTGGTCAGTATTCTGGCTTGCGCACTCCTTTTGTACTTGCAAAGCAAGGCGACTTTCACGCCGGGCAAGACCATGGGTCATGTTTGGGATGAGTCCCTTGAGGAATACAACAACCCGATGCCCAAGTGGTGGAGTTGGTTGTTTGTGATCACGGTTGTGTTTTCTCTGGTCTACCTTGTTCTTTACCCAGGGCTGGGTAACAACAAAGGTCTGTTGGGCTGGTGTTCTCATACCGAGCAGGGGTGTGCCAATAGTCAGTACAAGGCCGAAGTCGACAAGATGGATGCCACCGTCAAGCCTTTGTTTGACAAGTATTTGGCCATGGATCTCAAGGCTGTTGCTGCTGACAAGCAAGCGATGGAGATGGGAAAGCGGCTATTCCTGACCTATTGCATGCAGTGTCATGGCGCTGATGCTCGAGGTGCCAAGGGCTTCCCGAATCTGACTGACTCCGATTGGCAGTTTGGTGGCGAGCCAGAGCAGATAAAGGAAACCATTTCCAATGGTCGAATGGGCGTGATGCCGCCGCATGAGCAACTGGGAGCAGACACCATCAAGGATCTCGCCAACTTCGTGCGTTCCTTGTCCGGGCTGCCGCATGACTCTGTTCGTGCCGCCAAGGGTAAGGAAACTTTTACCTCGGCTGGGTGTGTTGGCTGTCACGGAATGGACGCCAAAGGAACTGCGGCTGTTGGTGCGCCCAACCTGACTGATAAAGTCTGGTTGTACGGATCATCAGAAGCCACAATTACCGAAACCATCACCAAAGGTCGTACGAACCAGATGCCGGCTTGGAAGGACTTTTTGGGCGAAGGCAAGGTGCATTTGCTGGCGGCCTATGTCATCAGCCTGAGCCAAGGCGCGAAGTAATCGATTCGGACGAGGCGGCCAAGGCCGCCTCGTTTTTTATTTCATAACATCTGATTTGTACCAAAATTGCGTTGAGCTCAGTTCAGCACAATTTCGATACCGATTGCTGGTTGCAGCATAAATATGGTGGTTGTGCTGTCTAAATGGATGGCTACTATCCGAGGATGGACAAGGTCGGTAAGTCGCGCGGGTTGTTAGCTGTATGAATAGAAACGCCTGGGTGCAATTTTTAGTGCTCAGAGATGTTTTGCTCAATTTCCGCGACCACGCATTTTCTTGATACGATGATTCCGACGGCGATCACAGCGACATCCACGCGGTGGCAGGCTGTTCAAGAGACGATGGATTCTGACATGACGGGCACAATCCATATTTATTTTGATATTCAGGCCCTGAGCCACGACAATAGAGTGGTTTGAAAATGGCCTCTTTCATGGTGCCCAGAAATGAGTAATTCAATGACTTTGCGTAATGGTGACAATCAACCTTGGTATAAGGAGCGCTGGCCATGGTTATTGATGGCTGGGCCAGCTATTGTTGTAGTGGCCGGAATTACAACGCTTTGGCTGGCCGTGGTCAGCAATGATGGTTTGGTGACCGACGATTATTACAAGCAAGGAATGGCCGTCAACCAAAGCTTGAAGCGTGATCACCTGGCGGGAGACATGGGTTTGCACGCAGATCTGATGCGTGCCGGCCTGAATATTCGGTTGTTGCTCGGTGCAGACAACCGTGTTGGATTGCCACCTGAACTGGTGCTCAAGCTGGCGCATCCTACGCGTGCCGGGCAGGATGAATTGATTAAAATGAAGCAAGAAAGTCAGGGATTCTACACAGGCAGGCTTGTAGATAACGTGTCTGGTCGTTGGTTGGTGTCTATTGAGGATCCGAAGGCGGGTTGGCGGATTCAGGGCGAATGGATGGCGGATGCCGTCGAACCGCTTCGTCTGGTAGCCAAGTCAAAGTAAGTGAGAAGTTTCTTTAATTGTTACTGGGAGGTGACAAATGGCGTGGGATCTGTTGTTGGGCAGTGATATTGGTTTGGCGAGCCTTGGGGTCATCGTAGGCGTTCTGGTCATCGGTGTGTTGATGGGGCGTTTGTATTCCGGCAAGATGAACGAAGAGGCTCGCAAGCTGGGTAAGTAGTTTGACGATTGAATTTGGTCGCTAGCGGTGCGACACGTTCATATACCCCCGGTTGGCCCTGCCTGCCGGGGGTTTGGTTTTTTGAGGGGATAAAGGTGGTCGTGCTAAATGCTTTTCCGTACTTTCCTTTTCTCTCTGTTATTGCACCTGGCGTTCATTCTGTCGCTGGAGAGATTGCTTCCGCCAAGTCAATGGTATTTGACACCTGGCAATAGAGAGCTAAGCGCCAGCTTGCAGAAAGCTGGTCAAGGTAAATTGGCTACATTTGGTGCGCCTCAGGGCGATATCGTTAGCCCTTCGGATCGCGTTATTCGTCAGGTCAAACAAAAACAGAAACAAATACCACAATCTTCCAATTTGCCGCCTTTTTCCGCGTCGACCGCGGCAACTGCCAAGCAGACGCCCGCGCGAGCAACTGCGGTGGAAATGGATCAACGGGCCGAGCTTACTACCGTGTCTACTGAAATGTTAAGCCAGTACCGCCTGAACATCGCGCGAGTGGCGCGACAGTTCAAGGTTTATCCACCGTTGGCGCGAGATGAAGGTTGGCAAGGCGTGGTGGTTATTGTGGTTGCAATCGGTCCCGGCATGGCAAGTCCCATCGTCTCTCTGGGGCGATCAAGCGGATATCGATTGCTGGATCACCAAGCGCTGGAAATGATAAACCATGCTGTCCAAAAGGCTGATCTACCAAGGGGATTGCTTGACAAGCAAATGAGCATTTCCCTGCCCGTGGAATATACGCTTGCTGACTAAAGCGGCTTAGATCGGAGCGAGCGTGCTCTCATGAAAGCCATATTGGCCTGCGGCTCTGTCGATAAGATAACGTTCAAGACAGAACGTTACGCTGCGAAATGCCAAGTCTGACCAAGGTATTTCATCTGGACGGACCAGCTTGACTTCCAGGCTCTCCTGCCCTGCCGCATAGTTCGGGTTCGTCAGCCGCCCGCGATAAAAAAGATGGACCTGGTTGATGTGGGCAATGCTGATCAGCGCGAACGGCGCGTCGATGATGATGTTGGCGCCGGCCTCTTCATCCGTTTCGCGCATTGCTGCCTGAGCCGTTGTTTCACCGTTTTCCATGAATCCTGCTGGAAGTGTCCAGAATCCATGTTGGGGTTCTATGGCGCGACGGCATAACAGGATTCGATCCTCCCATTCAGCCACGCAGCCTACAACCATCCGTGGGTTTTCATAATGGATATGGCCGCACTTCAGGCACACATGTCGGGGCAAGGAGTCACCGGGAGGAATGACGAACGATACATTCGAGCCGCAACGATTGCAGAATTGGATCACGGGAACGGTGGTGTGCTGGAAAGTAGTTTAGTGTATCACTTGCAGTTTCAAGGTCCGCATGACCATTGCTGCCAGATTTTTCTTTTTTGCACTCTGGTAAATCATGTGGCTACAATAGCGAAAACCAATTACTGAGCGGATTTGCGCCAATTTCTGGTGGCGCGACAGGGGGCTTTGAATGTTTCTGATTATCGGTTACGTCGTCATTCTGGCTTCGGCACTGGGTACCTATGCGATACATGGCAGCTTGCTTGCGCTGTGGGTGCCGACCGAGTACATCGCAATTATCGGCCTGACAATCGGTTATTTCCTTGCTGCCAACGATATCAAGATTATCAAGGCAACGGTCGGCGCTGTCCCGGGTATTCTTAAAGGCTCAAAGTACAACAAGGCCTTCTATATTGATGCGCTGGCCATGCTCTTCGAGATTCTTGCCAAGGTCCGAAAAGAAGGCTTGATGTCTATCGAAGGGGATATAGAAAATCCTGATGCCAGTCCGATTTTTAGTAAATATCCAAATCTGGTGCACGATCATCACATCAT
Source organism: Azonexus sp. (assembly GCA_035328505.1). Lineage (GTDB taxonomy): Bacteria > Pseudomonadota > Gammaproteobacteria > Burkholderiales > Rhodocyclaceae > Azonexus. Next base: position 6,197 of record DAOLIO010000039.1, read on the forward strand.
GGAATTCGTCACTGACTACCTGCGCATGATGGTGGGGGGCAATCTCAACACGGTAGAGATTGAGAGCTTGATGGACGTCGAATTAGAGACGCATCATCACGAAGCTGCAGAGCCTGGGCACGTTGTATCGAATATTGCCGGTGCCGTACCTGCGTTTGGTATCGTGGTTGCGGTGATGGGGGTGGTCAATGTCATGGGATCGGTTGGTTCTCCGCCGGCAGTGCTCGGAAAGATGATCGGAGGCGCGCTGGTTGGTACATTTCTCGGTATCTTGATTTCCTATGGATTTGTCGAACCAGTGGCCAAATTGCTGGAGCAAAAGGCCAACGAAGGCGCCACGATCTATAAAACCATCAAAATGGTTTTGTTAGCCTCCATGTCTGGCTATGCGCCGCAGGTAGCCATTGAGTTCGGTCGTAAAACCCTCGGTGCTGGCGTTCGTCCGAGCTTTAGCGAACTTGAGGAAGAGTTGAAGGCCCGCAAAGGCAAATAGCCTGTCGCAATCATCATCTAGGTAAATACAATGAGCGACGATTCCACACGCCCCATTATTATCAAGCGGAAAAAGGTAGTCGCTGGCGGCGCGCATGGTGGCGCCTGGAAAATTGCCTATGCCGACTTTGTGACTGCGATGATGGCCTTTTTCCTGTTGATGTGGCTTCTTGGCTCGACAGCCAAGGGAGACTTGCAGGGCATCGCTGAGTTTTTTCAGAACCCTCTTAAAATTTCCCATGAAGGCGGAAGTGGTTCAGGGGATGCCACCAGTGTGCTGCAAGGAGGGGGCAAGGATTTGACTCGACAATCAGGCCAAGTTAAGCGGGGTGATGTCGAAGCCAAGAAATCGACTTCATTCTCCAAGGAGGCACAAGCTGAATTTCGTCGAAAGGAGCAGGAGCGCCTTGAGAGCCTGAAAGCTGAAATCGAGAAAATGATTGAGCAGAGCCCTCAGTTGGCGCAGTTCAAGAAGCAAATGCTGCTCGACATTACCTCCGAGGGGTTGCGTATCCAGATTGTTGACGAACAGAACCGACCAATGTTCGACTCTAGTAGTGCTGATCTCAAGCCCTACACACGCGATATCCTTCGCCAGATTGGCCAAGCACTGAATGGCGTTCCCAATCGGATCAGCCTCGCAGGACATACAGATGCCGCACAATTTGCCGGGGGAGAAAAAGGATTTTCCAACTGGGAACTCTCTGCAAACCGTGCAAATGCATCACGGCGAGAACTGGTCGTCGGCGGTATGGACGATAGCAAAGTGATGAGAGTGGTAGGGTTGGCTTCAACTGTTCCATTCGACAAGAATGACCCGCTGAGCTCCATCAATCGGCGGATTAGCATCGTGGTCCTGAATCGGAAAACCGAAACGGCCATTTTGCAGGAAGAGGGGCCAGAGTCTGAAATCAGCTCTGATGAGGGGCTGCCGGAAATGTTGAAGTTGCCGACTCGTGGAAATGGAACCGCTGGGTGACGCGTTGCTTTTGGCCAAGAAGAAAGGTTAAGCATGAGCGTTGACAGCAAGCCTGTCTTGCTCGGGATAGGCTGGGGTACGGCGGTTACAGCGGCATTGCTGATACTTGAGCCCTCTTCCCGGTCAATATCTGTCATGGTCGCAATGATCACGCTAACGGCGGGGTCTGTGTATGTCAGCGCGCGATGTATGCGAAATTCGAAAACTCAGACTGACAATGAAGCGGCTCATCGCATTAATCGGGAGGTTATGGCGCGAAGCGGTGAGGCTATGATCCAGGTGTCGGGTGCAGTCTCCTCTCAAATTCTGGAAATGCGAGATGAGGTTTCGCGGGCACAGAACATTTTCCATGAGGCAATAGAAAAACTGGTCTCTAGCTTCCATGGGATGAATGCGCAGGTACAACGCCAGCAGCAACTCGGTATGCTTGCTGTGGCTGGCGGTGGTGAGGAATGTTCTGCTTCAGAGTTTCAGCAGTTTGCGAGCAAGACATCTGAAACGCTGCGTCAATTTGTGGATAGCGTTGTCGAGAACTCCAAGTTGGCCATGTCGTTGGTTGAGATGACCGACCACGTTGTTTCCCAGTTGAGCGAAGTTCGAGGGATGCTTGGCGAAATCGAGGGAATCTCTAAACAAACCAATCTATTGGCGCTCAATGCTGCAATAGAAGCCGCTCGTGCCGGAGAGGCTGGACGCGGATTTGCGGTCGTTGCCGACGAGGTACGTGACCTTTCAGAGCGGACGAGTCACTTCAGCAAGCAGATTCGTGGGTCGCTATCGAAAATGCAAACGACAATCGAGGCAACGGAGCAAGCAATCAACCAGATGGCTGCGCAGGACATGACTTTTGCGCTGACATCAAAGAGTGATGTCGAATTGGCAATGACCGGCATTGACGACATCAATCGACGTAATGGGGAGACTGTCCGCGAGTTGAATGCTATTGGTCATGAGGTGGAGTTGGCTGTTAATCAGGCCATCATGTCATTGCAGTTTCAAGACATGGTAACTCAGCTTTTGGGGCATATCGGACTTCGTCTTGACGGTCTCAGTGACATCGTTGTGGAAGAAGAGCAAATTGCCAAAGCGCTGCTGAATAGTTCTGATTCTGCAGAAACTTTGTCAACACTATCGGCTATCGCTTCGCACATTGGCCATATTTCTCAAAAAATAAGTGTAATTTCTCAAAAAGTGGATAATAATCCGGTTAGTCAAACCGGCTTCACCGGCGGTGAGGTTGAGTTGTTCTGATTCTTCACGAGGAAAAAATGGCAAAAACCGTTCTTGCAGTCGACGATTCCGCATCCATCCGTCAGATGGTGTCATTTACCCTGAAAAGCGCTGGCTACGAAGTGATTGAGGCTGTCGACGGACAGGATGGTCTGGATAAGGCAAAAGCCAAAAGTGTGAACCTTATTTTGACTGACCAGAACATGCCACGCATGGATGGACTGACACTGATCAAGAACCTGCGAGGGTTGCCGCAGTATGCTTCCACGCCGATCCTGATGCTAACGACGGAGTCTTCTGATGCGATGAAGGCCCAAGGTCGTGCTGCTGGCGCCACAGGGTGGTTGGTCAAGCCATTTGATCCCCAAAAACTGATCGAAGTCGTACGCAAGGTGATCGGCTGAGTGAAGCCGGCTGGCCCGCAATAGCGCGGGTCTTTTGCATTCCATTTCCGGTTGTCAGCTTTCTGGGGACCGAGATCAGGGGGTAGCATGACTATAGACATGAGTCAGTTCTACCAGGTGTTCTTCGAGGAATCGGCAGAGCATTTGGCGGCAATGGAAGGGTTGCTCTTGGCGCTGGATATCGACAATCCAGAGTCTGAGCAACTCAATGCCATATTTCGTGCCGCGCACTCTATTAAAGGAAGTGCTGGAACGTTTGGTTTTACCGATTTGGCTGAAACCACGCATATTCTCGAGAATCTGCTTGATCGCATTCGCAAGCATGAATTGGAATTGCGAGCCGATATGGTTGATGCTTTTCTCGAGTCAGGTGATTTGCTGCGTGACATGCTTGAGGCCCACCAAGGCCGAGGCGAGGTTGACCCTAAGGCCGTAGAGATTATTTGTGACCGTTTGCGTCAATTATCCAATGGTGGGGGTACGCCACCCGGTGCTTTGTCACCGGAATCGGTGCTGCCCGCAGCGACCAAAGAATCAGCTCATCAGGGCGCCAGAAAACATGTTTTCGACATTCAGTTTGTACCTACCGAGTTTTCGGCCAAGGGTGATGGGGTTGCCAATCTCTTGGATGAATTTCGCTCCATGGGTAGTCTGGAAATTGTCAATCAGCCTGAAGCAGAGATGCTTAACGTTGGCTATTGGCAAGTCCGGCTTGTTACTGAGCTCACTCAGAATGATTTCTCGGATCAGATTGATTTTATTGCAGAAAACGGAGCGTGGCGGGTCGTAGAGGATTTGTCAGCATCCAACGACTGTGACGTTGCCTTCGGGATTTTTGGGGATTCTCCCGGCGCGCCTGAAGAAAATCAAGGTTATGGCTTTTTTGCCCCACTACCTGATCCTGTGATGGAAAGTGGCGATGGCTATGGCTTTTTCGAACCGTTATCAGTTCCAAGGGGATTGGAGTCTAAAGGCACTGCAGCTAATCAAGACGGCGACGGTTATGGTTTTTTTGTGCAGCCGGAAACGAAGGTGACGGCAGAAGCAATCGCCGAGGAAGGAGAGGGGTTTGGGTTTTTCGCCCCACTGCCTACGGTGCCCGGTATCGAAGATTCGGTAAAAGCCGATTCAGTCGCTATGGCAGAACGAAATGTTACTCGTCCCATGCTGTCTGCAGCCGAAAAGCAGCCGGAGTCTCGTGCAAAATCGGCAAAATCCTCGGCTGCAGTGAATGCTGCTGCAGATTCGTCGATTCGTGTCAGCATCGAGAAAGTTGACCAGTTGATTAATCTGGTAGGTGAGTTGGTAATCACTCAGGCCATGTTGTTGCAAACAGCGGCTCAGATGCAGGACAACCAACCGGAACGTCTGGTCAATGGACTGGCGCAATTAGAAAGAAATACACGAGATTTGCAAGAGTCTGTGATGTCCATACGGATGATGCAGATCTCCTTTGTTTTCTCCAGGTTCCCTCGCGTTGTGCGAGACCTTTCCAGCAAGCTCGGCAAACAGGTTGAGCTGAAAACCTCTGGAGAGACAACCGAGCTCGACAAAGGCCTTATCGAACGCATTGCGGACCCTTTGACGCACCTGATCCGCAATAGTCTCGATCATGGCATCGAGTTGCCGGAAACGCGTATTGCTGCAGGCAAGAGCCCTGTCGGTACGATTACGCTCAAGGCCTACCACCAAGGTGGAAATATCGTCATTGAAGTGGGGGACGATGGCGCTGGATTGCCGAGAAACAAGATTTTGGCCAAGGCTCGTGAGCGAGGCTTGCCTGTCTCTGACCAGATGAGCGATCAAGAAGTATTTCTCTTGATTTTCGAAGCAGGCTTTTCTACAGCCGATCAGGTTACCGATGTTTCCGGACGCGGTGTTGGTATGGATGTCGTCCGCCGAAACATCCAGTCTATGGGGGGCCGTGTGGAGATCGAATCGATGCTCGGCGTTGGTACGCGCATGACGGTCCGGCTACCTTTAACGTTGGCCATTCTTGATGGTATGTCGATTGCTGTCGGAGATCAGACATATATATTGCCATTATCTTATGTGATTGAGTCGTTTCAGCCTCAAACGGGAGATATCAAAACACTCTCAAATCATGCACGGGTAATTCAGGTCCGCGGGGAATACCTGCCGGTCGTTGTACTCCATGAAGTATTTAATCTGAAATCACGAGCATGTGACTTTACGCAAGGAATCATGGTTGTTATTGATGCGGATGGGATAAAAGCTGCGCTGTTTGTCGATGCGCTTGTCGGCCAGCATCAAGTGGTCATCAAAAGTTTGGAAGCGAATTACCGTCGTGTACCCGGCATCTCCGGAGCAACCATCATGGGCGACGGGCATGTCGCATTGATTCTGGATGTGTCTGCCATTGCCGGTATGGCGAAGACAAGTCTGCAAAAAGCCGGCTAATGGCCGAACTGAGGAGCAATAGATGGAAGCGATGACGCATGGCGGTAGCGCAACGAGTGATGATGATTCCGTGGCCAATGAATACTTAACCTTTACGCTGGGTAGCGAAGAATACGCGATCGACATTCTTAAGGTTCAGGAGATTCGTGGTTATGAGCAGCCAACGTTGATTGCCAATGCACCGCCATTTATCAAAGGGGTGATCAACCTGCGGGGCATCATTGTCCCGATAGTTGATCTGCGTATCAAATTCAACCTTGGCAAGATCGAATACACGCCATTTACAGTGGTGGTCATTTTGAATGTCGCCGGACGGGTTATTGGGGCGGTTGTTGACAGTGTTTCAGACGTGTTCTCCCTCTCGCGCTCTCAGATTCGTCCTGCCCCCGATTTTTCAGGAACGTTTGATACCAAATATATCCTTGGGTTAGCTGCGATTGAATCCCGGATGATGATCGTGACGGACATCGAGCGCTTGATGACCAGTGCGGACATGGAGCTGATCGATAGTGCCTCAACGTAGAGCAGGCCGAGGATATGGCATTTATGTTAAATAATTTTCGTATCGGCACTCGGCTGTTCTGGCAAGCGCTAGGGATGGCCTTCTGGTTTGCTGTGCTTGTCACAGTGGCTGTTATATATATGCGCGAGTTAAGTCGGGAAACTGAATCCGTTTACCTCGATAAGTTGGAGCCCGGTTCGATTGTCTTGCGAATTCAGACGCTCATGTCAGAAAACAATCAGCAGATCGTTTCTGGCTTATTGCACGATCCATCTGGTCGCATGGCGGCCAAGCATGATCATCCGGTTACCGTGCATACCGAGAATGTCATTAAAAATCGTGATGCAATTTCAGCATTGTGGAAGCAGTTTAAAAGCCGTCCACTAAACGAAAAGGAGCAAGTGCTGGCTGAGGCATATGAGCAGGCGCGATTGGTTTTCGTCAAGGATGGACTGATGGTGGCTAGTGAGGCGTTGAAGCTCGGCAATTATGAACAAGCCGCGGACACGTATTCGGCAGTAGTACGCCCAGCTTATAACAAATCTTCGGTGGCGGCTGATGCGCTACGTCTCTACTATTCAGAATCGGGACGCGAAGTTTTTGATCGAGCAAAAGACGCGCAGGCATCATCAATGCGCCTGATGGTCGGGCTTGCCATATTGGTTACAGCATTGATTGCCACATTCGCATACGTCTTTGGCAGGAGCATTACAAGACCGGTGGCTGACGCGGTTTGGGTGGCTGATGAGGTTGCGTCTGGGCACCTTGAGAATCGAATCGAGCCCAAGGGTAAGGATCAGATCGCTGATTTGATGATTGCGTTAAGCAAGATGCAAAGCGAACTGAAGAGCAGAATCGAGTCGGATCGCAAGGCGGCAAACGAGACGCTGCGTATCAAGGTTGCATTGGATGTGGCATCGACCAATGTCATGGTGGCTGACCCCGCCGGGGTGATTGTTTACTGTAATGCCTCGGCAATGGAAATGATGCGGCAGGCCGAAGGAGATATTCGGAAGCAACTGCCGAATTTCAGCGCGGCGGGTATTTGTGGAGCGAATTTTGATATTTTTCATCAACAGCCAAGCCATCAGCGCAACCTATTGGCCGCTTTGAAAGGGATTCATCGTACTGAAATCACGATTGGTGGTCGTTGTTTTTCCCTGGTGGCGTGTCCAGTGAGTAACGAGGGAGGCGAACGGCTAGGTACGGTCGTTGAGTGGCATGATCGCACCACCGAAATCAAAATAGAAAATGAAGTCGCAGAAATAATAGGTTTGGCGGCGTCTGGAGACTTCAGTCGTCGGCTTGATTCCAGCAGGATGAATGGGTTTTTTAAACAGATATCTGATGGTATCAACGATCTGCTTGAAGCCAATACCCGTGCGCTCCAAGATATCGGAGCGATGTTCTCTCGGATGGCAATCGGGGACCTTTCCCAGAAAATCGACAGCGACTATAAAGGCATGCTTGGGGTGCTGAAAAATGACGCGAATTCAACGGTCGACAACCTTCAACAGATAATTTCCTCGATCAAGGAGTCGACGGATGCGATCAATACGGCAGCGAAGGAGATAGCGTCGGGGAATCAGGATCTATCGAGTCGTACGGAAGAGCAGGCCAGCAGTCTTGAAGAAACCGCTTCGAGCATGGAACAGTTGACCAGTACGGTCAAACAGAATGCGGACAATGCGAGACAGGCGAACGAACTGGCGGGCACAGCGCAACAGGTTGCCGTGAAGGGAGGCGAGGTCGTAGGTCAAGTGGTCGATACCATGAGCGCCATCCACCAGTCCAGCAGCAAAATAGCCGACATCATAGGCGTTATCGACGGAATCGCCTTCCAGACCAACATCCTGGCCCTCAATGCTGCCGTAGAGGCGGCCCGTGCAGGAGAACAAGGTCGAGGCTTTGCCGTGGTTGCCACCGAAGTCCGAAACCTTGCGCAGCGTAGCGCGGCAGCCGCGAAAGAAATCAAGGGACTCATCTCCGACTCCGTTGAAAAAGTTGAGACGGGCAACAAGTTGGTTGATCAAGCCGGGCGCACCATGGAAGAAGTGGTCTCCAGCATCAAGCGCGTAGCCAAGATCATGGGCGACATCTCCGACGCCAGCCGAGAACAAAGCTCGGGGATCGAACAAGTCAGTCTGGCGGTTAGCCAGATGGACGAAGTGACGCAGCAGAATGCGGCGCTGGTTGAGGAAGCTGCGGCTGCGGCGGAGAGCCTTGAAGAACAGGCTCATAACCTCGCTCAGGCTGTGTCTGTCTTTGCGTTATCTCAAAATAAGGATATGAGGAACCCATCGCCCCCCTCGCGGGAACAACGCGCCTCTGTTCAAGCTTCAGTGATGGCAGCGTTGCCGCACAAGGAACCAATACGACTTAAGGGACGCACCCCAAAGTCCGATATCAAGGTTTCAGAGAGTTACGGCAATGACGAATGGGCAGAATTCTAAGCCGCCAGAATAGCGACACGAGTTAACGAGGAAATAACGATGAGAAGCAATTTGCCGGTAACTGACAAGGAAGTCGTCCTAGCACCAGATACGTTGATCGTGTCAAAGACTGATCTCAAGGGCAGAATTACATTTGTAAATCGGGATTTCATTGAAATCAGCGGTTTTGCCGAGTCTGAGCTGATGGGAGAGCCCCATAACATCGTGCGCCATCCTGATATGCCAACTGAGGCTTTTGCTGATCTTTGGGCAACGCTCAAGGATGGCCGTCCTTGGACTGGAATGGTGAAAAATCGCTGCAAAAATGGCGACTTTTACTGGGTGATGGCTAACGCAACCCCTTTGTTCGAAAACGGTCAGGTTAGCGGTTATATATCGGTGCGCTCAACCCCTTCTCGCGATCAAATTGCAGAGGCTGAAAATGCGTACCGGATGTTCCGTGAAGGCCGTGCTTCTGGTTTGAGCATTCGTGACGGCAAGGTTATAAAAAGTGGGTTCAGCATCAAAACTTGGGTAAAGAATCGGTCAATTGCTCAGCGCGTGTTCACTATTTGCGGGATTTTGACATTCGGTATGCTATTGGTTGGTCTACTCGGAATGTCTGCGATAAGCCAAAGTGACGCCCGACTGCATACGGTATATGAGGATCGCGTTGTGCCGCTAAAGCAACTCAAGGAGGTTGCCGATGCCTATGCGGTTTCGATTGTAGATCTATCGCATAAAACGCGCGATGGCGCAGAGTCCTTCGAGTCCGGCTTGGGTAAGGTTGAGCTTGCTCAGAAGGTGATCGCCGGACAATGGAAGGCTTACGTAGATACCTTCCTTACTGATGAAGAAAAGCATCTGGTTGGTCAGGCCGAAGTGCTGATGGCGCGAGCAAATCAGGCAACGGAAAAACTTAAGGAAATTCTGAAAAACAAAGACCGTGAGGCATTGACTAGTTTTGCTGCGAAGGACTTGTACCCAGCGATAGATCCAATTTCAGACAAGATCAGTGAACTCGTTGCGCTACAACTTTCAGTTGCAAAGACCTATGTTGATCAGGCGACTGAAGATGCCGCAGCAGTTCGTCTGAAATTTATTGGCCTTCTGGTTGCCTTTTCTGCTCTAGCGCTCTTGCTTACGCTCTCGCTGGTTTCTGGTATTCGCCGTCCAATCAAAGAAATTGTTGCATTTTTCCGCTCCCTTTCGGAGGGCAGTACGACAGCCAAACTTGACTATGATCGCAAGGATGAACTTTTGCAGATATGTGACTCTGCCCGTCCTCTGCTTATTAAGTCAGGTTTCGATCTAAATGAGGCGCGCCGTAATGCTGATGAGGGCCTCCGGTTAAAGATCGGGCTAGATAACGTAGCGACCAATGTCATGCTGGCAAATGCGCAGTTTGAAATTATTTACATGAACCACTCATTGGTGAACATGTTTGAGATCGCTGAGCCTGCAATCAAGACCGCGCTCCCGAATTTTGATCGCCATACCCTGATTGGTACCAATATTGATGTGTTTCACAAAAAGCCGGCGCATCAGCGTGAAATGTTGGCTCGCCTTAATGGTGTTCATAGAACTCAACTGGAACTCGGTGGGCGTACCTTCTCTCTGACCGTCACACCGGTGATTGATGATCGCGGATCTCGTCTTGGATATGCCGTTGAGTGGATGGATCGGACAGGTGAGGTAAAGATTGAGCAAGAGATCGCTGACATTATTGCGGCAGCTGAACGAGGTGACCTTGAGGCGCGTCTTAATACCGCCGAATTGAGTGGATTTTTCCTGAAACTAGGTAATGGCATCAATGGTCTCCTGCAAAGCAACAGTAGAGTATTGACGGATCTCGGAGACACTTTCCGGCGCCTCGCTGAAGGCGATCTGACTCGTAAGATGGAACAGAATTATGTCGGCGCGTTGGCTGACGCTGTTGATAATGCCAATCGCACAGTTGATGCAATGAGCCAAATTGTTGGGTCGATCAAGGAATCGACGGATGCGATCAATACGGCAGCGAAGGAGATAGCGTCGGGGAATCAGGATCTATCGAGTCGTACGGAAGAGCAGGCCAGCAGTCTTGAAGAAACCGCTTCGAGCATGGAACAGTTGACCAGTACGGTCAAACAGAATGCGGACAATGCGAGACAGGCGAACGAACTGGCGGGCACAGCGCAACAGGTTGCCGTGAAGGGAGGCGAGGTCGTAGGTCAAGTGGTCGATACCATGAGCGCCATCCACCAGTCCAGCAGCAAAATAGCCGACATCATAGGCGTTATCGACGGAATCGCCTTCCAGACCAACATCCTGGCCCTCAATGCTGCCGTAGAGGCGGCCCGTGCAGGAGAACAAGGTCGAGGCTTTGCCGTGGTTGCCACCGAAGTCCGAAACCTTGCGCAGCGTAGCGCGGCAGCCGCGAAAGAAATCAAGGGACTCATCTCCGACTCCGTTGAAAAAGTTGAGACGGGCAACAAGTTGGTTGATCAAGCCGGGCGCACCATGGAAGAAGTGGTCTCCAGCATCAAGCGCGTAGCCAAGATCATGGGCGACATCTCCGACGCCAGCCGAGAACAAAGCTCGGGGATCGAACAAGTCAGTCTGGCGGTTAGCCAGATGGACGAAGTGACGCAGCAGAATGCGGCGCTGGTTGAGGAAGCTGCGGCTGCGGCGGAGAGCCTTGAAGAACAGGCTCATAACCTCGCTCAGGCTGTGTCCATTTTCAGGGTAGAGGACTTGGGCAACAAGCAGCTTCTGGCCGCACCACGTCATAGTCCCCAAAAGACGGTCGCTCCAGAAATGCCGCGCGATGAGCGTGGCAAAGAAAAGAGGGCTCCGGCACTTGCAACCAGTCTCGATGATGAATGGGAAGAGTTCTAGTCATGACTGAATTGCGAAAGCCGGTATCTTCGTTATCTTCACTTCGACCGTCATCAGCGCTGGGTCTGCCGACTCGTGATGGTGGCGCTCGCGAGTTCTCTTTCTCTGCGGCCGATTTTGAGCGCGTACGGGCGCTGATATATCAGCATGCCGGTATTTCGCTGTCTCCAGTCAAGCAGGACATGGTTTATTCCCGACTTGCCAGGCGTTTGCGCGCGACGGGGATGCAGTCGTTTTCCGAGTATCTGAACGCCCTGGAGAAGGATGGCGGTGATGAATGGGAGCGCTTCGTCAATTCACTGACCACCAATTTGACATCCTTTTTTCGTGAACCTCACCATTTCCCAATTTTTG
>DAOLIO010000040.1:0-17655 GCA_035328505.1 Azonexus sp.
ACCTTCCTCAACGGCAAGATTCACGTCGGGCTGGAGAACTACACCGGCGGCCGCATGGGCGATCCACCGTCGGTTTCACTGGCCGGCCGCCTGAAAGAACTGAACCTGCCGCAAGGCCGCCTGAAGACCGGCACGCCGCCGCGCCTCGATGGCAAGACCATCGATTTTTCGGTGATGGAAGAACAACATTCGGACAACCCGCTGCCGGTTTTCTCCTTCCTCGGCAACGCTGCCCAGCACCCGCGCCAATTGCCGTGCTGGATTACGGAAACCAACGAGCGTACCCACGACATCATCCGCAGCGGGCTGGATCGTTCGCCGATGTACACCGGCGTCATCGAAGGCGTCGGACCGCGCTACTGCCCGTCAATCGAAGACAAGATCCACCGCTTTGCCGACAAGAACCAGCACAACGTTTTCCTTGAGCCGGAAGGCCTGACCACGCACGAGATCTACCCGAACGGCGTATCGACCAGCCTGCCGTTCGACATCCAACTGGCCTTGGTTCGCTCGATTCGCGGCATGGAAAACTGCCACATCCTGCGCCCCGGCTACGCTATCGAATACGACTTTTACGACCCGCGCGGCCTGAAAGACACGCTGGAAACCAAGGTCATCCAAGGCCTGTTCTTCGCCGGCCAGATCAACGGCACGACCGGCTACGAAGAAGCTGCCGCCCAGGGCCTGCTGGCAGGCGTGAATGCTGCGCGTTATGTCCGCGGCGAAGCCGGCTGGTGCCCGAAACGCAATGAAGCCTACCTGGGTGTGCTGGTCGACGACCTGATCACCCGTGGCGTTTCCGATCCCTACCGGATGTTCACCAGCCGTGCCGAATACCGCCTCAGCCTGCGCGAAGACAACGCTGATCTGAGATTGACCGAACAGGGCCGCGAACTGGGGCTGGTCGATGACCTCCGCTGGGCCGCTTTCTGTCAGAAGCGCGACGCCATTGCCAGGGAGCAGGAGCGCCTGAAGTCGACCTGGGTCAATCCCAAGCTAACACCCACCGAAGACTGCATCCGCGTGCTTGGCAAACCGATCGAGCATGAGTACAACCTGTTCGAACTGTTGCGCCGACCGGAAGTCAGCTATGCCGCACTGTTGACCCTGCCCATCGAGGACATTCGGGCCGACGACGAATCCCGCGGTCAACCGGAAAAAACAGCCAAAATCGAAATGGACCCCGCGGTCATCGAGCAGCTTGAAATTTCTGCCAAATATCAGGGCTACATTGACCGACAAGCCGACGAAGTTGCCAAGTCCGCCAGCTACGAAAACACCGTGCTGCCAACCGACCTCGACTACGGCAATGTCGCCGGCCTGTCCAATGAGGTCAAACAGAAGCTCGCCCAGCACAAGCCACAAACCATTGGTCAAGCCTCCCGCGTTCAGGGCATTACGCCGGCTGCCATTTCGCTGCTGCTGATCCACCTCAAGCGCCATCATCTCAGCCAGGTCGCATGAGTCAGATCAGCCTCGCCGCCGGCCTCGCCAAACTCGGATTGAATCTGCCAGACGACGCGCAGCACAAGCTGCTCGCCTTTCGCGACCTGCTCCTGAAATGGAACAAGACCTACAACCTGACCGCCCTGCGCGACCCGGCTCAGGCCATCTCGCATCATCTGCTCGACTCGCTCGCCATCCTGCCGCATGTCGGTGACGGCAATCTGCTGGACGTCGGCAGCGGCGGCGGCCTGCCCGGCATTCCACTGGCCATTGCCCGGCCTGATCTTTCCGTCAGCATGGTCGATACGGTCCAGAAAAAAGCCACCTTCCTGCAGCAGGCTGTCATCGAACTGGCGCTCAGGAATGTTACGGTCCACCACGCGAGGGTCGAAGAAATGCAGGGGCAATACGCCCAGATCAGCGCGCGTGCCTTTGCCGAAATCGGCCTGTTCATCAGCCTGACCCGCCACCTGCTGGCCCCGAACGGTCGCTGGCTGGCCATGAAAGGCGTGCGACCGGACGACGAACTCAAGGCCCTGCCAGCCGACATCACGGTGGAAGCGATCATTCCGCTCACCGTGCCGGAACTGGAAGCAGAACGACATTTGATTATCTTGAAGGCCGGGTCATGAAAGTACTCGCTATTACCAACCAGAAAGGTGGCGTCGGCAAAACGACGACCGCCGTCAATCTGGCGGCGTCGCTGGCCGTCGAGGGCAAGCGCGTTCTGCTCATCGACATGGACCCGCAAGGCAATGCCACCACCGGCTCCGGCATCACCAAAAAAGAAGCCCTGCCGACGGTCTATCAATTGCTGATCGGTGCCGCCACCCTACTTGAAGTCTGTATCGAGACGCCGTTCAACTTCGACATTCTCCCGGCCAACCGCGAGCTGGCCGGTGCTGAAGTCGAACTGATCGAACTCGATGAGCGCGAATATCGCCTGAAAAAAGCCTTGCAGCAGAACCACGCCGAATACGATTACGTCCTGATCGACTGCCCGCCGGCGCTCAACATGCTGACCGTCAATGCCCTGGTCGCCGCCGACTCCGTCCTGATTCCGATGCAGTGCGAGTACTACGCGCTGGAAGGTCTGTCCGACCTCGTCGAAACCCTGCGCAAGGTCCGACACCACCTGAATTCCCGTCTCGAAATCGAAGGCCTGCTACGCACCATGTACAACGGCCAGAGCACGCTGACCCAGCAGGTTTCTGGCGAACTCGAAAGTCACTTTGGCGACAAGGTCTACAAGACTATCGTGCCGCGCAACGTCCGCCTGGCCGAAGCCCCCTCCTACGGCAAGCCGGTCATCGCCTTCGACAAAAACTCCAGGGGCGCACAGGCCTACAGCGCGCTCGCCAAAGAAATCCTTGAAAGGGTCGCCCAATGATCAAGATGAAAGGACTCGGCCGCGGCCTTGATGCGCTGCTGTCCGGTAGCGACAAACCGCAGGGCGATGAACAGCGCAATCTGCCGGTCGAACGCCTGAAGCCGGGCAAATACCAGCCGCGCACCCACATGGATCAGGACTCCCTGGCGGAATTGGCTGCGTCGATCAAGGCTCAAGGCATCATGCAGCCGATACTGGTCCGCGCCATCGACAGCACACCCGGCGCCGAACGTTACGAAATTGTCGCCGGCGAGCGCCGCTGGCGCGCTGCACAACTGGCAGGCCTGTCCGACGTTCCTGTTCTGGTACGCAGCATTCCCGACGAACAGGCGCTGGCCATGGCGCTGATCGAAAACATTCAGCGTGAAAATCTGAATCCGCTGGAAGAGGCCCAGGGTCTGCAACGCCTGATCGACGAATTCGGCCTGACCCATCAGCAAGCCGCCGATGCCGTTGGTCGCTCCCGCCCGGCCGCGTCCAATTTGCTACGTTTATTACAGTTGACCGCAGCAGTGCAGGACATGCTGATGAATGGCCAACTTGACATGGGTCATGCTCGTGCCTTGCTGCCCATATCGAGTAGCCAGCAGGTTGGCCTGGCGCAGCGCATTATCCAGAAGGACCTGTCCGTACGTGAAACCGAGCGCCTCGTACAGCAGATACTGAATCCGCCCACCAAGGCGCCAGCACAGCCGGTGGACCGCGACCTCCTCATATTGCAGGAGCGCCTCTCTGATGGATTGGGGGCCAATGTTGCCATCCGTTCCAATAAGAAGGGTGCCGGCAAACTGACCATCGAGTTCTCCAGCCTGGATCAACTCGATGGCCTCATTTCAAGAATTAGCCCGTAACCAATGTCACTAAACCTGACCACTCCTCGCTACGGGAAAACCCTCATTTTCTGCACCGTTCAAATTGACTCTTCTATAAGAGTCCATTACACTCGCGCAGATATTGAACGAGGCATGTTTTGCACCCGCAGGTAAGCTGGATACTCAGTCGCCAAGCGGCATTGACAATAGCATTAGCCGTACTGGCCATTCTATTTGTCAATGTTAACGCTGCTGTCTCTGTTCTGATCGGGGGATCAATCGGAGTTGTCGCAAATCTCGGATATGTACTGAGAGCGTTGCGGATGAGTTCGAGTGCTGACCCGGTCAAAGCATATCGGGCGCAGTCCGCAGGGGAGAGGTTCAAGTTCATGCTGACCCTCATCGGATTTGCGCTAGTGTTTTTGGGGTACAAGACTGTGGCGGTTCTTCCGCTCTTTCTTGGATACGCATCAACCTTCGTCATCTACTGGATGGCACTGCTGAAGCAACGCTAGGCTGACTGGAGAAAACATGAGCGCAGAAGGCGGCACCACCGGCTATATTCAACACCACCTGACCAATTTGGCTGTCTGTGCAGACAGCGCGAAGGTCGATGGGGTTTGTACCGGTTTCTGGAGTTTCCACCTCGACACCCTGCTGGTTTCCGGCATTCTGGGATTGGTGGTTTTCGGCCTGATGGCCATGCTGGCTAGCAAAGCCACCTCGGGCATTCCGTCGAGCGGCCAGAATTTCGTCGAAATGGTGGTCGGCCTAGTCGATCAGCAGGTTCGCGATACATTTCACGGCAAGAGCGCTTTGGTTACCCCGCTGGCCATTACCATCTTTGTCTGGGTCTTCGTGATGAACGCCATGGACTTGATCCCGGTCGACTTCTTGCCCAGCGCGCTGCAAGCAGCCACTGGCAATCACCATCTGGCCTTCAAGTTCGTTCCGACCACCGATCCCAACCTGACTTTTGCCATGTCAATCACCGTGTTCTTTATCTCATTGGTGATGGGCCTCAAGGTGAAGGGCTTCGGTCACTTCATGCATGAAGTTTTTGCGGTTCCGTTCGGTCTCAAACTTGCACCGATCAACCTCCTGTTCCGTATCGTTGAAGAAATCGCCAGGCCGATCTCGTTGTCCCTGCGACTCTTCGGCAACATGTATGCCGGCGAAATGGTCTTTATTCTGATCGCGTTGCTCGGTCTTTATCAGTTGCCGCTGGCTTTGCCTTGGGAATTGTTCCACATCCTGATCATTACCCTCCAAGCCTTCGTGTTCATGATGCTGACGATCGTGTATATGTCGATGGCCGCTGAGTCGCATTAAATTCGTACCGTTTTCCTGTAGTTTTATTTTGTAGTCTTTCACTTTAACCACGTAACAAACCTACCTTACTGAGGAGTAAACATGGAACTCGCAACCGTTCTCTCCAACACCGCTATCGCTGTAGCCATCCTGATCGGCGCCGGCGCTCTGGGTACCGCTATTGGCTTTGGTATCCTGGGTGGCCGCTTCCTCGAAGGCGCCGCTCGCCAGCCGGAAATGATCCCCACGCTGCAAGTCAAGATGTTCATCGTCGCCGGTCTGCTCGACGCCGTGACAATGATCGGTGTTGGTATCGCTCTGTTCCTGCTCTTCGCAAATCCGTTCCTGGCTCTGTTGTCGCACTAATCCTGCGCCCTGAAACCCTTATAACCAGGAGGTTAGCGTGAATATCAACGCTACACTGATTGGCCAGGCAATCTGGTTTGCACTCTTCATCTGGATAACGATGAAGTACGTCTGGCCACCGCTCCAAAAAGCGATGGCAGACCGTCAAGCACAGATCGCCGATGGCCTGGCTGCAGCAGAACGCGGCAAGCATGAGCAAGAGCTTGCAGCAAAGCGTTCCGCCGATGCGTTGCGGGAAGCCAAGGAGAAATCCGCGGACCTCATCGCTCAAGCCGAAAAGCGTGCGCAGCAGATCGTCGAAGATGCAAAAGGCACCGCTAAGGTTGAGGCCGACAAGGTCATCGCCGGCGCCAAGGCAGAAATCGATCAGGAAGTCGAACGCGCCAAGCAAGATTTGCGTGAGCGTGTTGCCGAACTGGCAGTTGCCGGTGCGGAGAAGATCCTGCGCAAGGAAATCAACGCGTCCGCGCATGCTGACATGCTGGTCGCCCTGAAACAGGACCTGTAAGCAATGGCTGAATCCGTCACTATCGCCCGTCCTTACGCCGAAGCCCTGTTTCGGGCGGCCAAGGAAAGCGGCAATCTGGCCAAGTGGGCCGAGCAAGTATCAACGCTCGCCCAGGTGGCCGCCAGTCCCGACGTCCGTTCGGCCATCGGCGATCCCAATGTGGCGGCCCCGCAACTGGTCGACCTCTTCGGGTCTGCCTGCGGTACGGCGGTAGATGCGGTGCTGGCGAACTTCATCCAGCTACTGTCCAACAATGACCGTCTGGGATTGCTACCAGAAATCGCAGGTTTGTACGAAAGTTACAAACGCGCAGAAGAAGGCAGCAAACAAGCCGAAATTATTTCGGCCTTCCCTATCGATGACAATCAGGTGAAAGCCCTGGTGCCCCAACTCGAAGCCGTCTTCAAGACCAAGCTCGAAACATCAGTGTCCGTAGATTCGACGCTGATTGGCGGCATCAAGGTGATCGTTGGCGACCAGATGCTGGATGCTTCAGTCCGCGGCAAGCTCGACGCCATGGCTACGGCGCTGAACAACTAGGAGACTTTCATGCAGTTGAATCCTTCCGAAATTTCTGAACTGATCAAGAGCAAGATCCAGAACCTGCAAGGCGCATCGGAAGTGCGTACGCAGGGCACAGTGGTATCGGTTACTGACGGTATCTGCCGCGTGCACGGCCTGCAGGATGTCATGCAGGGCGAAATGCTGGAATTCCCTGGCAATACTTTCGGTATGGCACTCAATCTTGAGCGCGACTCCGTTGGTGCCGTGGTCCTTGGTGCATACGAACACATTTCAGAAGGCGACGTGGTCAAGACCACAGGTCGTATTCTGGAAGTTCCCGTTGGTCATGAACTGCTTGGCCGCGTGGTTAACTCCCTTGGCCAGCCGATCGACGGCAAAGGTCCGATTAATGCAAAACAGACCGACAAGCTGGAAAAAGTTGCGCCAGGCGTTATTTGGCGTAAGTCTGTTTCTCAGCCGGTGCAAACCGGTCTGAAGTGTGTGGACTCCATGGTTCCGGTTGGCCGCGGCCAACGCGAACTGATCATTGGTGACCGCCAAACCGGCAAGACAGCTGTCGCAGTCGACGCCATCATCAACCAGAAAGACAAAGGTCTTTTCTGCGTTTATGTCGCTATCGGCCAAAAAGCTTCTACCATTGCCAACGTGGTTCGCAAACTGGAAGAGCACGGCGCGATGGCAAACACCATCGTCGTTGCCGCCCCGGCTTCCGAATCCGCAGCGCTGCAGTATCTCGCACCTTATGCCGGCTGTACCATGGGCGAATACTTCCGCGACATTGGCGAAGATGCCCTGATCGTTTATGACGATTTGACCAAACAAGCATGGGGCTACCGTCAGGTTTCCCTGCTGCTGCGTCGTCCTCCAGGTCGCGAAGCCTACCCTGGCGACGTTTTCTATCTCCACTCACGTCTATTGGAGCGTGCTGCTCGCGTTTCGGAAGCATGGGTTGAAAAAGTTACCAATGGCGAAATCAAGGGCAAAACGGGTTCTTTGACCGCATTGCCAGTGATTGAAACCCAGGCGGGGGATGTCTCTGCCTTCGTTCCGACCAACGTTATCTCCATTACTGACGGTCAGATCTTCCTGGAAACCGACCTGTTCAATGCTGGTATCCGCCCTGCCATCAACGCCGGTATCTCTGTGTCCCGCGTCGGTGGTGCAGCTCAGACCAAGTTGATCAAGAAGCTCGGTGGTGGTGTACGTCTTGCCCTTGCTCAGTATCGCGAACTCGCAGCCTTTGCGCAATTTGCTTCCGACCTCGACGAGGCAACCCGCAAGCAGTTGGAGCGTGGTCGTCTGGTTACTGAGTTGATGAAGCAGGCACAGTATTCGCCGATGAGCATCTCCGAAATGGCTGTCACCCTGTACGCTGCGGACAAAGGCTACTTTGATGATGTCGAAGTCAAGCGTGCTCTGGAATGCGAAAAAGCAATGATTGGTTATCTCAAATCAAATTGTGCGGCCCTCATGAACACCATGGAGACCACGGCCGATTTGAGCGCCGATTCCGAGAAGCAACTTGCCGCTGGCATCGTCGCTTTCAAGAGCAGCTGGGTTTGATCTAGGAGAACGCCATGCCTAGCGGCAAGGAAATTCGCAACAAGATCAAGAGCGTCGAAAATACGCGCAAGATCACCAAGGCCATGGAGATGGTGGCCGCATCCAAAATGCGCAAAGCGCAGGACCGGATGCGTGCTGCCCGCCCCTATGGCGAGAAGATCCGGCGCGTTGCAGGCAACCTGTCTCATGCATTGACCGAATATCGCCATCCTTTTCTCGTGAATCGGGAGCAAGCTGCTGTCGGCTTGATTCTGATCACTTCCGATAAGGGGCTGTGTGGCGGTCTAAACTCAAACCTCCTTCGTCTGGCAATTACCAAGATGAAGGAGTTTGAGTCCAAGGGCAATAAGATTCAGGCCACCTGCATCGGCAACAAAGGTCTAGGCTTCATGCAGCGTGCTGGCGCCAAAGTTGTCTCGCACGTAACCGGATTGGGCGATACACCCCATCTGGAAAAGCTGATCGGTCCGGTCAAGGTTCAACTTGATTCGTACATGAAGGGTGAGATTGACGCGCTGTATATCGGCTATACCCGATTCATCAATACGATGAAACAGGAGCCGGTGTTCGAACAGCTTCTTCCATTGTCGAGTACCACAGTTGGTACGGCTTCGCACAAATGGGATTATGTCTACGAACCCGATGCCAAGGCGGTAATTGACGATCTGCTGATCCGTTATGTCGAAGCTTTGATTTATCAGGCCGTCGCTGAAAACATGGCCTCCGAGCAGTCTGCCCGGATGGTTGCCATGAAATCGGCCTCGGACAACGCCAAGACCGTTATCGGCGACTTGAAGCTGGTTTACAACAAGGCCCGTCAGGCTGCGATTACCAAGGAACTATCGGAAATCGTCAGCGGCGCTGCCGCGGTGTGACGCGTAGATTTTTATTTTTGGGGATTTGAATATGAGTCAAGGTTCAATCGTTCAGTGCATCGGCGCCGTGGTAGACATCTACTTCCCGCGCGACGCTATGCCGAAGGTCTACGATGCCCTCAAGCTGGATGCCGCTGAAGCTAACGGCATGGCAGAAGACGGCCTGACCTTCGAAGTACAACAACAACTCGGTGATGGCGTCGTTCGTACCATCGCCATGGGTTCGTCCGATGGTTTGCGCCGCGGCATGAAAGTGAACAACACCGGTGCCGGCATCTCTGTACCGGTCGGTATGGGCACCCTCGGTCGCATCATGGACGTGCTGGGTCGCCCGATTGACGAAGCTGGTCCGATCGACTCCAACGAGTTGCGTGAAATTCACCAGATGGCACCGAAGTTCGACGAACTGTCGTCTTCCATTGATCTGCTGGAAACCGGTATCAAGGTTATCGATCTGATCTGCCCGTTCGCCAAGGGCGGCAAGGTTGGTCTGTTCGGTGGCGCCGGCGTTGGTAAGACCGTCAACATGATGGAACTGATCAACAACATCGCTAAACAGCACTCCGGCTTGTCCGTATTTGCAGGCGTGGGTGAGCGTACCCGTGAAGGTAACGACTTCTATCACGAAATGAAGGACTCCAACGTTCTCGACAAGGTCGCGATGGTGTTCGGTCAGATGAACGAGCCGCCGGGTAACCGTCTGCGTGTCGCGCTGACCGGTCTGACCATGGCCGAACGTTTCCGTGATGATGGCCGCGACATTCTGTTCTTCGTCGACAACATCTATCGCTACACGCTGGCCGGTACGGAAGTTTCCGCGCTGCTTGGTCGTATGCCTTCCGCCGTGGGCTACCAGCCGACACTGGCTGAAGAAATGGGCCGTCTGCAAGAGCGTATTACCTCCACCAAGGTTGGCTCGATCACCTCCATCCAAGCCGTTTACGTGCCAGCTGATGACTTGACCGACCCGTCGCCTGCTACCACATTCCTGCACTTGGACTCCACGGTCGTGTTGTCACGTGACATCGCTTCGCTGGGTATCTACCCGGCTGTCGATCCGCTCGACTCCACCTCCCGCCAGCTCGACCCGCAGGTCGTCGGTGAAGAGCACTACGCTGTCGCCCGCGCCGTGCAGATGAATCTGCAGCGCTACAAGGAACTGCGCGACATCATCGCGATTCTGGGTATGGACGAACTGTCTCCGGAAGACAAGCTTGCTGTGTCCCGCGCTCGCAAGATTCAGCGCTTCCTGTCCCAGCCGTTCCATGTGGCTGAAGTCTTTACCGGTTCCCCGGGCAAGTTTGTTTCCCTGAAGGAAACGATCAAGGGCTTCAAGGGCATTTGCGCTGGCGAGTACGATCATCTGCCGGAACAAGCGTTCTACATGGTGGGCGGTATCGAGGAAGTCCTCGAAAAGGCCAAGACGCTGTAATAACGCAACGTCGCATAGGAGCTCGTAATGGCTATGACTGTTCATTGTGATGTCGTCAGTGCTGAAGAATCTATCTTCTCCGGCCTGGTGGAAATCGCTGTATTTCCCGGCGAAGCCGGGGAACTCGGGATTCTTCCGCGTCACACACCCCTGCTGACTCGCATCAAGCCCGGTACGATTCGTCTGAAAGTGCCGGATCAAAGCGAGTTTGAATTGGTGTATGTTTCCGGTGGCATGCTGGAAGTTCAGCCCGACATGATTACCGTGTTGGCTGATACTGCGATTCGTGCGCACGACCTGGACGAAGCCAAGGCACTGGATGCCAAGAAGCGTGCCGAAGAAGCTCTCGCCAATCGGAATGCTGAAATGGATTACGCCGCTGCTGAAGCAGAGTTGGCGCAAGCAGTTGCCCAGTTGCAAGCAATCCAGCGGCTGCGCAAGCACACCCATTGATTCCGTAAATCCGAAACAAAAAAGGCAGCCTAGGCTGCCTTTTTCTTTTTCAGCGACCGCCTTTTAAAGCCGTGAAATTCGCTTTTCCAGTCGAGAAACATCATCACGGAGCTTATTCACTTCGCTACCAAAATTGCCAACACTGCTTGACGGTACCAGTAACGCCGATTCATCAAGCGCATATTCAACAGCGTTTTGGCTAATGCGATTTATGCTGTCTGAAATCGCTGACGCCAACGAATGCACCATTTTCGCCAAACGATGCGCCGGAATATCGCCGATTAATCCAGCCAAGTCTGCTTCAGCATCCCACTCAAGATTACGCAAGACGAAAGCTAGGCTCTCCGCGATATCAGCCGAACCCTCCAATTTGATGGATGAAAACAGCTTGTCGCGATCAACGAGCAAGCGAAGCGGCATGTCTGCCGGCAGTTTAATCGCGACATTCGTAGTCGCATCAGCATTTCCCATTTGGAAGAGACCGTGCTCATCAATGCTCAGCCGGAGTTTCAACAGCCCGCCGGCGTCAATCAGTACTTGCGCCCCCGCATGCACACGCAAACGTTCTTGCGCCCAGTGCTCGCCTTGAATCAAATGATTCAAGGCTCGAATCAACACGTGCGATATCGAATCCATCAGCTTGCGCGAATCTAGAACTTGAAGCCGCGATGCAGCGCCACAACACCCATCGCCAGATTGAAGAACTCCACCTGCTCGAATCCCCCTACCTCCATCATCGACTTAAGTTCCTTTTGACCAGGATGGACACGAATAGACTCTGATAGATATCGGTAGCTATCCGAATCGTTGGTCACCAACTTGCCAACTCTCGGGATTACTTGAAATGAATAGAAATCATAAAGCGGCGCCAACGGTTTCCAGATTTTCGAAAACTCCAACACCAGCAAACGACCACCTGGACGCAGCACCCGGCGCATTTCTGCCAAGGCAGCATCCTTGTGTGTCATATTCCGCAAGCCAAAGGCAACAGTCACGCAATCAAACCAGTCATCCGGAAATGGCAATTTTTCTGCATCGCACTGCGCAACCGGCAACATGTAGCCCTTATCAAGTAACCGGTCTCTTCCGCGCGCCAGCATCGCATTATTGATATCGGTCAGCCACACTTGGCCACGCTTGCCAACACGCTTGGCAAATGCCAGAGAGAGGTCACCGGTTCCTCCAGCAACGTCAAGCACCCGTGAACCTTCTCGTACGCCGCTACGCTGAATGGTGAACGCTTTCCATAACCGATGCATGCCACCGGACATCAGATCGTTCATTAAGTCGTAGCGACTGGCAACAGAGTCAAATACGTCGGCGACCCGGCGGGCCTTTTCCTGCTCCGCTACGGATTCGAAGCCAAAGTGTGTCTTGTCGTTTTTCATGATTTTAATGGTGATGGCCACAACTGCTTGCGGCCGGGCGTGAGGTAGTGTCGACATCACGCGACATTCCCTGCTTTTTGAGTTGGTCAAGGTATTGCTGCCACAGCTCGTCGTGGTGCTTGCCCAAGTTGTAAAGCAGATCCCACGAGTAGAGTCCGCTGTCATGGCCATCTGAAAAGACCAGCCGCAGCGCATAAGTACCCACCGGCTCTATTCGTTCAACATCGATGTCGCGTTTGCCGGTCTGCAACGTTTCCTGGCCCACACCGTGACCACGAGCCTCTGCCGAGGGTGTATAGACCCTCAAATATTCGAAATCCAGCGAGAAGATTTCGCCACTTTCGTAAATGAGCTCCAAGCGACGGGATTTCTGGTGCAGCTTGATCTCGCTCGGTATCGGAGTATCACGATCAATACCAGCCATAGTTTTCTCCAGGATGAGGACGATAGTTTAGCGCACTCGCTCGACCACCGTACCGGGATCAGTCAAAGCACCTGATAGCTGATCCTGTCGTAATCAGCACCACGCTGCAGGATGTGATTCAGGCGGAGTTGCCCAACGGTCTCGTCGCCGGTAAATACTTCGACCACTCTGCCAGCCTGATACATGCCCGGCGGCAGAACGATTGAACCTTCTTCCTTGATGGTCGGAACGGGCGGCAACAGAAAGGCACGCACATAGCGCTCCTGATTTCCGATTTTTGACGACGCGATCCGTACGCCGATACCCGTCGGCATCCCCGGCAAGGTGGCGACGCCCACAATCAATCCACCGGTGTCATCCTGCATCAACCAGGTGGCTTGAGCCAGCAGGAAATGATCACCATCGTGTGGACAGACGACCATCAGTTGTCCGTGCGAAATACGCTGCCCGGCACTGCCGCGGCCCAGTCGAAATCCATTGGCAGAGTGATTGATGACCGCCCACTCATCGACCGGGAAGACGATTTGCGGTTTGATCGCCAGTTCCCGCCCCGGTTGAACGCCATCTCCAAACGTAAATAGCTGGTCAAACTCATCCCGTGAAAAGGCAGCTGCTGAATCCGGCTGTCCAAACTCCTTGCCGGTGACGCAAAAATGCATCGCTTCGAAGCCAACAGCCACCCGGGCAACGCCCTGGGTCGCAAAACGTCGAAAGCGACGTGGAGAAGCCGACTGAGTCCACGGCCGGGCGAGATGATCGAGCAAGGTGATCACATGCCCGCTCGTTTCTTCACCCAATCCAAGCTGGGCCGGTGTGATGCGCTGGCGAAGCTGACTCAGCATATGGTTGATCTGCAGCCCCAAGCGCGTGGTATCAAGGCGCCGGGCATCGGCTGGCGGCTCCTCGGCCACGGCGGCAGGATGCAGCGGTGCATCCTTCATCAGCTCGATAACATAGGGCGGCACTTCAAGATCGTCATCCAGTCGGTGAATGGAGACCAGCGGCGCCCACATGCCCGCCCAGCGGCGAATCAAATTCAGATTGCGCACGCTGTTGCTGTAAGGGCTGGCGATATCAATGAGTAACAGCGTCGTATAAGCCGCAGCACAATGAGTTGCCTGCAAGTTGTTTTCCAGAACATCCTCAACCGGCGTGTAGGCAATGCCCCATTCTTCGGCAGTCTCGTAATACCCATGAAGGTCGAGCCAGACGCCTGGTGGCAAGTCGCGGCGAGCACGGTAGTGCTCCAGAATGATCATCCCGGTGTAATAGAGGCAGCGATGCAGAATGGTCGCCATCAGCGAGACATATTGCACGTTCTCGGCTTCCGGCTCTTCCAGTCGAGCACACAGGGCATAGGCCTTGCCCACTTTTCGCCAGGCTAAGACCACCTGCTGAAAATAGGATTCTTCCTCGATTGCCAGCGGCAATGCCTTGTTATGGTAGCGACGAGCCATTTCTTCTTCGACGAAACACAGCGGTGCCCGAGCTTGCTCAAGGAGCGCGAGCAAGATGCCGGGCTCAGGCGGTGACAGCAGCAAGGCATCCAGAAAACGCATGAGTTGCCGCTCTGCCACCAGCGGGTTAGCCAGCGACAACTGCGCGAGGTACTCCGTCCCGCTCAATAGATCGGTAATTTCCGGCGCTTCGGGTTTGGTCATATCCATGCTCAACTCAACCTTTTTCGATCTCGGACAGCACGGCGATCAGCGTCTGTGCCATTAACTCGTCACTGACCGCAGCACGTTGTGCCGTCGCTTCCCGTTGCACCTTTCCCCAAACCGGTTCCGGGAAATGCCGATCATCCAGCCAACGGGGAATGATGTGCCAATGAACGTGCGGTACCATGTTGCCAAAGCTGGCGAGGTTGATCTTATCCGGGGCAAAGAGGCGACGAACCATCGCCTCGACGGCGAACACAACCCGCATCAATACGATCTGATGGGTGGCATCCAGATCCGTCATTTCGCGGATGTGATCGTTCCAGATCACACGACAGAAACCCGGATAAGACGGATCATCCACGCGGACAACCCGGCAAAGGTCCGAGCGCCAGAGGACAACGCCCCCGGCACTGGCACATAACTCACAGGCTTGATTACCGACCGTCACGCTGCTTTCTCCAGGAATCCGGACAGAATTACATCAGAAACCTTATAGCACAAGCCTCCGCGACCAAAGAATGAAGCATTCCACGGTCAACCGGAAAAAACGGCCAAAACTTAAAGGAGTACGCGCTCGATTCCGCCTGTGTTCGCCTTGCCCACGTAATCCGCCATCCAGTTATCGCCGAGCAAATGCTTCGCCACCTCGACCACGATGTAATCCGCCTGGGTGCCGGCATCGTCATCGTAGCGGGACAGCCCCTGCAGACAGGCCGGGCACGAAGTCAGAATTTTGACGTCACCCTTGAAACCGTCAGCTCGCAACTTGGCAGCCCCCGATTCAATCTCTTCCTGCTTGCGGAATTTAACCTGGGTAGCGACATCCGGCCGGGAATAGGCGAACGACCCCGAATCTCCGCAGCAGCGATCAGTCAGCGGCACTTCCTGACCCATCAGCGCCTTGGTCACCGCGAGCGGTGCGTAGGCCTTCATCGGCGTGTGGCATGGATCGTGGTACATGTAGCGCGTACCCTCGACCCCCGCCAGCTTGACCCCCTTCTCCATCAGATACTCGTGAATGTCGAGCAGGCGGCAGCCCGG
This sequence comes from Azonexus sp., assembly GCA_035328505.1. Classification (GTDB taxonomy): domain Bacteria; phylum Pseudomonadota; class Gammaproteobacteria; order Burkholderiales; family Rhodocyclaceae; genus Azonexus. Next base: position 15,199 of record DAOLIO010000040.1, read on the forward strand.
GAAGATCTTCTCGAACTGGTATTTCTGCAGCTGATCCATGCAGGTGCCGCATGAAACAATCACCGTCTTGATGTCGAGATAGTTCAGGGTGTTGGCAACCCGGTGGAACAGCACGCGGTTATCCGTCGTGATTTTCTGACCCTTGTCGTCGTCGCCCGAAGAAGTCTGTGGATAGCCGCAGCACAAGTAGCCCGGCGGCAGCACCGTGGTCGCGCCCACTTCATAAAGCATGGCCTGCGTGGCCAGTCCCACCTGCGAGAACAAGCGTTCCGAGCCGCAGCCCGGAAAATAGAAAACCGCATCCGATTCCTCGGTGGTTTTCCGCGGATTGCGGATGACCGGGATCACCTTGTCGTCCTCGATGTCGAGCAGGGCGCGCGACGTGCGCTTGGGCAGATTGCCCGGCATCGGTCGATTCAGGAAGTGAATGATCTGCGTCTTGACGGTCGGCGCCCCCACCGTCGCCGCCGGATGGGTGCGGCTGTCCTGAATCAGTCCAATCGCCTTGGCTGCCTTGTGGGCGAGACGCTGGGCCTTGAAACCGAAATTCATCATGACGCCACGCATCACCTTGATCGTCGCCGGATCCTTCAGGTTCAGATAGGTCATTGCCGCCACGGTGCCCGGGCTGAAACGCTTCTTGTCCTGCTTGCGCAGGAAATTGCGCATGGCCACGGAAACATCGCCAAAATCGATATCCACGGGGCAGGGCTTCACGCAACGGTGACAAACCGTGCAATGGTCGGCGACATCATTGAATTCGTCGAAATGCTTCAGCGAAATGCCGCGCCGGGTCTGCTCTTCATAGAGAAAGGCTTCAACCAGCAGCGACGTCGCCAGAATCTTGTTGCGCGGCGAGTAAAGCAGGTTGGCGCGGGGCACGTGGGTCGAACACACCGGCTTGCACTTGCCGCAACGCAGGCAGTCCTTGACCATGTCGGAAATCTTGCCGATTTCCGATTGTTCCATGATCAACGATTCGGTGCCGAGCAGGCTGAACGACGGCGTATAGGCATTGCCCAGGTCGCCGCCGGGCATCAGCTTGCCCTTGTTGAAGCGGCCTTCCGGGTCAACCTTCTGCTTGTAGGCGCGGAAGGGGCCGAGTTCGGCTTCGGTCAGGAACTCCAGCTTGGTGATGCCGATGCCGTGTTCGCCGGAAATCACGCCATCGAGCGAACGCGCAATGTGCATGATGCGTTCGACCGCCTTGTTGGCCGTCTGCAGCATTTCGTAATTGTCGGAATTGACCGGCAGGTTGGTATGCACATTGCCGTCACCGGCATGCATGTGCAGCGCGACAAAAACGCGGCCGCGCAGCACTTCCTTGTGGATCGCTTCGATACGCTCGAGGATCGGGCGATAGACCCCGCCATCAAAAATCTTGGCCAGCCGGGCATACAGCTCCTGCTTCCAGGACGTGCGCACCGAGTAATCCTGCAGGCGATGAAAGAGCGTCGGGTTGTCGGCCCGGTTGGTCAGTTCGCCAGCCACCACGCCATACGACGCGAAGCGCGATTCGGCTTCGGCCAGCGGCAGGTCGAGGTTGTCGAGCAACCATTCCCAGCGCAGGCGGACAGCTTCAACATAATCGAGCGCCGCCTGCCGACGGTCACCGATCAGTACCTCGGTGTCCAGCGTCGTGTCGCCACGATACAGCGGCAGATCGCCCTTGAGGAATTCAGACAGCGCATCACACAAGGCCAGCTTGTTCTGCGTCGACAACTCGATATTGATGCGTTCGATGCCATCGCAGTAATCACCCATGCGCGGCAGCGGAATCACCACGTCTTCGTTCAGCTTGAAGGCGTTGGTGTGGCGCGAAATGGCTGCAGTCCGCGAACGATCGAGCCAGAATTTCTTGCGCGTTTCGGCGTTGACCGCAATGAAACCTTCGGCGGCGCGCAGGTTGCACATGCGGACGACTTCCGAAGCAGCGGCCATCACGGCATTTTCGTCATGGCCGACGAGATCGCCGATCAGCACCATCTTCGGCCGACCATGGCGCTTGGCCTTGGTCGCATAGCCGACGGCTTTCACGTAACGCTCGTCGAGGTGCTCCAGACCAGCCAGCTGGACACCGGCCGCATGCCCGGCCCCGCCCGGCTTGAAGTAATCGGTAATCTCAACGATAGCCGGCACGGCTTCACGGACCTGGCCGAAGAACTCCAGGCAAACGGTACGCGAGACGGGCGGCATCTTGTGCAGCACCCAGCGCGCGGCGACGATAATGCCGTCGGTGCCTTCCTTCTGCACGCCGGGAATACCGCCAAGGAACTTGTCGGTCACGTCCTTGCCCAGCCCGATCTTGCGGCAGGCGGCACCGGGCATGAACAGAATCTCTTCGCCCAGCAGCTTCTTGCCGCTTGGGTCAAAGCGCTTCAGGCGGAATTCAACGTTTTCCTGCTCGTGAATCTTGCCGTAATTGTGATTGACGCGTTCGACCTCCAGCCAGTTGCC
>DAOLIO010000041.1:0-17555 GCA_035328505.1 Azonexus sp.
GCTGCCCCGGCCGCCGCTGCTGCTGCCGCGCCTGCCGCTGCTGCTGAAGCTGCCAAGCCGGCTGAAGCCGCTGCTGCTGATGCTGCCAAGTCCGCAATGGATGCTGGCAAGGCAGCTGTTGAAGCCGGCAAGGGCGCAATGGACGCTGGCAAGGCCGCTGTTGAAGCCGCCAAGAAGTAATATTTCTTGCTTCAACAAAAACGGGGCCTCGGCCCCGTTTTTTTATTGCTCAGACCTTATCGTCCGGTTCGTACTAAGCCACGTTACGCCAGTCAAATCCTTGATTCGCAGTGGCTACACCTATCCAGTCAAGCGGGCATCCCAGCGCACTCGCCGCTGCGCTAACGGCCAATTCGGCCAGATTGTTGCGCTCGCTCAAATGGGCGATAACCAGATGTTGCAGGGACGAGCAATCGATTTGACCCAGCAAGGCAGCTGCGGAAGAGTTTTCGAGATGTCCATATCGCCCGGCAATGCGCCGCTTTAGCGACATTGGGTAGGACGAGCGCGCCAGCATTTGTGCATCATGATTGAACTCCAGCACCAATCCGGAACAACCAGAAAGCATGTCGCGGACATGCGAAGTTGGATCGCCAATATCGGTTAATACGCCGAGACGAATTTTGCCGTCAGTGAAAACATACTGAACGGGCTCACGCGCATCGTGCGGCACCGGAAACGGTTGAATTTCAAGAGCACCGATCGAAAATGAACGATGGCTGTCGATAATCCGCAGATCAAGGTCGGCATCAAGCTCCCGACAACCAATCCAGGTGCCATGTGTCATCCAGATTGGCAATCCGAATTTGCGGGCCAGCCGAAAAACACCATTTACATGGTCGCCATGCTCATGCGTAACCAGAATTCCTGCCAGTTCGGCAGGCGTCCGGCCAAGGCGAAGCAGCCGGGCTACGGTTTCACGCAGCCCAAACCCACAATCAAGCATCAACAAGGTTGCCCCGGACTCGACGAGCAGTGCGTTACCGGCACTGCCACTACCGAGCGAGGCAAAATTAATCACTGCAACTGCAGCAGAAGCAATCCAAGAATTTTCTTTGCAGTTTCCGATTTGTCGGTACCGCCTTCGTTGGAAAGAACCTGAACTATGCTCTGCTCCCCCGAATCACTGACGTGAATACGATACTGCGTCTTTGAACTAGCGGGTGGCTCAGAACTCTTCCAGAATGCCAGCTTTGACAGCACTCCTTCGTCCTTCTTGCGATTATCCACCTCGGGATCGACATATCGAACGAAATACAGACCACGTGAACGATCACGATCCTCAACGGTAAAGCCCACACGATCCAGGGCTAAGCCGACTCGACGCCAAGCACGGTCAAATCGCTCCAGAACCTCCAGCTTTCCCGTACCATCATCCGCCTTGGCCAATTTGGCGCGAGGCTCCGCCTTGGCAGCAGCAATCGACACTTCAGCACGCTTCTCATCAGAACCCAGTCGAACCATCAGGCGCCGTAGCATTTCTGCTTCGAGCTCGGGATCAGCAGGGCGTGGCTGCCAGCGCGTATCATCCTTGGCTGACGAGGTATAAACCTCTTCCATGGCACGGTGACTGACAAAAATATCTGTTGTGCCCGGCATTACGCCCTGTTCGAAGCGAGTACGGAACTTGTCACGTTCGCCCGTTGAGTACAACGAATCAAGGAATTTACCGAACGTGTTTCGAATAATATCATCACCAATCTTCGCCCGATTCTCCGCCCAATCCGTTTCCATCACACCAGCTTCTGGGCGCTCGATCGAAATGATAAATCCTGTTTCCTGCCAGAAATCCTTGACCGTATCCCACAGCTTGTCAGGGGGGGCAGCAACAACCAGCCAGCGCTGATTGCCAGAGCGCTCTACGCGTACCTTATCCACCTGCGGAAGAACTACGGAATTTTGCGCCTGTGCCTGAGGCGTCCGATCAGCACTGTAAGCAGAGAAGGTTGCGCTCCCTTTTCCTGCCGCATCGGGCACCACGTAACGATCATCACGCGTGATCTGTGACAGGTCGGGCGGTATATCCAGCGATGGGGCCTTTCCCGCAGATTTGTATTCAATCTTGCGCGAATCGGGGAGAACGCTGCAACCAGCCAACGCAATGGCCAGCAGAAAAGTAGCAAGGCCGGAAAGCCGTGAGTTCATGTTTTTTATTACTCCGTTCAGGCAATAACGCCAGCCTGGCGCATAGCGACCAGGACGCGGCCTTGCTGCGCTTCGGACAGGGTGGTCAGTGGCAGGCGGATGCCGTTGGGCATCAGACCCATCTTGTGAACCGCCCACTTGACTGGAATCGGATTGGCTTCACAAAACAGATCTCGGTGCAAACCCAGCAATTTGAAGTGAATTTCTCGAGCCTTGACGATGTTGCCTTCTGCGGCAGCAACACACATCTCGTGCATCAGGCGGGGGGCAACGTTGGCGGTTACCGAAATATCACCATGGAATCCAAGGCTGATAGTCGCCACTGCGGTCATATCGTCACCGGTATACAACCCAAATCCCTTCGGGGCGCGTGCGATCAGATCGCAAGCGCGATCAAGGTTACCCGTTGCATCCTTGACACCGACAATACCGGGCACTTCAGCAAGACGCAGGATAGTGTCATTTGACATATCCGCAACGGTCCTGCCTGGCACGTTATAGAGCAATATCGGCAGTTCAACTGCTTCGGCTATTGTCTTAAAGTGACGATAGAGACCTTCTTGCGTCGGTTTGTTGTAGTAAGGCACGACGGAAAGCGCCATGTCCGCCCCAGCCTTCTTGGCGAACTCTGTCAATTCGATGGCTTCGGCAGTCGAGTTGGCCCCGGTGCCCGCAATGATCGGAATACGACCTGCGGCATGCGAAACAGTCGTCTTGATCAGTTCACAATGCTCCTCGACGTTAACTGTCGGTGATTCGCCGGTTGTTCCTACAACAACGATGGCATCCGTTCCTTCACGCACATGAAAATCGACCAGGTTGCGCAGGGAGTTCAAATCGAGGCTACCATCATCATGCATGGGCGTAACGATGGCGACAATGGATCCAGTAATCATGGCCTGTTTATGGAATAAATAATCTGTTGATTGTAACTGAAGGCCAATCACCGCGGAAAGGCGCTTGGTAACAGTTTGTTATTTTCGCGACAACCAATGCAGCAGGCCACGGGCGACACGCATCCTTCCATCTATCAGGGCGAGTTCTGGATGGCGGTCTGGGCCGGCTGACTGCAGTTGACGAGCGAACTCGTCGAGGCGCGTCGCTACCGGCACTTGCCAACTCAGTAATCGCAAACGATAGCGCAGCAGGTTCTTAATGCGTGGCAACGACAAGGCGCGCAGTTCAACCAGGCGCGCAGCATCACCCTCCCCCACCCGGCACCAGTCAATTGCAGCAAGCTCGTCGAGCAAACCCGACGCTTCCGAGAAATTGTTGGCCGCCTGAGCCAAGGCTATCTCTGCAGCCGGAAACCGCCCATTTATTGCAGGCAACACCTCATGACGAAGGAAATTGCGGGTAAATGAACGGTCCAAATTACTCTCGTCATCGACCCAGGCAAGTCCTCGCTCGGTAGCGTAACTTTCAATTTCGCGCCGAGACACATCAAGCATCGGGCGCATCAGACGCAATCGGCCAAGACGACGCACCGATGGCATGGCAGCGGCCCCAGTCACCCCTGCCCCGCGAAGCAAATTGAACAACAATGTTTCCGCCTGATCTCCTCGGTGCTGTGCCAGCAAAATGCATTCGCCGGTACATTCTGCAAAAGCTGCGTAGCGTGCCTTGCGAGCCGCTGCCTCCAAGCCTTGCCCGTCACTGGCATCGACGTTTACATGATGCAACGCCAATGGAATGCCTAGCGTGTCGCAATACGCCAGACAAAAATTTGCCCATGCATCTGCATTGGGCGAGAGACCATGATGAACATGAACGGCGTGGAGACGGTTACCCAGCCCCAAAGCGGTCAATACGTGAAGCAATACAACAGAGTCACACCCACCAGACAAGCCGACACAAAGGCGCTCATCCGGATCAACGTGATGGGCAAGAAAATCCCCCACCCGCTTCAGCAAACTAAGTGACAGGCTGTTCCTTGAAGCGGCCATAGCTCATCAGTCGCTCATATCGGGTGGCCAGCAAGTCAGCGGTTGATAACCCGGATAGCTGCTTCAGTGCATCTTGCAGGGCTTTTTTAAGATTTTGCGCCATGGCCGGATGGTCACGGTGAGCGCCACCCAGCGGTTCACTGACGATCTTGTCAATCAATCCTAGCGTTTTCAGGCGCTGCGCGGTAATACCCATGGTTTCGGCCGCTTCCGGCGCTTTTTCTGCGCTCTTCCACAGAATGGAAGCACAGCCCTCTGGCGAAATGACAGAATAGGTCGAGTACTGCAGCATCTGTACCGTATCGCCCACCGCAATGGCCAACGCACCACCGGAACCGCCTTCTCCGATGATGGTGACGATGACCGGCACTTTCAGTTCGGCCATCACGTACAGGTTGCGTCCAATGGCTTCGGATTGCCCTCGCTCCTCGGCATCAATACCGGGATAAGCGCCTGGTGTATCGACAAACGTCATCACCGGAATGCCAAATTTCTCGGCCAGCCTCATCAGTCGCAGAGCCTTTCGATAGCCCTCCGGGCGGGGCATACCGAAATTCCGGTAGATTTTTTCCTTGGTATCTCGCCCTTTTTGATGGCCGATCACCATGACCGACTGACCATTGAAGCGCGCGAGGCCACCCACAATGGCATGATCATCGGCAAAAGCACGATCCCCATGCAACTCTTCAAAATCGGTAAAAATCAGCGACAAATAGTCCAGCGTATAAGGGCGCTGCGGGTGACGTGCCACCTGTGAAATTTGCCAGGGGGTCAGCTTGGCATAGATGTCCTTGGTCAACTGACCGCTCTTCTTCTCCAAGCGTTCGATCTCTTCCGAGATATCAACGGCAGAATCATCCTGCACGAAACGCAGTTCTTCGATCTTGGATTCAAGATCAGCGATGGATTGTTCGAAGTCGAGGAAACTTGTTTTCATGGACCGCTCGTTTGCTAAGTTGGCAGGCATTTTACCTCAAAGGTCAAAAGGCTAGCGTTTCAGTACTCAACCGGCAATGGGTCGAGACTGCGCCAAAGATACCAGGTTGCTACAGAACGCCATGGTCGCCAACGTTCGCCAAATTCTTCCAGCGTGCGACGCGATTGCTTTTCTCCCGAGAAATAGCGCTCGAAGACCGCACGCTGCAGTCCTATATCGTCCAGCGGAAAGATATCTGGCCGCATTTGGTGAAAAATCAGAAACATCTCTGCGGTCCATCGGCCGATTCCGCGTACCGCTGTCAATTGCACGACAATGGACTCATCGTCCAACTCAGCCCATAAAGAAGGATCGAGCTGCCCGGTGGAAAAATGCTTGGCCAAATCACCAAGATATTCGATTTTTCGCTGAGAAAGCCCGCAACCGACCAATCCAGCCGTACCGAGCTCAACAACACGGCCCGGTGTCAGCGTTCCAACCTGCGCAGCAAAACGCCCCCAGACTGCCTCCGCTGCCTTGACTGAAATCTGTTGCCCAACGACTGATCGCGCCAGAGTTCCAAACGCATCACCTCGTGAAACAAGCGACAACCCAATGTACCGCTCGACAAGCTCTGCCATCAGGCAGTCGCGTCGGGCCAGTTCGGCAGTGGCTTGATTCCAATAGCTTGGCGTCATTGTGAGATTATACGAGCAGACTTGCGCACAAAGCGCGAGGCCCAAATGTTGCGATTCAGGAACAGACGCCCCGCACCCAATTTGATAACATTGTCAAAAATCGCCAAGAGGCCTCTCGATGCCAATGTTGGACCACGCCTTTATTCATCCACTTCTCGGTACCGATGGTGCTTGGTCCTGCTACTTGGTTGAGTTTGCCCCGGACGCACCGGGTCACGACCTGTTGGTAAATCTGGATACCTCACCGCTTATCAACGAGTTTGACCATCGCTCCCTGTGGTTCTTCCCCGCAGACGTCGCTGGCTCAGACCTTCGACAGCTGGGTGAGCGAGCAATCCCTGTTTTTGCCAGCAGCGCTGCCCCCAACAATACCGCAGCACTGGATCAACAGGAGTCCGAGCTGCGCAAGGCCAAGCGCAAGCTAGGACTGCTCGCCTCGGCTGGCCACAAGCTGCCCGGTGCCGGCTGTTGGGATTATCTGCTGATAGCCGCCAGCCATGCGCGCAGCCTTGCACCCTATACGCTGATCGGGCTGGCAAGTCGAACCACCGTGATCTCCATTGAGGTGCAGACGCATAGTGACCGGGAATGGGCACTCAACCATGCCTGCAGCTTATCCACCAGTGAATTCCTGCAAGTTCGATCAACCGTGCAAACCAGCGCGGACATTACCCGACTGAAACTATTGAAATTGCTGGCCCTGATTGTCGAAGACGCCGAGACGGATGCGCTCGATGCAATTTTTCGCGAAGAGCAAAAACTCTCTTACAGCCTGCTTCGGCTGGTCAATTCGGCCGCAATTTCTCCACGAACCCCCATTGTCAGTTTTAGCCAGGCCATCAACTTGCTGGGACGCCGACAATTGCAACGATGGCTTCAGCTGTTGGTTTATTCCGACCCGAACAATGGACAACATCCCAACCCGCTACTGCAGAAAGCCGCAGCGCGCGGACGTCTGCTGGAATTGCTCGCACCGCACCTCAATGGTGATTCGGGTGATGAAGTTGTCAGTGGCGACCTTGCGTTCATGATCGGCACCTTCTCGCTGCTCGACGTGCTGCTCAACATTCCCATGTCGGAAATCCTGAATCAACTGCCGTTACCGGCAATTGCCCAAAAAGCCCTGGCTGATCATGGCGGCAGAATAGGTAAATTGCTGGCCGCCATTAAAGCAGCCGAACACCGTGAGCTGACTACGGCTGCACAGCGACTCAGTGCCATTGGCATCGATGCCCGGGTTTATCTGGACGCCCAGTTGGACGCCTTCAGTTGGGCATCCAAAATTCGCCCCCCTGGCTGATCAGCCGAATCTTCCACTCAGGAAAGGATTGTATTTGCGCTCCTCGCCAAAGGTCGACATCGGACCATGGCCGGGGATGAAGTCGACCTCGTCACCGAGTGGGAAGAGCTGTTCCTTGATCGAGCGAACGAGGGTCTCGTGATCGCCGCGCGGAAAATCAGTCCGTCCAATCGAGCCTTGGAAGAGCACGTCGCCAACCTGGGCCAAGTGGCTGGGTGCATGGTAGAAAACGACATGCCCCGGCGTGTGTCCCGGACAGTGCAAGACGTCCAACTCAATGTCGCCGAAACTCACCGTATCACCGCCCTTAAGCCAGCGCGTGGGCTGGAAGCTGCGTACGTTGGGAAATCCAAACATCTTGCTCTGTTGCTGCATGCCTTCGATCCAGAAGCGGTCTTCCTCATGCGGACCTTCAATAAGATTGACCCCGGTCGCTTCAGACAACGCCGCCACGCCACCGGCGTGATCGATGTGGCCATGCGTCACGAGTATTTTGGCCAGCGTCAGGCTTTCATCGCGCAAGGCGCGCTGAATGCGCTCGATATCGCCACCGGGATCAATGACCACCGCCTGACGGGTCTTTTCGCACCAGAAAATCGTGCAGTTCTGTTCAAAGGGGGTAACCGGAATAACAAGGTAGCGCATGGCGGGAGAGCAATGATGAACCAACTTTGATTATCGCACGGCCTCACCCTTGCCCGGCGCAGTCCGCCCCCTTAAACTGAGTCGCTTAGTCGGATCACTTTTCGAAAGCCCGAACCCCATGCTCGACCACGCCTTGCCGGATATAGATTCCTGGGCATTGTTTTTCACCAACAACGGCTTGCCGGTCCTGCGCGTCACCAAGCGCCGGATCGAAGAAATGCGCACCAACCTTGATCGCGTTGACGCGCGCGAACTGGCTCACCTGATCCTGCAGGACCCGATCATGACCGTCCGCGTGCTGGCCTTCACTCAGCCAATCCGCGGGCGTTCCCTGCAACATGACATCACGACCATTGCCAGTGCCGTGATGATGGCCGGCATCGTGCCTTTCTTCCGCCATTTTTCTGAACTCTTCACCATCGAAGATCAGCTGAAGGATGCCGGTGCGCCAGCCCTGCTGGGTGTATTGCAAATCATTCGTCGCGCCCAGCGGGCCGCCGACTACGCGCAGGACTGGGCAATCTGGCGGCACGACATCAACATGGAAGAAGTGCGCATTGCCGCGCTGCTCCATGACCTGGCTGAGATACTTGTCTGGTGCTCCGCCCCCCGGCTCGGGCTGGCGATTCATGAGCGGCAGAAATCTGATCCGACACTGCGCAGCGCAGACGTCCAGAAACAACATCTGGGCTTTACGTTTCAGGACATCCAGCTTGAACTTTGCCGGGTCTGGCATTTGCCCGAACTACTGCAAACCCTGATCGATGACCACAATGCTGAACAGCCACGGGTCAGAAACGTCGCCCTTGCCGTACAACTGGCACGGCACTCATCGCACGGCTGGCACGATGCGGCACTGCCGGATGACTACACGGCCATCGGCGAATTCCTGCACGTCACCCCCGAAACCGTGCGCCAGCGCCTTGGGCTGGAACCGGTACCCGCCCGCGAAGCCGATGGTCATGGTCATGACGTGATCTAACCAGCCTTGCGCTTGGCCCTGTCGCGCCATTCTGGGCAGCCTTTCCGGGCCAGGGCCGGCGGCATCTGGCGGCAGAACATCGCCAGGTTCGGCCTACATCCGCTTGCTGCGGTCAACCGGAAAATAACACTGAAAATGAAATTCCCCAGGGCAGGTACAGGGCGTGCCACGCCTGGTCTTTCCGCAAGCCTGGCCGATGCATTGGTTCAGACCGAATTCCCGGCGCGAGCCTCCAGACCTTCCCAACGCTCCAGCAGCAGCATCAGTTCGTCGTCGATAACCGCCAGGCGATCCGAGGCCTTTTGCGCAGCGGCCGGATCGGTCTGGTAGATCGAGGGGTCTGCCAGGCGCTTGCCGAGTTCAGCCTGCTCGGCCTCCAGCCCGGCAATCTTCCCGGGCAGTGACTCGAGTTCACGCTGCTCTTTCCACGACAGCTTTTCGCCCTTGGGTTTCACCGGCTCGGCGATCCTGGACGGCTCGGCGACCTTGGGTGCGGGTTTAGGCTCGGCTTTGGGCTTGACCGCCTCCTTGGCAACGCTTGCTTTGTACGACGCCCAATCGCTGTAGCCACCGGCATATTCGTGCCAGGTGCCATCGCCTTCAGCCGCGATGGTCTGCGTCACCACATTGTCGAGGAAGGTGCGGTCATGGCTGACCAAAAAGAGCGTGCCATCATAGTTCTGCAGCAGCTCTTCAAGCAGCTCGAGGGTTTCGATATCGAGGTCGTTGGTCGGCTCGTCGAGCACCAGCACATTCGCCGGCTTGGCAAACAGGCGAGCCAGCAGCAGGCGATTGCGTTCGCCACCGGACAGCGAACTGACCGGCGAACGTGCCCGTTCAGGCGCGAACAGGAAGTCTTCGAGATAGCCAATGACATGCTTGCGCGCACCACCGATGTCGACCCAGTCCGAGCCCGGAGAAATGACGTCAGACAGCGTCGAATTGGGGTCGAGCTGGGTGCGGAACTGGTCGAAATACGCAATATCCATCTTCGTGCCCTGACGCACGATGCCCTGATCCGGCTTGATTTCATCGAGGATCAGGCGAAGCAGTGTCGTCTTGCCGGCACCATTCGGGCCGATCAGGCCGATCTTGTCGCCACGCTGAATACGGGTTGAGAAATCGCGCACAATTTCCCGTTGACCGTAGGATTTATAGACGTGCTCGAGTTCGGCCACCAGCTTGCCGCTCTTGTCGCCGGCATCGAGCTGCAGATTGACCTTGCCCATCCGCTCGCGCCGCGCCTGACGTTCGGCCCTCAACTTATCGAGCCGCTGGACGCGGAACACCGCCCGTGTCCGCCGGGCCTCGACGCCCTTGCGAATCCAGACCTCCTCTTCCTTGAGCAGTTTGTCAGCCCGCGCATTGGCCAAACCCTCTTCGTGCAACAGGGCCTCCTTGCGCAACTGATATTCCTTGAAACTACCAGGGAAACTGACCAGCTTGCCGCGATCCAGTTCGACGATGCGGGTGCACACGCGGTCGAGGAAGGAACGGTCGTGGGTGATGAAAAACAGCGTGACGCCCGATTCGATCAGCAGATTTTCCAGCCACTCGATGGCGGCAATATCGAGGTGGTTGGTCGGCTCATCCAGCAGCAGCACCTCAGGCGCAACGGCCAGTGCCTGCGCCAGTGCGAGGCGCTTCTTCTGACCGCCGGACAGGCTGCCTACCTTCGCATCGGGGTCCAGCCCGAAACGTTCGATGACCCGCTCTGCCTGAGCCTCGTAAGCCCAGGCGCCGCGCGATTCAAGTTCGTGTTGCAGCTCGGACATGCGATCCAGCAGTGTCTCGTGATCGGCATCAATTTCACCCATCTTGTGTGACACTTCGTGATACTCGGCAAGCAGCTTGGCGTTCTCGCCCATGCCTGAAATGACAGCCTCAAACACCGATGCGGCGGCATCAAAGGGCGGCTCCTGCGGCACATAACCCACTCGGATGCCCGGCTGCGCCCACACCTCGCCATCATCCAGACGCCCGCGCCCGGTGCCGGCAGCCATCGCGGCAAGCAGCGAAGACTTGCCGGTGCCATTGCGGCCGATCAGGGCAACCCGTTCGCCCGGATCGAGCAGAAAGTCAGCGTGATCGAGGAGCGGCACATGGCCGTAGGCAAGGCAGGCATTGGAGAGTTTTAGGTAGGGCATGGGTCGCAATAAAAACGGCGCCCCACAGGGCGCCGCGTTGGGAAGAAACGGATTTTAGCTGCTTGCGAGGCGATCAGGTGGTAAAGCGAGCCAACTGACCTTGCAGATCGGCAGCGAGCCGTTGCAGATTTTGCGCTCTTTCGCTGTTGTGAAGTGCCCGGCTGTTGCTGCCTTCGGCCGCCTGAGCGATGTTTTCCACGAGGCGAGCAATCTCCTGGCTGGCAGTACTCTGCTCACGTGTGCTGTCAGCAATGCCATGGACAACGTCAACCGTTTCCCGGGCTTTTTCATCAATGATCTGCAGCGAGTCGCCAGCCTGTCGGGCCATCTCGACACTACCGCTCATGTTGGCGCTCACACTCTGCATCCGTTGAACGGCATACCCGGTTTCCGTCAGAATGGCAGACACCGTGGTGGCAATCTCCTGCGTCGACACAGATGTCCGCTCAGCCAGCTTGCGCACTTCATCGGCAACCACCGCGAAACCGCGCCCCTGCTCACCGGCCCGCGCGGCCTCGATAGCGGCGTTGAGTGCCAGCAGATTGGTCTGATCGGCAATCTCGCGAATCACCCCAACCACACTCGAAATCTGCTTCGAGCGCTCACCAAGCGACTCAATCAGCACTGCCGATTCGTTGATATCTGCAGCCACCCGCTCAAGCTCGCTCATGGCCCGCGACACCACGTCGCGACCAGTGGTGGTCACCCCCTTGGCCTCCTCGGATATCTGGGCGGCGTGATTGGCGTTGTCCGCCACATGAGTGATGCTGACGGACAATTGCTCTACCGATGCGGCAATGCCGGACGCTGCCATCGACGCCTGTTCCGATGCGCCAAGCGCCGAGTTGGCCGCTTCCTGCAATTCACCGGCGGCCGTGCCCACCTGCGACGAAGAACTGGAAACGCCACGAACCAGATTTCGCATGTTATCGGCCATCAAATTGAATGCAGCGCCAATGACATGCACTTCATTCCGGCTTCCGGGCTCAACATCCTGAAGCACCGCCCGCAAGTCGCCATTGCTGATCCGCGTGACCTCCTGGACCAGCGCACCCAGTCCGCGCAAACGGAAGCTGATCAGCAAATAAACGACGAACGCCAACAAGACCGCAGCGCCAATACTGACGGCGACCACCAGATTGCGCAGGGCGTGGCTCTCTTCCAGATACTCACTCGACCAACTCCCGGTTGCCACCGTCCACCCCCAAGCCGCCGACGTAGCGCCAAAAACGATTTTTTCCCGTTCCGCGCCCGAAGCGTCCTGCATCAAATAGCGAACCGAACCCTGCTTGCGTGCCAGCAGTTCGACAATCGCCGCCTTGGCCGTCGCCGGCACGTCGGTTTCGCCCAACTGCAACCCTTGAAGCTTGGGATGCAATACGAATTCGCCAATGCCCTTCTCATCGGTCGGGCGAACGATGAATACATAGCCGGTCTTACCGGCAACCAGGCTACCAAACTGATCACGAATTCGCTTCAGGTCATTGTCGAGCGAAATCCGGACGGAATAGGCCCCCCAAGGTTTTCCATCGGCCCCTTTGAGCACTTTGACGGTACTGAAGTGGTATTTCCCCCCACGAATGGCCAGCCCCTGATAGTTCTGCCCGGACAATACGGCCTTGGCAACCGGATCGCTATTCGCAATCTGCGTCCCGACGGTGCTCTTGCCATCCTTGTCTTTCAACAAGGTCGCCAGGCGATATAACTTGTTGTCATGAATCAAGAGAAATGCCGAATCATCGCCCGTCAGATCACGAAAAGCCTTGAGCTGTCGCTCGTTGCCATTGATCACCTCGCCCCCAAGCTTGACGAGCGGCAGATCAATATCGCCGGTCTTGACGCTGCCAACGCCTAACTCAGGCTGACTGCCAATAAACTTGGCAAAAAATTGCGATTCCTCTTCGCCTCGAATCTTCACCGCGTCGAAAATTGAATCGAGCATGCCGGCCATCAATGTTGCTTCATGCTCAAGATTGCGCTCAGTGACGGCGATTGCAGCACTATCCGCCCGATTTTGAACAATGAACGCCATGAGTGAAAAGACCACGAATAGTGCCGCAATCATCGCCAAAATCAGCTGTTGGGCGATAGGCCTTCGTGAAAAAATGGCAAACATATCACTCCCCCCACTTTCGTTATATTAGTATTTCAAAATCTATCACAACGGCACCGCCCCCGGTACAATTCGGCCTCCAGCGCGTCTCCATAGTTAAATGGATATAACGGCTCCCTCCTAAGGAGCAGTTCCTGGTTCGATTCCGGGTGGGGACGCCACCCCTTTTTTTGGGCGCTTGGGCATGAGACCGGTTAGAAAGACTCCGCGGCATTCGGTCGATATCAGTGAAGAAGGTGGCGTACGTAACCTGCATTTCGGTTCTGACTGGATTCAGGGTGCCATGCGCATAGCCCGGCCGTGGTCGCTGGAACTGGAATACACCCGCGAAATGATGGCCGGCATGCTCCTTCGGCAGACGGGGCAGTGGCCTCGTCATGCACTGCTGATCGGTCTTGGCGCAGGCTCGCTGGCCAAATTCATTTATCGTTATCTGCCCGACTGCCGCATCACGGTGGTCGAGATCAATCCGCAAGTGGCGTTCGTTGCACGTCAGTATTTCAAATTGCCGGACGACCCTCGACGTCTTGATGTGGTGATTGGCTGCGGTGCCGACTACATGCTGGGTGGCGACCGTCGCTTTGACATGATGCTGATCGACGGATACGACCCCGAGGCGAAGGCGGGTGTTCTTGACACCGGCCCGTTCTACCAGGCCTGTCGTGCCCGTCTTTCCGACAATGGCCTGTGCGGAATGAATCTACTGGGCCGCAATATGGGTTTTTCCGGCAGCGTTGAACGTATTCGCACCGCTTTTGATGGCCGCGTGGCTGTTTTCCCATCCTGTGACAGCGGCAATACCATCGCATTTGCCACCGGCGGCGCGCCCGTGGACGTGTCACTGGACGACATGCGAGTCCGTGCCACACAACTGAAAAAAGACACCCGGCTGGACCTGTTGCCGACCATCAGCCGCCTGCAACTCAGTCACCCGATGCCGGATGGCCGCCTGCGCATTTGAGTGCGGCGCTCCTTGATTTTCGAGAAATTTCAGCTAAAAATAATGTATATCCTCCACCCATAACAACGACAAGGCGGACAGAAAAAAAATATCGGGGATCAGTGCCCGAACGTTTTCTATCCAATCCAAGGAGGATCTGATGCTGTCAATTCAGGATGTTCTTGATTATTGCGATCTTGATCGCGGCGAAATTGAGGCAATTGCCGAACACGAGCATATTCCGCTCACCATTGCTGCAGAAATGAGCGAGGCGTTGCTATGCACACCGGACGGCGTTTGCCGCCTGCATTCAATGATTGTTGAAAACATGCAACAAGCCCTTGAGGCTGGGCAATTCCAACATGTGCAGGATTTGGCCAATATCTATCAACACCTCCAGCGCACTCACCCGATTCCATCGCAAACCTGACCGGCTCAGCCGGCTACCGGCCTTGTCGGCAAAAATCGCCCCCGAGCAACATTGGGGGTGGGTTTTTGAGAAATCGGCGAATTTTCCGGTTGACCGTGGGAATGCCATTTAGGCGCATTGACGGGGTCAAGCGTGGCGGTTTTGACCGTAACCATGCTCGACGGCATAGAGTGCAACCTGGACGCGGCTGCTCATGCTCAGCTTCTTGAAAATATTCTGCACGTGAATCTTGACCGTACTTTCGGCCAGGTTCAGTTTTCGGGCGATTTCCTTGTTGCTTTCGCCAAGGGCCAGTGAGGCCAGAATATCCCGCTCGCGCGGCGAAAAGCGATCACGTTCGCTCATGCCGACGTCGGCGCGTGGCGGGTTGCGCACCCCCTGAATCAATTTTGCAGTCATTTGCTGCGAAACAACTGACTCACCTTGGGCGGCGCGGCGAATCGCGTCGACCAGCGCGTCAGTGTCGATATTTTTCAGCAAGTAACCACTGGCGCCGGCCCGCAACGCATCCACCAGGTCTTGCGCATCTTCGGATACGGTCAGCATCAGCACGCTCACCTCCGGCATTTCCTCGGCGATGACCTTGACGGCCTCCAAACCTGAAACACCGGGCATATGAAGGTCAAGCAGGGCAACATCCGGCTTCAGCGAACGAACGCGCTTGATGCCTTCCAGCCCGTCACCGGCCTCGCCGACCACCTCGAATGCCTCGTTGCGCTGCAACAGGGACTTGATGCCGCTACGAAAAAGGGTGTGATCATCGACCAGCAGGACACGGATTTTTCCGCTCATTTCAAGCAACCTCTCTGTTTTCTCGTGGCAGGATCAAGGTTACGCGTGACCCCTGACCAAGCGTCGATTCTATACGGCATTCCCCGCCAATGCGGTGGGCACGTTCCCGCATGATTTTCAGCCCTACATGCCGGTCCGACAAGCAATTCGGGTCATTCTGCGGATCAAAGCCAACACCATTATCGAGCACGGTGATCTCGATACGATCGATCTCTCGCCGGACCATCACTTTGACATGTGTCGCCCTGGCATGTTTACGGATGTTGGATAGCGATTCCTGAACAATGTGCATGATCTGGATTTCATCGGTCGGCATCAACTGGGCGCCCACGCCAACATGGTCGACCTCGGTACTGATCCCGGTTTGCCCCTCGAATTTTTGCAGCGCCGAACCGATCGCCGTATCAAAATCGGACTGATGTACACGCGTCCTGAAATGCACCAGCAATTCCCGCACATCGTCATAGCTTTCCTGAACACCTTCGCGCAACTGGCCGGCTGTTTGCATGGCCTCCTCAGCGTTCCCCTTGCGCAGAGAATCCTGCAGTAGCTGGACCTGAATATTGAGGAAGGCGAGGCCCTGGGCGATCGAATCGTGCAACTCCTGGGCGAGCAGGTTGCGCTCTTCGGAAACGGCCAGATCCCGCTCTCGCGACTTCAGTCGTTGGTTCTCAATCGCGACGCCCAAGTGGTGCCCCAAGGTGTCGAGCAAATGGATTTCCTGCTCGGACAAGGCCTGTGACTGGCGGAAATAAAGGTTATAAACACCCACCGGTTGCTTGTCATAGAAAATACCGAAGGCGGTCGCCGTGGCAAACCCTTCGCGCACACAGGTGCGCAGCGTCATGCCCTCCGGCGGGTGCCCGGTATCGAAAGCCGCCGGCAGCCCGCTCTGCAGCACTTCGCCACACAGACAGTCTCCACAGTTCATTTCGGCTTCCCGGGCGACGAATTCTTCAGTCAGCCCCTGGCAACTCATCAAATACAGTGTTTCTGACGGTGGCGCATACAACCTGACCGCCCCCGCATCCGCCCCCAGCGCGGACTTGATGCGTTCCAGAAAGCCGTCGCAGAGGGCGTCCAATGGCGCAGGTTCACTTAGGAACGCAGTCACCGAATAGAGTATCCTCAATTCGTGGTTACGCTGCGCCAGGCGACGAGTCTCCGCTTCAACTCGCTCCTCCAGCGTCGCATAAACGCGTTGCAGATGTTCGGCCATCTCATTGAAGCCTTGCGCCAGACCACCCAATTCATCATTGCTGGAAACCGGCAGACGCACGGCGAGATCAGTGCCAATCATGCGCTGCATGCCATCATGCAGAATTCCCACCGGGCGAATAACCAGCCGCCCGAAATAGCTGATCAAAATGGCCGTCCCCAGTATGGCGAGCACCACCAGGGCGGCCTGCACGCTGCGCAGCAGATTGGTATCCGACGCATAGCTGTGCTCCATGGCCAATACCAGTTCATTGATCGAACTGACAAACGGTGAAAGCGCCCCGTCGAAGCGTTTGACGACCACTTCACGATCCGCCGGCGCAGCCGCCAGATAGCCATCGACCAACGGCCGGAGGGCTTCCTGCCAGACCTCACTGACCACGCCCATACGGGCCTGCACATCCGCATTGCGCGGCGGTGACAATGGGCGATCAGGATCGCCTTGCTGCAAATCGCGCAGCACCTTGTCAAAACGCAGCTTTTCCTCATTCAAGGACCGGACCAAATGGGGGTCCAGGGCTGTTGCTTCAAGCCCTCTCGCCATCAGATAGCCCATGCGATAGCTGCGCATGCGTTCACTACCGGCATCATTGATCGCCGCCGCCACACCTTCCAACTGCCACGAGATAATCAATGTCAGCCCGATGGCCGATGTGGCCACCAGAAAAAACACCATCAACATCCCGATGATCTTGCGTGATAGCTTGCCTTGGTTGGCCACCATCTGGAACGATCCATTATTAAATGCGCAAACCTTAGCGCCAAAGTGCGCTCAAGGATAGGCGTCGCATCAATCAATTGATCGCTGCCCATGGCCACCCTTCGGCAAGCGACTAGCCAGAAACGACCGCCACGCGCCTGCGGGCATTAATCAAAAAAAAGCCCGCTGGTGTGACCCAGCGGGCAATCGTCGTTATGTTGAGAGCATTGACGACGGGACAAGAGCCCTGTTTAGCTGACCTACGAAAAGCATCGATCAGCAGATTTCATATCACCGATCACGCATGGTCGCACTCGGCCAGGAAGCTAAGCAGTTCCTCGCGCAAGCGGTAATAATCCGGATGTTCGAGCAGCATCTTGCGAGAACGCGGACGCGGCAAATCGATTTCGAGAATCTTGCCCACCTTCGCACGCGGACCATTGGTCATCATGATCACGCGGTCGGCGAGCAGGATGGCTTCATCGACGTCGTGGGTGATGACCATGGCGGTCAGTTGTTCGCGACTCCATACATCCATCAACACTTCCTGCAGGTCCCAGCGCGTCAGCGAGTCGAGCATGCC
>DAOLIO010000042.1:0-17222 GCA_035328505.1 Azonexus sp.
TGACCATGGCCCTGCGCGACGCCTTTTCCCCGGGCATCACGGTCGATGTCGGCTACGTCATCGTCGATCTCGACCACAGCGACCATTCGCAAGCCTTGAGCAAACGACTGGCCAAGGGCGCCACCTTTAAATTACAGACGCTGGCCGCCGATGCCCAGACCCCGGAAGCGGCGCGCGAGGGCATCCGCACCGGCCGCCAAGCGCTGGCGCTGATCCTGCCCAAAGGCTTTGGCAGCCGCCTGCTGACACCCGCCGGGGCCGATGGCCAGACCACCGAAGCCCTCACCCTGCTCGTCGATCCAACCCTCAACCCAGCCCTGCAACTGGCCTTCCGCAATCAGGTCATGGCCGCCCTGGGCGCCCTGCGCGCCGATGAACTGACCCACCGTGCCGGCAAGCTGTTCGGCCTGCCGACCGCCCCCGGCGCTGCTGAACGCGACTGGCCGGACGAAATCACCAGCGTCGCCGTACGCAACGATCAAAGTATCAAACCGCCCTCGTCGGTGCAGCAAAACGTCCCGGCCTGGCTGATCTTTGCCATGTTCTTCGTCGTCATCCCGGTATCGTCGATCTTCATCATCGAGCGCCAGCAAGGCACGCTGCAGCGCCTGCGCGCCATGGGCGTCCCGTTCCGCCTGCTGCTCGCCGGCAAGCTGCTGCCTTTCTTCGTGGTCAACCAGTTGCAAGCCTTGCTCATGGTGCTGGTCGGCCTCTTCCTCGTCCCGCTGTTCGGCAGCGAGGCACTGGACATTCCGACGGGTCTCGGCCTGCTTCACTGGTGGGCGGTGTCGGTCGCGGTCAGCCTGGCGGCCGTCGCCTGGGCACTGCTCGTCGCCAGCCTGGCCCGCACTTCGGAACAAGCCACCATCGTCGGCGGCGTCAGCAATATCCTGATGGGCGCCATCGGCGGCGTCATGGTGCCCAAATTCGTCATGCCCGCCTTCATGCAAAAACTCGCCGCGCTATCGCCGATGGCCTGGGGACTCGATGGCTTTCACACTGTCATGCTGCGCCACGGCAATTTCACTGACCTGCTGCCCAGCCTGGTGCCCTTGCTCGCCTTCGCCATGTTCTCGCTGGCACTGGCTGCCTGGCTTAACCAACGTTCCCTGGCTGCCCAATCATGAATGCTGCCCTCCGCCTCGAACTCAAGGCCCTGATCGTCGAATCCTGCGACAAGGATTGCGCCCCGGACAGCATCACCGACGACGAAATCCTCTTCGGACCGGAAGCGCCGCTGCAGCTCGATTCACTCGACGCCCTGCAAATCTCCATGGCGATCAAGAAGCAATACGGCCTGCGCCTGCCGGACAGCAAGGAAACCCGGCGCATCCTGTCGAATGTTGCCAATCTGGCCGATCACCTCGACGCCTGGCTGGCCAGCCGCGCATGACGCGTCCGGTCTTCATCGCCGACACCGCCCTGCTCTGCGCCCGCGGCGAATCGCCCGCTGCCGCCGCCAGCGCCTTGTGGAATGGCGACTGCAAGGCCGGCCAGCGGAAAATTGGTGAGCGAACCTTCCCCTATTTTGGGTTGCCCCTCGAAGCAACCGACTGGATGCGCCGTGCCGAGCAAGCCATTGGTCATATCGGCAATCAACTGGGCCAACCGGCGCCCGAAACACCGCTGTTCATTGCTTCCTCCTCATTCCAGATCGGCCATTTCGAGCAGATGGGCGCGCCGTTTGACCTGCCCCTCGCTGCTGCATCGTTCAGCCGCCAAATCGGCGACTGGCTGGGCCTGAGCGGTGCCAACTACAGCCTCTCGAATGCCTGCATCTCCGGTTTTTCTGCCCTCGACGCCGCACGCGGCCTGATTGGCGCAGGCCTGATCGATGACGCCATCGTCCTCGGTGTCGAACTCGTCAACGACAGCACGCTGGCTGGTTTCGCCGCCATGGAATTGCTGTCGCGCACGAGTGGCCGACCTTTTGACGCGCACCGTGATGGCATGGTCCTCGGCGAAGCCGTGGCGGCGGTCCGCCTCAGCGCCACGCCCGCCACCTGGCGCATCGCCGGTCTGCACACAGGGCTCGACGGCTACTCGACCACCGGACCCAATCCGGACGGCTCCCGAATCGCCGATGTCGTGGTCAACTGCCTGAATGAAGCAAATTTGAAAGCCGCGGACATCGAGCTGATCAAGCTGCAGGCCGCCGGCTCACCCGGCACCGACCTGGCCGAGGCCAACGCCCTGCGCTCGGTTTTCGGTCAGAACCTACCGCCGCTCCTCTCGCTGAAATCGACCCTCGGCCACACCCTGGGCGCCAGCGGCGTGGCCGAGCTCGCCACCCTGCTCGCCTGCCTCGATGCCGATAAAGTCCCTGCCACCGCGGGGTTCACCAGGGTCGATCCTGAAATCGCCCTGTTTCCCATGGTTGAACGCAGCACAGCGCACATTCAGCGCGCCTTGCTCAACCTGATCGGCTTCGGCGGCGGTCTGGCCAGCCTGATCGTGGAGCGCACACGATGATCACGCTCAACGCCGCGCTCAGCCAACACGTCACTCCGGCAAATCTGCCTGCCGCCGTACGCGCCGCGCTCGGCAAGCCGCTGCGTCGCGCCGCACCACTCACCCAACTGGCGCTGGTCGGCGCCCTGGCCTGTCTGCCAGAAGCGCGCCGCCACCTGCCAACTGCCCTGCTCTGGCAATCGACCAGCGGCCCGCGCCAGGAAACGCTGTCGTTGCTTGACGAAGTCTGTACCGGTAGTGCCGAGCCCATGCCCTACGATTTCCTCGCTACCCAGCCCGCCATGGCTGCCGCCCAGATTCAGGCCTTCCTGCCCGGCCTTCAGTCAGCCATGCACCTGCCGTTGAACAGCGTAGGGGTAGCCCACTGGGCGCTGCTGCTCAGCCTCGCCATCGTCGGCTTGAACCAAGGCCGATACACCCAAGTCCTGTGCGCCCAGCTCGACCATGCCGACGATATCGCCAGCGGCCACTGGCTGGCCTTAAGCAGCATAGCCCTTGAAAACTCGCCCGCCAGCCTCCATTTATCAAGAAGCGGATCATGCGACGTTCTGCCGGATGTTCCCGACTTTCCAAAAAAACTTGCCGAATGGCTGGCGACCGGCAATGCCAAAGCCGTTTCCCTGCAATCTCCCGTCGCCATGAGCCAGACGGTAGAATTCGCCCGACTCTAATTTAAACAGGCCCCACCATGTCCGAATTTGCTTTTGACACGTCCATCCAGGATTTCGAAACCAAGGCTATCCAGCCCGCTGAAACGGTGCCGGTCGTCGTCGACTTCTGGGCACCGTGGTGCGAGCCGTGCAAGGTGCTCAAGCCCCTGCTGGAAAAGCTGGCCGAAGAATACAAGGGCCGCTTCCTGCTCGCCATGGTCAATGCTGACGAAAACCCGGAACTCTCCCAACACTTCGGCGTCCGCAGTATTCCATCCGTCAAGGTGCTGTTTCAGGGTCAGTTGGTCGATGAATTCAACGGCGCCCTGCCCGAAAGTCAGCTCCGTGAATTTCTCGACCGCATCGCCCTGCCGGCCGGCCCCGGCGGCAACTTGCGCGAGGAAGCCGCCACGTTGGTGGTCGAAGGCAAGCTCGAAGAAGCGCTCGCCAAACTGGTCGATGCCAGCAAGGCCAAGCCGGACGACCAGGCCATTCAGCTCGACGCCGTCGACGTCATGATGCAACTCGGCCGCAACGACGAAGCCGGCCAACTGCTGTCCGGCGACTACACCCAGGAAGCCGACCGCGCCAATGCCTTGCGTGCCCGCCTCGCCCTCGCCGCTGGCGCCGCCGACACCGCCGAGCTGGAAGCCAAACTGGCAGCAAACCCCGCCGACCATGGCGTTCGCCTCGACCTTTCCCGCGCCTACGCCGCCCAAGGCAACTTCCGTGACGCCATGGAAGCCGCGCTTGAGGTGGTCGTCCGCGACCGGGCGTTCAACGACGGCGCCGGCCGCAAAGCCCTGCTGCAGTTGTTCGAAGCACTGGGCGGCAGTGAGCAGTACGATGATCTGATCCGCGAATTCCGTCGCAAGATGTCGGCCGCGCTCAATTAAGCAAACGCCAGGGAGGCATCGGTCGTGCAGTTGTTTTATACCGATGTCTTCGTCCTGCCCTTGCCGGCCGGGCATCGTTTTCCGATGGAAAAATATTCCCGGCTGCGCGAGGTGCTCCTCGCCAGCGGCGAGTTCAGTCAAGCCAATTTTCACCTCCCCCACGCGGCCACCGACGCTGAACTGGCCCGCGCCCATGACCTGAGCTACATCCACGACGTCTCCCACGGTCAACTGGAAAAATCAGCCGAAAAGCAAATCGGCTTTCCGTGGAGCACCGGCATGGTCGAACGTTCCCGCCGCTCAGCCGGCGCCACTATCTGCGCCTGCCGTGCCGCGCTGGAAGACGGCGTTGCGGCCAACCTGGCTGGCGGTACGCACCACGCGTTTCGCGACCACGGTGAAGGGTTTTGCGTCTTCAACGACGCCGCCGTCGCCGCCCGCGCCATGCAGGCCGAAGGCCGGGCCGAACGCGTCCTCATCATCGACTGCGACGTTCATCAGGGCAACGGTACCGCCAGCATCCTGCGTGGCGACGACAGCATCTTTACCTTCTCCATCCATGGCGCCCGCAATTACCCTTTCGACAAGGAACCGAGCGACCTTGATATTGAACTGCCTGACCGCTGCACTGACGAAGCCTACCTGCTGCATCTGGACCATGGCCTGAATGTCGCCTTCGATCTTGCTCGGCCCGATCTGGTGATCTACCTGGCCGGCGCCGACCCCTATCGCGATGACCGCCTGGGGCGACTGGCCCTGAGTTTCGACGGTCTTGCCGAGCGCGATCAGCGCGTATTTGGATTCTGCCGCATCCGCCACGCACCGATTGCCATCGTCATGGCGGGTGGCTATGCCCGCCAGATCGACGATACCGTCAGCATTCACGCCAGAACCATCGTTCTGGCGAAATCCTGCCTGACGGCTTAAGCTAACCCCTTATGGTAAATAATCCAGCAACGGCGAAGCCAACAGGGCTGATTAACCTGCGCTCCTTGCAGGTCCGGATCACGCTGGGCGTACTGCTGGTTAGCCTGATAGTCCTTTGGAGCGCCGTCCTGATTCTCGACCGGACACTGCGCCAGGATATGGAGAACAGCATCCTGGCACAGCAGTTTTCAACGGTGTCATTGATTGCGACCGAAGTTGACCGCTCCATTCGCGAACGCCAGCAGATCGTCGAGGCCATCGCTGACGATTACCAGTCAGCCTTGCTCGGTGATCCGTTCTCAGCCCAGGCCATACTGGACCAATATCCGCTGCCGCCCGCCATCTTCAACTGGGGTGTGATCATTCTCGATCAACAGGGTATTGCCGTCGCCAGCGTGCCACACGACATCCAGCGCACCGGTGTCAACTTTATTGACTATCCGGGAATTCGCGACATTTTGGCGGGCGGCAAAAGTCTGATCACTGACCCGCTGTTCAGCGAACACAGCCAGCAACCGGTGATCGCCCTGGAATCGCCAATCCGCGACAAAGATCAGCGTGTGATCGGCGTTGCGGTCGGGGTCGTCAACCTGCAACTGCCCAATTTCCTCGATCAGATCGGCAACTCGAAATACGGCACGACGGGCGACTTCCTGATCACCGCCCCCAAGACCCGCAGTTATGTCGCCGCCTCCGACAAGAGCCGGTTGTTGAAACCGGGGCCGGCCCGCGGCGTGAACCCCATTTACGACCGCTATATCGACGGCTACGAAGGGTCCGGCCTGGCGCGCAGTTCGCGTGGCGTGCTCGAACTGTCATCGAGCAAACAGATTCCCGCCACCGGCTGGTTGATGCAGTCGGTACTGCCGGCCGACGAAGCTTTCGCCGCCATCAATGCCATCGAACGACACGTTTTCATGGTCTCGTCCGCATTGACGGTACTGCTCGGCCTCCTGTGCTGGTGGTGGCTGCGTCGCCAGCTACGGCCCCTGGCCGAAACGTCGCAATTGCTGACAAAAATCAGTAACGGCGAATTGCCCCGTCAGGCATTGCCGGTTCACAAAAATGATGAAATCGGTCAGTTAACGTCTGCGTTCAATCAGTTGCAGGATTTCATCATTGCGCAAGAGTCCAAAGCGGCTGAGCACGCCGCGAATACGCGCCTGCGCCAGATTGTTTCCGAAGTGCCCGGCGTCGTTTTTGAATATCGTCTCCATGCCGATGGCCATGGCAGTTTCCTGTTTGCCAGTGATGCCATCAAGACACTGTTTGGCGTTTCGCCGGACGATGTCGCCGACACCACGGAACCCATACGCAAGATGGTTTATCCGCCGGACAACCCGGCATTCGTCGATAGCCTGCAAACCTCGGCCCGAAATCTGACGCCGTGGCGACACGAATACCGCATTTGCATGCCGGATGGCCAGATCAAATGGCTGCTCATTCGTGCTGTGCCCGAGCCCACCGAGGATCACAGCATCACTTTTTGCGGCTTCGTTGCTGACATCACTGAAATCAAGGCGATGGAAGCGGAGCTCCGCAACGCCCTCGCCGAACATGCCCGCAAGGATGCTGAAATTGAACGCTACCGCGACCATCTCGAACAACTGGTGGGAGAACGTACCGCCGACCTCGAACAGGCGCGCGCCGAGGCCATGCATTTGGCCATGGCAAAGAGCGAATTTCTGGCCAAAATGAGCCATGAAATCCGCACACCGTTGCACGGTGTCCTTGGCATGACCCACATCGGGTTGCGCGCCAGCGAGGATGGCAGCAAGGCACATGACGCCTTCGTCAAGATCCAGCATTCCGGCAAGCTGCTGCTCGGCATCATCAACGACATACTCGATTTTTCAAAGATGGAAGCAGGAATGCTCAAGATCGACTGCTTGCCCGTCGATCTGGGTACCGTACTTGATGAAACCATGGAGTTATTGCAGGAACGGGCCACCAGCAAGGGCCTGGCCTTGCACCTGGTGCGCGCGGCCAACTTCCCGTCGCACTGTCGCAGCGATGCTCTCCGCCTGCGGCAGATACTGCTCAACCTGCTCTCCAATGCCGTCAAATTTACCAGCACGGGTACGGTCAGCCTTGAAGCAGAACTCGATGGCGATGCGCTGAAATTCATGGTCCGCGATACGGGCATCGGCATTTCTGCAGACCAGCTATCCAATATCTTCAACCCCTTTGAGCAAGGTGACAACTCAACCACGCGGCGCTTTGGCGGCTCCGGACTCGGGCTGGCGATCACCGACCATCTCGTTCAGCTGATGGAAGGCCGCATTGAAGTCGACAGTACACGCGATGTGGGCAGCTGTTTCACGGTTCACCTGCCCTATAAACCGCTGGAGCGTAGAAAATCTCCCCGGCAGGAGACGATCATTGCCATTCCGCCCGATTCCAACGTCCTCGCCGGCATGCGGATTCTGGTTGTCGAAGACATCGACATCAATCGCCACATCATGGGTGAACTGCTGGGTGAAGTCGGGGCCGACGTCACTTTCGCCGAGGATGGCCAGCAGGCGGTTAACACCGTGCGCGAGCAAGGATGGCAGGCCTTCGATGCCGTGCTGATGGATGTTCAGATGCCCGTGATGAACGGTATCGATGCAACGCTTGAAATCCACCGTTTTGCCCCGGATTTGCCGATCATCGGCCAGACCGCCCATGCCCTGGTCGAAGAACGGACCGCCTGCTTCGTGGCCGGCATGGTTGACCATATTTCCAAGCCGATCGACCCCGATACGCTGTTTGCAATCATCCTCAAACATGCCCGCCGACCGGCCGCCACCACCCCATCCTCTCCGTCATGACCCACAACGACCTCTACCTGAGTACCAGTCTGCGCGAGATCGAGGCCCGGCACGCCAGCGAACCGCTCATGCAACGTGCCGGTGCCGCGGCCGCTGAATACGCTCGCGAGCTGGCCGCCCAATGCAATGCCCCCGTCCTGATCCTGGCCGGTCCGGGCAATAACGGGGGCGATGCCTTTGAGGCAGCCCGCCTGCTGCGCGAGCAATTTTTCGATGTCCATGTCGTCTTTGCCGGAGATCGGGAGCGCCTCCCGAGCGATGCCGCGGCCGCCTTCCAGCGATTTTCCGCAGCTGGCGGCTCAACCATTGCCTGCATTCCGGACAGTCTCCGCTGGTCGCTGATCATTGACGGACTGTTTGGCATCGGCCTGACCCGTGCCCCGGCCGGTGATTACGCGCAATGGATTGTTGCCGCCAATCGACTGGCCGAACGCGACCATTGCCCGCTCCTCGCACTCGACTGCCCCTCCGGCCTCAATGCGGATACCGGCACCACATTCAGCCCGTGTATCTGTGCCAGCCATACGATTACCTTCATTTCGGCCAAGCCCGGATTATTGACCGGCGACGGCCCTGACCAGTGCGGCGCCATCCGCGTAGCGGGGCTGGACCTGGACCCAGCCAGGGAGATCCCCCCGGATGGCCGAATACTGGCGCTTCAGGATTTTGCGGACAAGCTCAAGCCTCGTCGCCTGAACTCCCACAAAGGCAGCTTCGGCAGTGCCGGCATTCTGGGCGGCAGCCAATCGATGGTTGGTGCCACCTTCCTCGCCGCCCGCGCTGCCCTCAAGCTGGGTGCCGGCCGCGTCTACCTCGGCATGCTCGACAGCGATGCCCCCCGCGTCGATCTGGCGCAGCCCGAATTGATGATCCGCCAGGCCGCCACCTTGCTGCAGGCTGACCTTCAGGCGCTGGTTTGCGGCCCCGGCCTTGGCCGCTCACCAGAAGCCCTTTGCCTCCTTGAGCAATCGCTCAAGGCGCCCGTCCCGCTCGTGCTCGATGCCGACGCCCTGAATCTGCTGGCTGAAAACGCCTCTCTGCAAGGCAAGCTCTGCAACCGCGTCGCGGCGACCATCCTGACCCCCCATCCGGCCGAAGCCGCCCGCCTGCTGGACTGCTCGGTGAACGACATCCAGCGCGATCGTTTCACGGCGGCCCGCGAGCTGGCAAAGCGCTATCACAGCGATATTGCGCTCAAAGGCTGCGGCACCATCATTGCCACGGTCGACGGGAAAATTTGCCTGAATTCGACAGGAAATCCCGGCATGGCCACGGCCGGAATGGGCGATGTGCTGTGCGGGTTGATCGTCGCCCTGCTGGCCCAGGAGTGGCCAGCCAACGCTGCACTGAAGGCCGCCGTTCACCTGCATGGTGCTGCGGCTGATCGACTGGTCGCCAGCGGCATCGGCCCGATCGGCCTGACAGCAGGCGAAGTGATTGATGCTGCCCGCCAACTTTTCAATGAGTGGGTCGGCAAGCACGGCAAGCTGTAAAATGCCGTCCTCCATGACCGCCATAACACTGCCATGACCATCGAATTCGATTTCCCGCTCGCCGCCGAAATTTCCCGCAACGTCGACGCTGCACTGACTGAAGATGTGGGCGCCGGCGACCTGACCGCCAGCCTGGTTCCGGGCGACCGCCAGGTCAAGGCCACGGTCATTTCCCGCGAAGCGGGTGTGCTGTGTGGCCGCGCATGGTTTGATGCATGTGTCAGCCGCCTCGACCCAGGCGCTCGTGTGACCTGGCATGCCGCCGATGGCGACCGTCTGGTGGCCAACCAGCTACTTTGCGACATTGACGGCAACGGCCGTGCGCTGCTCACGGCCGAGCGCAGCGCCCTCAACTTCCTGCAACTGCTGTCCGGTGTGGCCAGCAAGGCACGCATCTATGCCGACGCCATTGCCGGCACGCAGGCGCAGGTGGTCGATACCCGCAAGACCTTGCCCGGCCTGCGCATTGCCCAGAAATATGCCGTGCGCGCGGGCGGTGGCGGCAATCACCGTCTGGCCTTGTGGGATGCCATCCTGATCAAGGAAAACCACATCCATGCGGCCGGAAGCATCGCCCTGGCCATGGATGCCGCCAGAAAGGTGGCGGCTGGCGCGGCTGATCGCTGCAAGTTCATCCAGGTGGAGGTCGAGAGTCTGGATGAACTGAATCAGGCGCTGAATGCCGGCGCGGCGATGATCCTGCTCGACAACTTTGCCAACGACCTGCTGCGTCAGGCAGTCGCCATCAATGCCGGCCGGGCCGTGCTTGAAGCTTCAGGCAATGTCACGCTGGAGACTATCCGCGGTATTGCCGAAACAGGGGTTGATCGTATCTCGGTCGGCGCACTGACCAAGGACGTCAAGGCGCTAGATCTATCGATGCGCTTCGTTGGCTAGGCGTTTCATTTAATTCTCGTCATAATCGTTGCCAGACAAGCAAAAAAATATTCGAGGGATCCATTAATGTTGTTTGCGCTGTTTTATATCGTCGCCATTTCCATCCTGGTGCTGCATTTCACCGGCTTTCTTGCCCGCCGCAATCTGGAGTGGTTGGTCCTCGTGCTGGCCGTAGCCGTTTTTCCGGCCGTGATTTACCTTTAAGGTTTTCGCGCGACGAGGTCGATCAGGGCCGAGCGCCCGGCATGGGCCAGTCCTTCGCTGAGGGTGTCGTCGTGTTCACGCAGGGAGATGATCTCCCAGTCGGCAAACAGCTCGCGCAGCATCTCGGCCGTATAGAGATTTTCGACCGCTGACGGCCCCCCCGTCCGGTATTCCAGCTGCTTAGGGGTATAGCCCTCCAGAAACAGCAAGCCCCCCGATTTGACCGCCTGTTTCATCCCTGCCAACTGGCGCGTCCGCTCGGCCGGGGTCGCAAACTGGATAAAGATCCCGACGACCGCATCAAAGTCGGCATGCGGCCACTCCCAGTTCAAGATATCGGCCAGCACAAAATCCACGGCAACTTTACGGACACGCGCCAACTTGGCGGCTTTTTCAAGTGCTACCGGAGAAATCTCGGTCGCCGTGACCGCACAGCCCTGCTCGGCCATCCAGACGGAATTGCGCCCTTCGCCGTCAGCGACCGATAAGACGCGCATGTCAGCACCGAAGTATTCCGCCTGGGCAGCGAGAAACTTGTTGGGCGCGGTGCCGAACAAATAATCCTCGCCCGCATCGCGATAGCGGGCCGACCAGTGAGCCTCGTGATCGACACTCATACGCGCTCCGCAACAAACTGCTTGATGGCATCAACGTCAGGCGCCATGACCACAACGCGCTGCGGCAGACTTTCGATCCCGGCGAGATCGGCCGGACGAACTGGCTCGGTGCCCAGGGCTTCGCGAATGGTTTCCTCGAACTTGGCCGGCTGCGCGGTTTCCAGAACGATCATCGGGATATTCGGCAGGCGATGCTCTAGTGCGACCTTCAAGCCGTCAGCGGTATGCGTATCCAGCATGACCTTGTAGCGCTGCTGAGCCAGGCGAATGGTATGGATGCGATCGCTGTGGGTGCTCTTGCCCGAAACAAATTCGAATTTCGGCATATTTTTCCAGTAGACCGTGGCAGACAGGTCGAAGGCCTCGCCCTTGTCGACCTTGGCCCACAGTTCGCGCACGACCGCAGGATCGCGGCCGACCAGATCGAACACGAAGCGCTCGAAGTTGGAGGCTTTGGAAATATCCATCGACGGGCTGGAGGTAATGCTGGTTTCCGCCGTGCTGCGCGGACGATAGACGCCAGTATGGAAGAATTCATCGAGCACGTCATTTTCGTTGGTGGCCAGCACCAGTTTGGCGATCGGCAAACCCATCTGACGGGCAATATGCCCAGCGCAAATGTTGCCGAAGTTGCCCGATGGCACGGTAAAGGCAACCTGCTCATCGTTCGATTTCGTGGCCAGGAAATAGCCCTGGAAGTAATAAACGATCTGCGCCGCGACACGCGCCCAGTTGATCGAATTGACCGCACCAATCTTGTACTTGGCCTTGAAGGCGGCATCGTTGGAGACCGCCTTCACGATGTCCTGCGCATCATCGAACAGGCCGGTCACGGCGATATTGAAGATATTGGCATCCTGCAGCGAATACATCTGGGCGCGCTGGAAGGCGCTCATCTTGCCGTCCGGCGAGAGCATGAAAACCTTGACGTTATGCTTGCCGCGCATGGCGTATTCGGCGGCAGAGCCGGTGTCGCCGGAGGTAGCGCCCAGAATATTGATCGATTCACCGCGCTTGTCGAGCACGTACTCGAACAAATTGCCAAGCAGCTGCATGGCCATGTCCTTGAAGGCCAGTGTCGGACCGTTGGACAGTTCCTGCGTGTAAAGACCCTCTTCCAGTTTGGTCAGCGGCGTGATCTGCGCAGCGTCACCACCGTTACGGGTATGACAATAGACCGCGGCAGTGTAAGTTTTTCCGACAATGGCCTTCAGATCAGCCGCGGGGATATCGGTGATGAACTTGGACAGGATTTCGTAGGCCAGATCGGCATACGACAGCGTGCGCCAGGCATCGAGTTCAGCCCGAGTGATCTGCGGGTAGCTTTCCGGCAGGTATAGGCCGCCATCCGGGGCCAGACCACCGAGGAGAATGTCGCAAAAAGCCGGAGTTGCGGCGTGACCGCGGGTCGATAGATAGCGCATGGCAGAGCCCTGAAAAGCGAAAAACGGTGATTTTACCGCGTCGACCGTGGCAAGCGCACGGCTTGCAACAAGCCGATGATAAAGAGCGTCAACGCACACGCCACCAGGGCCGCCCCCCAGCGATGCTGACCAGCCATCACAGCCAGTGCGGCGAACAGGAACAAGACCGCCCGCAAAAGTCCGGTCGCTGCAAGCTTCTGCCGCATTGCCAGGCGAGCCGGAATTTGCGGCCCCGGCCAACGCCAGACAGGAAGCAATTGGCTAAGGGCGCCCGTGACAAGCGGCAGCAAGAATCCGCAAGCCCAGGCCGGCAAGGAGGGCTGTGTCGATACCAAACCCGCGCCATGCAGCAGTCCTGAAACCAGCGCGATCAACAGTCCAAGCACCGCGCCCAGCAGGGATGCAGTGACACCATCCCGCAACAATGACAGGAGGCCAAATCGTCGGTGCCACTGTCCAAGCAAGCCCAGCGCCGCAACCAGCAACAAGGCTGTTCCCGGCGCGGCAAATTCCCACTGTGCTGCAGCCCCCGACGCAATGATCAGAACACCGCAGCCCGCCAGCCACCAGCGCCGACGCAACCAGTTGCCCGCTTCTGGATCGGGCTTGCCGAGTGCGGTCGGAAGGAGCACTGGCAACGTGCCCAAGGCCGCCAGCCCAACGAAGCCAAGGGTATTGAGATGCAGATGAAATAGCCTCAGGCTGCGCCAGTAAGACGGCCAAATGACGCTCAACAGGATGACCAGCAAAGCCAGCATCAGACAACCCACCGCCGCCCCATACCAGCGCCAGCCTGGATGCGGAGCCCCCAAGGCAGCCCGAGCCCGCCCGATCATCCAGACCATCAACGTGGCCGCCAAGATCAGATCGACCGTCGCAGCCAGATGCACGCCCCAGTAGGGCATCCACCCTTGCATGGCCATCACCACCAGCAGGCCGGTGAACTGTGCTGCCGATGGCAGCAGGACCAGACGATGTGCCGGATCGCCCGTACGCGTCAGTACGGGTACAAAATGGATCATTGCCGCAAAAATCAGCGGCACTATGCCGACGGCAAAGGCCAGATGCACAACCGCCAACGGCGAACCCAACCCGCTCAGCGCCAGAATGGCACTGGCTATCAATGAAACGATGGTCAGGCTCGCAGTAAGTATCACTCAGCCGACAACTGTAAAGTCGATCACGATGGCCCCCGTTTCGCGCTGCTTGTATTCAATGCTCAGGTGGGCGCCATAGCGATCCTGCAACTGTGCCAGCAATGGCAAGGGATCATGATCGTTGCAAAAGCGCATCGTTTCGCCGGGCTGTAGCGCGTCCAGTGCGCCAAAGATGGCCGCATGACGGAAGCGCTTGGCAATGCCTCGGGCATCGAAGGGATACAAGGCTTCAGGGGTGGTGTGATTACAGACGTGGATGGTTTGCATGGTAGCTCCTAGACAGGCTTGCCGGAATGGCAATGGACTGCGATTTTGCGCGATTGGAACACCCATTTCCTTGATTCGGATTGGAATAGCCTCAGGGCTTTCAGGTGATCTTCACACAGACCGACCATTGATTATTTCTCGGTCCTCGACTTGCGCGCTTCTGCCAGCGCCTTCTGAATCTGCTGTCGATCTCTCGCCCGCAAACCCTCCACCATCGCCCGCGACGCGTCCCGCTGCTGCTCAGCATAGTTCCGCAAATGCTCTGCCGTCTGCGCCGAAGGCAGGCGGGCATCCTGCGGCAGCGCGGAAAGCTCTTCGAAGCTATGTTCATAACGTTCGACGACGACCGACTCAATTACGTCGGCCAACTCATCAAATGACACCCCTTTTCGCCTTCCCTGAAGCAACAGGCTTTCCCAGGCACGACTGATCGCAGCATCCTGCTGGAGAAACTCGCCAATCTCCTGTCTAACCTGCTTCTCGTCACTCCAGCGATAGGCCGGCGCAGGAATTCTGGCCACCATGCCGCCCATCAAGATTACAAGTGCAATCGCCGAAGCCCATTGACCAGGTCGTCGAATGACGCGATTTTCTTCCTCGGACTTGACCAACAACACGCCCATCAACAGACCCGTCGTCAATCCACCGATGTGCGCCGCATTGTCGATACCAGGCACCAGGAAGCCGAAAATGATGGTGGCCACGGAAAACCCGATCGCTGCCCAGAACAGCCAGCGGAATTCACCACGGTGTATGCGCTGTCGCTCAAGCCAGAGATAGCTGAGCAAGGCACCATAGAGCCCGAAGATCGCGCCAGATGCCCCGCCGGACACCGCATGGCCGGCATGGATCACCAGCGACAGAAGATTGCCGACCAGACCGGCAGCAAAATAGATCACCGCGAAGCGAAGGTGCCCATACATGCGCTCGACCCATTGGCCGGCATCCCACAAGGCAAACATATTGAGAGAAATATGAAGCAGCCCAAAGTGCAGGAAAAGCGCACTACCAAGGCGCCACCATTGCCCATCCTGCGTTGCCGGCCCAAAGTTGGCCCCCCACGCCAACTGAACGCCATTTTGGGAATGCCATAAACCAGCACCATTGAACAACATCGCCACAAAGACGATGACGTTGACCGCAATCAACAGCGGGGTCATCCGCAATTGAGGCATGCGCAGGCGAAGCTGGTCGTATAGCGATGTCATGTTTCGAAGAAGCAGGCAGACAATCAAACAGTCTAGAGGCGAGATTATGCGCGACAATCCGTTCCAGACTGATCAATCGACCCACCATGCCCACCAAGATTTTTCGCCGAACCCTTGCGTTGCTGGCCGTCAGCGTCCTTTCATGGTCGCCGCAGGCCATTGCAGCACCACAAATCCTGCTGCCCAGGACCGGGATCACGGTCGACGAACTTGCCTTGCTGATCAATGACGATGATCCGCTCTCACGCCAGACTGGCGCCTATTACCAGCTGGCTCGCGGCATCCCCGATCGAAACGTCATTCATTTGCACCTCCCGATAGGAAAAAGTGCTATCAGCCCTCAGGAATTCGAACCGCTGAAGGCTGAAATCGACCGACTTACGCCCCAGCATGTTCAAGCCTATGCGGTCGCCTGGACCCAGCCTTATCGGGTTGGCTGCATGTCTATGACGTCGGCGCTGGCCATGGGCTTTGACGAAAAATATTGCTCGTCGAAATGTGGCCCGACTGCCGCCAGCGGCTATTTCAATTCGCCGAGCACCTATCCGTTCAACGACCACCAGTTGCGCCCAGCCATGATGCTGGCCGGTAGCAGTTTCGACGAGGTCAAGGCGCTGATCGATCGTGGCGTCGCCTCCGACGCCAGTTTTCCTGATGGCAAAGCCTATCTGCTCAATACCTCGGACAAGGCCCGCAGCGTTCGCACTGTTCAATTCAGGATGACAAAGTCCGAATTGAACGGCCTCATACCCATCGAAGAAGTTGAGGCAGATTCGATCAGCGACCGCA
Organism: Azonexus sp.; assembly: GCA_035328505.1. GTDB lineage: Bacteria > Pseudomonadota > Gammaproteobacteria > Burkholderiales > Rhodocyclaceae > Azonexus. The sequence goes on from DAOLIO010000042.1 coordinate 15,815, forward strand.
AGGATGTCCTCTTCTACTTTACCGGACTAACGCAGGTTCCCAATCTCGACACACTCGAATTCAAACCCGGCGCACTGGCCGATCACCTGACCTCATTCGGCGGCCAGCTGACCGACTCCAGGCAGATGAGCAGTCTGCGCTGGCTGGAAGCCGGCGCCACAGCCAGCTACGGCACGGTCACCGAACCCTGCAATCACCCACAGAAATTTCCAGTACCGGCTGTCGCCATGTTTAACTATCTCCTGGGTGCCACGGCCGTCGAAGCTTATTGGAAGAGCGTGACATGGCCGGGCGAAGGCGTATTCATTGGCGAACCACTAGCCCACCCCTTTGCCCCTGCACTGACGGTCATGGCAAACGGCGCGTACGAATTGAAGCTTATTTCGCCCGGAAATAGAGTCTTGAGGATAGAGCAGTCCATGTCCACAATAGGGCCGTTCCACCTTCTGCCGGGTGGCCTGTTTGTGCTCGCCGGAAAAAATGTGCTGCACTTTTCAGTTCCAAATGACACCAAGGGCTACCTTCGCATCCTGCGTTAAATAAAAACGGGGACCGCAGCCCCCGTTTTGAACAGTCCGTTAAATCGTACGATCTAATGCAACTCTTCCAGACGAATCCGTTTGACCTTGCCCTTTTGGGCTGCCAGACCTTCAATCCTGGCGATGGCAGCGTCGGCAGCACTTTCCTTGCAGACATGGGTCAGGATGATGATATCAGTTTCACCTTCGCCCTCTTCCGGCTCGCGCTGCAGCATGGCATCAATGGAAATACCTTGGTCCGCCAGGATACGGGTGATATCGGCCAGCACGCCCGGCTTGTCTTCAACACGCAGGCGCAGGTAGTAGCCGGTTTCGATCTCGCTCATTGGCAGGATCGGCAGGCTGGACATCGCATCCGGCTGGAAAGCCAGGTGCGGCACGCGATGCGCGGCATCGGCTGTGGCCAGGCGAGTGACATCGACCAGATCAGCAATCACGGCGGACGCGGTCGGCTCGGCGCCAGCACCCTTGCCGTAGTACAGCGTCGTGCCAACGGCGTCGCCCTTGACCATGACGGCGTTCATCGCTCCTTCGACATTGGCCAGCAGGCGCTTGGCTGGAATCAGCGTCGGATGGACGCGCAATTCGATCCCGTTCTCACGGCGCTTGGCGATGCCGAGCAGCTTGATACGGTAGCCAAGCTGCTCGGCGTACTTGATGTCGGAGGCTTCCAGCTTGGTGATGCCTTCGATGTAAGCCTTGTCGAACTGGACCGGAATACCGTAGGCGATGGAGGCGATCAGTGTTGCCTTGTGGGCCGCATCAACGCCTTCGATGTCGAAGGTCGGATCGGCTTCGGCATAACCCAGACGCTGCGCTTCCTTGAGCACATCGTCGAAGGACAGGCCCTTGTCGCGCATTTCGGACAG
>DAOLIO010000043.1:0-17189 GCA_035328505.1 Azonexus sp.
CAGCGCGACGTGACCGCCGGGCGGCACCCGGAAATCCAGCTCAACATCGACGCCACCGTGATCAGCCAGGCCTTCATCGGCGCCAGCTACATCAACAACATCGCCAGCGGCGAGGTCGGCGAATTCCTGACCGGCCGCCGCACGGACGAGGACACGCCGATTCGCCTGACGGCCCGCGCCCGCTTCAATCCCAACTTGACCGGCGTCTGGTTCGGCGGCGTCATGGAGGCGATCAACAACGTCACCATGCTGACCATCATCCTGGTTGGCGCCGCGTTCATCCGTGAACGCGAGCATGGCACCATTGAGCACCTGCTGGTCATGCCGCTGCGACCGTTCGACATCATGATGGCGAAAATCTGGGCCAACGGACTGGCCGTGCTGTTGGGTGTCGCCTTCGCGCTATGGGTCATGGTTCGGCAAGTCCTGCAGGTGCCGATTATGGGTTCGGTGGTGCTATTTCTCGGCGCAACGGTGTTTTATCTGTTTTCTGCGGCGTCGATCGGCATTTTCCTCGGCACGCTCGCCCGTTCAATGCCGCAATTCGGTCTGCTGACCATCATCACCATTGTGCCGCTGCAACTGCTTTCTGGTGGTGTGACGCCACAGGAAAGCATGCCTGCGGCGATCCAGACCATCATGGCGGCGACGCCAACCACGTACTTTGTCCGTCTTGCCCAAGGTATTCTGTATCGGGGAGCCGGGCTGGATGTCATCTGGCGCGACCTGCTCGGCATGACGGTGGTCGGCACCTGCTTTTTTACGATTGCGCTGCTGCGGTTCCGCAAGGCTGTGGCGCAGACGCAGGTCTGATTACCATCAGCGTTTGTTGATGTGCATCATGGGCGCGCGCCGGGCGGTCGACGATAATTCACGTGACTTGTAGCCGCATGGAGCGTTCCAAGTCGAGACGTTTTTCCTCAGATCGATATTCACGGCGGCTTCGGCCGCCGTCTTTTTTGCGCCGCGCATACCGCGACCGGACAGGGCAAGTGCGTTGCCCCGGCGGGTTGGTTGTTGTCGGGTGCTGGTTCGCAGCTGGCTCAGCAGTAGACGAGGACCGGCACTTTGGAGTGGGTCAGCACCTTGTTGGTCTCGCTGCCGAGCAAGAAGCCGCTGATGCCGCGCCGGCCGTGCGAGGCCATGAAGATCAGGTCGCAGCCCGACTTTTCGGCGGCTTCGATGATCGCTTCGTAGGGCACGTCGCTGGTTGCGGCAACCGTGCTGCACTGGACGTCAGCCTCGGCGCACATTTTTTCGACTTCGCCGAGATATTCGGTCGCTTGCTGGTCGGCCAGTTCGGCGAATTTTTCCGGCGTCGTCGGGTCGATCAGGGCGCCTTCACCGAAATAGGCGATCGGATATTCCGGTTTGGCAAAAAAGACGGTGATTCGGGCACCGGCTTCCTTGGCGAATGAAACGGCACGCTGCGCCGTGGCACGGGAGAGCTCGGAACCGTCGGTCGGAACGAAAATATGTTTGAACATGCGTAACCTCCTGAGATGGTCTTATGCGGGGCAATCCGACGGATTTTCATCGCTTTGAAATAGGCTGGATTGGCCGCTGGCGTTGCATTACGCCTTGTTGAGGTTCATGCTACGCCAAGTAGTGAGGAATGAAAACATGCGTCTCGGATTTCTTGGAGCAGCGGGTGAAGTGACCGGTTCCTGCACCCTGGTTGAAGCGGGTAATGCACGCTTCCTGGTTGACTGCGGCATGTTTCAGGGTGGCCCCGAAGCGCGACAAAAGAACCAGAAGGCGCTCAATGTCGGTTTCGATGTCAGGAAGATAGATTTCGTCCTGCTGACCCATGCCCACATTGATCATTCCGGGCTGTTGCCGAGGCTTTCGATGCTGGGCTATCGCGGCCCGGTTTATGCCACGCAGGCGACGATCGACCTGCTTGAAGTGCTGCTGCCCGACAGCGCGCACATTCAGGAAAAGGAAGCCGAATGGCAGTTGCGCCATCGGCGTCGTGGTGGCAAGGACGAGCGGGGCGTTCAGCCACCGCTCTATACCGTCGTGCAGGCGCTGGCATCGTTGAAACTGCTGCGCCCGGTTAGCTACGGTCAACCGGAAAAAATCGTCGAAAACGTCAGCGTGATCTACCGCGATGCTGGCCATATTCTGGGGTCTGCCTCGTTGGAGGTGATCGTTGCCGGCGAAGGCAAGCCGCGTCATCTGGTCTTTTCGGGCGATCTCGGCATGTATGACCGGCCGGTGCTGTGCGATCCGGCGCCGCCACCGGCGGAGGCCGACGTGCTGCTGATTGAGTCGACCTACGGCGATCGCCTGCACCGTTCCTTGCCGGAAACCGAGGATGAGATCGTTGCCGCGTTCGAGCGGACCAAGGCGGCGAAGGGCAACTTGATCATTCCTGCCTTTGCGGTCGGGCGGACGCAGGAAATCATCTACATGCTGGCTGATCTGGTCCGCCGCAAGCGCCTGTCGCCGCTGAAGGTCTATGTCGATTCGCCAATGGCCAATGCCGCTACCCGGATCACACTGGCCAACCAGGAACTGCTCGACCCGGAAACCCGCGAACTGATAGCCTGGTTAAAGGCGCACCCCAAACAGCTGAACCTTGAACTGGTCGCGGATGTCGAACGCTCCATCGCCCTGAACGACATTCGCAGCGGGGCGGTGATCATCTCGGCGAGTGGCATGTGCGAGGCAGGGCGGATCAAGTATCACCTGCGCGAAAACCTGCCACGCAGCGAGTGCAGCATTTTGATTGCCGGTTTCCAGGCAGCGGGGACGCTGGGGCGGCGGCTGGTGGATGGGGCGCGACTGGTACATATCTTTGGGCAGCCGGTGCCGGTTCGGGCGCGCATTTACACGGTTGGTGGTTTGTCGGCGCACGCCGATCAGGCGGCCTTGCTCAAATGGCTGGGGGGGTTTCACAAGGCGCCAGGACACACCTTTGTGGTTCATGGCGAGGCGGGAGCGTCGGCCAATTTCAAGCTGGCAGTTGAAGATAGGCTGGGATGGTCAGATGTGCATTTGCCACAGCCCGGCGAGTTTGTGACACTTTAATTCTGGTTTTCAGAAAATTCAGGAAGAGGTTAGTTGAATGTCCAATGGATCCAAGCACCACAACGGAATCGATATCAGCCACCTGAGCCCGGTCGAATCGCTCGGCAAAGTCTTTAGCAACGCGATCGATCCTTACGGTGTGACCACCTCGATGCTCAATGCGCAGATGGCTTGGATGATGCACCCGCAGGAGCTGTCGCGGGCCTGCAATGCGTTGTCCGGGGACCTGCTGTCCCTGCAATCCCATGTGTTCCGCCGGGCCATGGGAATCCAGTCGACCGATGTTATCCAGCCGAATGTTGACGATGCGCGCTTTGCTGACCCGATTTGGACGGAGTCGCCGACCTGGGACATCGTCAAGGAGTGGTATATCGCCTTTACGCACCGTCTTGAAGACATGTATTTCGAGACGCCAGGGCTGTCTGACAAGGAGCGTCGTCGTTCCGCCTTCTGGCTGCGCAACTGGCTGAACATGGTGGCGCCGACCAACTTTTTCTGGCTCAACCCGGTGGCCATGCGCCGCTTTGTCGAAACCAATGGTGAAAGCCTGCGGCAGGGCTGGGAGAATTTCCAGCGGGATGTTGAAGCCAAGAACATTCAGATGGTCGAGCCGGATGCCTTCACGGTAGGCGAAGATCTCGCCACCACGCCGGGCAAGGTGATTTTTCGCAATCGGCTGGTCGAACTGATCCACTACACACCGACAACGGAAAAAGTCCGCGAGATGCCGATCGTCATCATCACGCCGTGGATCAACAAGTTCTATATTCTTGACCTGACGGCCAGGAAGAGCATGGTCAAATATCTCACCGACCATGGATTTTCGGTGTTCATCACCAGCTGGAAGAACCCGGGTGAAGATCTCGGCGATATCCGCTTCGATGACTATCTGCTTGAAGGGGTGAACGAGGTAGTGCGTGTGGCCGGCGAATTCTGCAAGGTGCCGAAGGTGCATCTGGTCGGTTACTGCATCGGTGGAACGCTGGTCAGTACCTACATGGCGTGGGCCAACAAGCGCTTTGGCAAGGATAAGGTACCGGTCGCGCACTGGACGCTGTTTACCACCCTGACCGATTTTGCCCATCCCGGCGACATCGATGTCTTCATCGACGAAGCCTGTATCGGCGCGCTGGAAGAGTCGATGGCCAAGAAGGGCTACCTGGATGGCAGCGAAATGGCCAGTTCCTTCCGCATGTTGCGCTCGAATCCGCTGATCTGGCATTACTGGGAATACAGTTACCTGCGTGGCGAGCCGTTGAAGCCATTTGATGTGTTGTTCTGGAACATGGACACCACACGCATGCCGCAGGCCATGCACTCCTATTATCTGCGCGAGTTCTATCTTGAAAATAATCTGATCAAGCGAGACAAGCTGAATATTGCCGGCGAGTCCATCGATCTCGATGAAATTGTTCAGCCGCTCTATGTGGTCACCGCCGAAGATGACCACATAGCACCGTGGAAGCAGTGCTATCGCATCCGCAAGTACGTGAACGTTGCCGCGCCGGTGCGCTTCGTACTGTCGACCTCGGGTCATATTCTCGGCATCGTCAATCCACCGTCCAATCCGCCCAAACGCGCCTACTGGATTGGTGAACCGGTGCGTAACGAGCATTGGGAACACTGGCTGGAACGTGCAGAGAAAAAACAGGGTACGTGGTGGGAGGACTGGGCGAACTGGCTTGGCGAACGGACGGGTGATCTGGTGAATGCTTACCCGGCAGCCAACCGCAAGTTTCCGACCTTGGCCAATGCGCCGGGAACCTACGTGTATGAAAAATAATTGGCAAATCCATCAATAGACTGGTTCAAGCTTGCTGAAATTGGTACATTGGTAGCTGATTGAAAAAAATATCAGCGAGATAGCCATGAGCACTGCATTGAGCACGACAGCCAGCAAGGCGCCACAGGCGGGGGTCGACCTGCTGCGCATCGTGCGCATCAACGAGGAAATCAAGTTGGTGGTCGGTGTTGCGTTCAAGATCAACATCATGGCGCTCAATGCGATTTTTCTCGCCAAACGCGCCGGTACGGCAGCGCGGGGCTTTGGGGTGCTCTCCAACGAGCTGCGCGTGTTTTCACAGGACCTGCGTGACTGCATGGGGTCGCTGACCAGCCTGATTCATGGCTGCGTCAATGAAGTTTCGCTCGTGCTTCAGGATATCCGTCATACCCGCCTGCTGCGGCAGGCCGCGCAGATGTCCCCGGAGTCGCAGGCGGTCGCCGTTCTCGCTGCCCGGGAGCTCAAGAATGCCCGGCAGGTACAAAAGATGGCCAGCTTGCGCAAGCAGCTCAAGCGGGCGCTTGAGGATGCCTTTCAGATGGTCGAACTGGGTGGCGTACTGGCCAAGTCGGCCAAGATTGAAGCGGCCTACGGTCAGTCCTTCGCTGTACCGTTGGCACAGGTATCCGGCGAGTTCGACACCATTGTCGAAGAAATCCGCGCCTCGCTGGAATCGCTGCGCCGGTCGGCCTTTTTTACCGGAAACTGAGAATACGGGAGCGGATGCGTGAAAACGACAAAAACAATCTTTCAGGAAGGCAATCACAAATGGATCGCCATCGTTCGCGACCCTGAAAAGCCGAATTACCTGATCGACACGAATGAATACCTGGTCACCCATGGTGGGCAAGGTTTGCTGCTCGATCCGGGCGGCGCCGAAATTTTCCCTGCCGTTTTCTCTGCGCTGTCCTCGGAGTTCGACCCGTCTTCGCTGGCGGGTGTCTTTGCCTCGCATCAGGATCCGGATATCTGTTCGTCGCTGGCCCTGTGGCTGGAATTCAATCCCAAGATGCGCTGCCACGTCAGCTGGTTGTGGGGAAGTTTCATTCCTCATTTTGGCGGCTCGGCCGAGACCTTTTCGATGATTCCCGACGAAGGCTGCGATATTTCGCTGGATGGCCTGATGTTGAGGGCCGTTCCGGCGCACTACCTGCACTCGTCAGGTAATTTCAACCTCTATGACAAAGTCGCCAAGGTGATGTTCTCCGGCGACATCGGTGCAGCGCTGCTGCCCCCGGCGGAGGATGGGCTTTTCGTCGAAAATTTTGATGCGCACATTCGTCATGCCGAAGGCTTTCACAAACGCTGGATGGGTTCGAATGAAGCCAAGCGACGCTGGTGCGAGCGGGTGGCACAAATGGACATCGACATGCTCTGTCCGCAGCATGGGGCGATTTATCAGGGGGCCGATGTGCAGCGCTTCATCAACTGGTTCGACGAATTGCAGGTTGGCATCGTCGGCGGCTGATTGTTGGAGATTTGACCGCGGTCAAGGTCACTCCACCACGGCGCCACGAGAATGAGCCATCAACCGTTACCGAGCAAGCCATGACGACCATTCGCAGTTTTATGACCGATGATCATCGCCATTGTGATGATCTGTTTGCCGAGGCCGAATTGGCCGTTGCCAAAAAGGACCTGGCGCTTGCCCGAGTCGCGTTCGGACATTTCCAGTCGGCAATGCTGGCACACTTCGATGGCGAGGAAAAAACACTATTTCCCGCTTTCGAGGCCAAAACCGGCATGAGTATGGGGCCGACCCGGATGATGCGCATGGAACACGAGCAGATTCGGACCCTGATGGATGACGCGGTCAACGCGCTCGACGCGGGAAATTCGGACGATTATCTCGGTCTGGCCGACACGCTGGTCATTATGATGCAACAGCACAACATGAAGGAAGAGAACGTTCTCTATCCGATGTGTGACCAGCATTTGTCCGATGAACGGCCGGCCGTTCTTGAGCGGCTCGAAACCGAGCTCTGCGAAGAATGACCCACGCAAAGACCCCGCATGTGGTCGACGCCCGTTACATGGAGCCGCCCGGCCCGTTTGTCGAGACGATGGAAATGCTCGACAGGTTGCAGGTGGGCGAAAAGATGCTGCTGCTGTTGTTTCGCGAGCCTCATCCGCTCTACAAGGTCTTGCGCCAGAACGGCCACGAATACGAGACCGAGTTGTTGCCGGATGGCACATTCGAAATCCTGATCTCGCGCTGATCCAGCTGCTGCCGCCGGCCATCTGATCCCATGCAAGCGATGCTGGCCTTCGAAAATGCGCCACCTTTCACGGCGCCGTTGCGTTTCTTCCTGACGGCACCGCTATTTGGTCTCCTTGCCGGCTTGCTGGTCGCGTTCGAGGGACCCGAGCTATGGGCTTCTCGCTGGATGCCCGGCACACTGGCGGTCACGCACCTGATAACGGTCGGCTTCATGCTGCAGGTCATGCTGGGAGCACTGATCCAGATCCTGCCCGTGGTTGCCGGTGCCAACCTCAAGCAGCCCGTCTGGATCTCCCGACTGGTGCACGTTGGGCTGACGGCCGGCGCGTTGCTGCTCGCTGCAGGATTTGTGGTCGGCATGCCGATCTTGCTGGGCTGCGGGGCTCTCGTCTTGGGGCTGACGACGCTGATATTTCTGGCAGCGACGGTTGCCGCTCTGCAGGGTGTCCCGAGCAGCAGCCCAACCATTCGTGGCATCAAATTCGCACTGTTTGGTCTGCTTGGTACGGTTGGTCTTGGCAGCATCATGTCGCTGGCCCTGATCTTTGGCTGGTCGTTGGCCTTGCCGCCGCTGGCCGATCTGCATGCCGGCTGGGGTCTGGGTGGCTGGGCAGGCATTCTGCTGGCTGCCATGGCCTACGTGGTCGTGCCGATGTTTCAACTGACGCCGGGTTACCCGGCGCGTTCCAGTTGGTGGTTCCCGGTCTTCATGTTGGCAATGCTGTTGATATGGACCTTGGCGATGCTGCTCGATCAACCGATGGTGGTCCGTTTCGGTCAGCTTGGTGCAGCGCTCGCCGGCATCGCTTTCGCCGTGCAGACCCTGCGATTGCAAGCCAGACGTCGTCGGGCTCGCCCGGATGCGACGTATCGCTATTGGCAACTGGGACTGATTTCTTCTATTTTTGCGCTTTTTTTGCCGTCGACCGCAGCAATGTGGCCGGTAGTGGCTGAACATGAAGGCTGGCCGTTGATGTTTGGTGTCCTGCTGATTGGTGGAGGATTTTTGCCGTTCATTATCGGTATGCTCTACAAGATCGTGCCTTTCCTGTCCTGGATGCATTTGCAAAATTCTGGGCAGGCCAAAGTGCCGGCGCCGGCCATGAATAAAATTCTTGCCGAGCCCGACATGCACCGGCAGCTGGTGGCCTATGTCGTGGCCTTGGCACTGATGCTGTTGGCCGTATTGTTCCCGGCCTGGCTGGCCCGGCTGGCGGGGCTGGCGTTTGCCGTGGCCAATGGCTGGCTGTGGTGGAACCTGTTCATCGCCATCCGTCGCTATCGCTGTCATCTGGCAGACATCACCGTGAGGCTGGCTGCGCTGTGAGCTATGTCGCCCTGAAACATCTCCATGTCACCTGTGTCGTGCTCAGCGGGCTGGGGTTTTGTTTGCGCGGCTGGTGGATGTTGCGCGAATCGCCGCTACGCCAGCATCGCCTGACAAGGATCCTGCCGCACGTGGTCGATTCGCTGCTGTTGGGCAGCGCCGTAACCATGGCCTGGATGAGCGGCCAGTATCCATTCGTGAATGCCTGGCTGACGGCCAAACTCTTCGGCCTGGTCGCCTATATCCTGCTCGGCATGATGGCGTTGAAACGCGGCCGGACCATGACGATCCGGGCGCGCTATTTCGGTCTGGCCGTGCTCGCCTATCTTTACATCGTCAGCGTTGCCCTGACACGCAGCCCGTTGCCCGGACTTTAGGCGCCTACATCCGGCCCAGCTTTCGATACAGCGTGTTTCGGCTAATGCCGAGCTGACGGGCCGCCGAAGAAATATTGCCGCCGGCGGCGTCCAGCGCGCGCATCGCAGCCTGTCGGCTGATCGCATCCAGACTGCTGGCGCCCTCGAGCGGCGCAGCGGCCCACGGGTCAAACTCGGCCTGATTGCCGGTAGCAGCAATCGGATCGGCTTCAAACAGCTCTTCCGGCAGCTGGCTTTCCGTGATCAGTGTTTCGTCGTCATCCAGCAGCGCAATGGCCACCCGGATCACGTTGAACAACTGGCGGATATTGCCGGGCCATCCGTAGTTTTCGATCGCCTGGTGTGCGCCTTCGGAAAAGCGGACCGGCTGGCGACGGGTTCTTGTTTCGGCTTCAGAAATCTTGGCGACCAGCGCGCGGATGTCAGTGCGCTCTCGCAGTGGCGGCAGGGTCACGCTCATGCCGTTCAGCCGGTAATAGAGGTCTTCACGGAAACTGCCGCGGGCGACTTCTTCGCGCAATTTGCGGTGGGTCGCGCAGACCAGTGAAATATCGACCTGAATCGCCCGTGTGCTGCCCAGCGGCGTCACACAGCGTTCCTGCAGGACGCGCAACAGGCGGGCCTGGAGGTTGAGCGGCATGTCGCCAATTTCGTCGAGGAACAGGGTGCCACCATGGGCCTGCTGGATCTTGCCAGGCGCGCCTTCCTTGCGGGCGCCGGTAAAGGCACCGCCCTGATAACCAAACAATTCGGACTCGATGAGGGTTTCCGGAATGGAGGCACAGTTCAGCGCCACAAACGGTTGACTTGCCCGCGGCCCGCTGTTGTGAAAGCCCTTGGCAAACATTTCCTTGCCCGCGCCGGATTCGCCCTGAATCAGGATGGGGATGTCGCGGCCAATAATGCGGCGAGCCCGGTCAATGGCCGCTTGCAAGCGGGCATCACCCGTGTTGAGGGTATCCAGCGTTTGCGTTGGTGTCGGCGGCGTATCCGGCCGCCGCGGACTGCGGGCCGGGGCGGCGTCGTCGAATACCCGGCCGGCGACGACCATGGGTGGCAGCTGGCCACGCAACTGAATCTGAATCGGCTTGCCACCAACGTTGATTTCGCAGGTTGCCTGCGAACTGTTGCGTATGCGGTCGACCAGCGAGGACAGATTGTTTTCGAAAACCATGCTGAAGTCGCGGCGGACTGCATCGACCTGGCGAATGCCGAGTATCGACGTACCGGCGCGATTCATCGCCAGCACCTGGCCGTCCGGCGAAACGGCGGCAATACCTTCCTTCGGGCTGCCCAGATAGTCGGGACGGCTGTGGAAGCAGACCAGGATATCGCGCGCATGGACTGATTCGAACAGGCGCTTTTCAATAATGGATGACGACAGCCGCGCCAGACCCAGCGTGTGGTGCTGCTGGCTGCGATAGTCGCCGGAGATGTCGAGGACACCCAGCAGTCGGCCATCCGGACCAAAGATCGGGCTGGCGCAGCAGGTCAGGAAACTGTTGTGTTCAAGAAAATGCTCGGCGCCGAGTACGGCCACCGGGGCTTCTTCCGAGAGCGCTGTCCCGATCGCGTTAGTGCCACGCAGGTTTTCATCCCACGAGGCGCCAGCTGACAGTGCAACACGGTCGGCCCGATTCACGAAATCGGCATCGCCTACCGTTTCCAGCAACAAGCCATTGGCGTCGGCCAGGATGACCATGCTGCCCGATTCACGTATTTGTTCGAAAACGTGCTCCATGATCGGCCTGCCTTGGGCGAGCAGAAAGCGGTTGCGTTCCTGCTCGGTTTTCAGGGCAATGCGATCCATCGCATTGGTGGTCGGGGTCATCGACGTTTCGCCGATACCGAAACGCCGGCAGCGTTCCCAGGAGCGAACGATCAGCGGATCGACCAGGCCTTCCGGCAAATCACCCTGATCAAAGAATAGGTGCCGCGCCTGTTGCAGACGTTGGGCATGAACCTCGTCCAGTAGTTGAATTTGTCCCATCTCTCCTCCGGTTAAACCAGAATTAATTATCTTTATTGTTGTGTTGCTTCATAACGTAACACCTGCACTTTTTCTAAGCAACGCTGCGAGCAACGTGTTGCAAGGATTAGCAAGTGGCGTGCCAATTTGCGATCAACTTTCCCGCTTTTGCGGTTACTACGGGCGTGCGCCATTCCAGACCACTGTTCTGCCACCATCGGCTACCTGGCACAGGGCTTGCAGTTATCTCCTCACAAAGGCTGTTACCCGCAATCAAACAAGGAGACATTTGTGACCCATCCCTTCCGCTACTTTGGCGCCATGGCCGCCGCTCTTTTCATCAGCACGGCTGCTACCCAAGCATTTGCGCACGGCGATGTCGTGCCGCATGCGGTCGATACCACCGGACTGAAAGACCTCGGTGCCGAATTCCTGAAGAGTAATCCTTACCGCAAGGATAAGACCGCAATTAAGATAGGAGATTCCGCTTTTAATCAAAATTGTGCTCGCTGTCATGGTCTCGGCGCGATTTCCGGCGGTATTGCGCCGGACTTGCGCTACCTGCCGCTTGGCGACGAAGGTGACGAAGTTTTCCTGCCGCGTATCCGCCATGGTGCTGTGCGCGACGGTCGTGTTTACATGCCCCCGTTTGAGGGTATCCTGAGTCAGGAAGCCATGTGGGCTATCCGTACCTGGCTGGAAACCGTCCATGAAGAATGACCGTCGACTTTGGCTGAAAGCGCTGGCAGCACTGCCCTTTGCGGGCGTCCTGCCGGCGCTGGCCGATGAAGGAATGGAGGCGATCCGCAAGCGTGGCAGCCTGCGCGTCGCTGTTTACAACGACTTCCCGCCTTATGCCACCGCAGGCGGCAAGGGCATCGACGCCGACATCGCCCGCGCAATCGCCGGAAAACTCGGGCTGACCGCTCAGGTCGTCGGCTATAACGCCGGCGAAGACATGAACGACGATCTGCGCAACATGGTCTGGAAAGGCCACTATATGGGTACGCCGCCGTCCGACATGATGATGCATGTGCCGGTGGATGAGTACCTGGCTCGCGCCAATGACAAGGTCCGTATTTTCGGCGCCTATCATCGTGAAACGCTGGCCATGGCGCGCAATCCGGCGCGTGTGCCGAAGGCGCCGACGGGGTCGGCGGCAGTTGCGCTGGAAGTCTTTACGCGTGAAAAGATCGGTGTCGAAGGGACTTCCCTGGCCGACTCCTTCCTGCTCGGCGTGATGAATGGCCGTCTGCGTGAAAATGTCGTCCATTTCAAGACGGTGGCCGAGGCGGCGCAAGCCATGGCCGACGGTAAAGTGGCGGCCGTGCTGGCGCAGCGCGCCGAACTGGAAGAGGCGATCAAGGGCCAGGTGGGCGTCGTGCTTGACGGCACCAAGTTTGCCGAGCTCAAGATCGACAGCTGGCAGCTCGGCATGGCGGTCAAGGCCGAGGATATGGCGCTGGCTGAAGCACTCGGGGCAGCCATGGCGGATCTCAAGCGCGATGGCACCATTGCCGCGATTTTCAAGAGCCACGGCATTTCCTACCTGGCCTCCTGAAAGTGGGGATGTCTCTTTTTCGTCCTCTGGTTGCAACGCTGCTGGCTGCGGTCGGCAGTGTTGCGCTAGCCGCGCCGATGGCCTACGTGCCGAACGAGAAGTCGGCCACGCTCAGTGTCATCGACACCGCCACTGATCGGCGATCGGCTGATATTCCCGCCGGCCAGCGCCCCCGCGGTGTTGCCGCAGGGCTTGGCTATGTCTACCTGACCGACGCCAAGTCCGGCAGCCTGCTGATCGTCGATACGACTGCCGGCAAGCTGATCAAGTCCGTACGGGTGGGGGATTCACCGGAGGGCATCAGTCTCTCGGCCGATGGCCAACTGCTCGCCATCGCGGTCGAGGACGATAACAGTGTCGTGTTGCTGTCGGCGCCGCAAGGCATTGAACTGGCCCGCATCAAGGTGCAGGGCAAGAATCCGGAACACGCAGTGTTCAGCCCCGATGGCCGCTGGCTTTATGTCAGCGCCGAAGAAGCAGAACAGGTGGATGTCGTTGATGTTGCGGCACGCCAGCAGGTGAGCAGTATCCCGGTTGGCAAGCGGCCGCGTGGTATCGGCTTTCTGCCGGATGGCAGTCGAGCCTACGTCGCCAGCGAAGTAACCGGCAAGGTCTTCGTCATTGATGTAGCCCAACGTCGGGTGATCGCGGAAGTCAAAGCCGGCCAGTATCCGGCCGGGATCGCGGTCCATCCGGACGGCAAGCGGGTATTCGTGTCCAACGGCCGCGACCCGTCGGTCATGGCCATCGATGTGGCCAGCAACACGGTGGTCGCCACCATCGAAGTCGGCAAACGTCCATGGAACATGGCCATTACGCCGGACGGCGCCAAGCTCTATGTGGCCAATGGCCGTTCCGGCAGCGTTTCGGTGATTGATACGGCCAGTTTCAAAAAGTTGTCGGACATCGACGTCGGTGAACTGCCCTGGGGTGTGAGCATCCGATGAACGTCCAGCGCTATACGCCGCCAGCCATGCTGCTGCATTGGGTGCAGGCTGTGGTCGTGTTGTGGCTCTTGTGGCTCGGTTGGCACATGGTCGACCTGCCCAAGGGCGCCGAACGCAGCGCGGCCTACAGTCTGCACAAATCGCTGGGATTGCTGGCACTGATGCTGGTTCTGGTTCGCCTTGCCTGGCGTCGCAAGCACCCGGCACCGCGCCAGATGACGCGTGGCTGGGAGGCCAGGCTGGCTACCGCCACGCATCACGCGCTCTACACCTTGCTGTTTCTGGCGCCGGTGGCCGGCTATCTCGCGTCGTCCTTTACGCCCTACGCCATCAAGTTCTTTGGTGTGGAACTGCCCAAGGCCGGCTGGCCGGACGAATCACTGAATGGTGTCTTCAAATTGGCCCACGAGGCCTTTGTCTGGGGCGCTGGCGGTTTGATTGCCTTGCACATTGCCGGCGCTGCAAAACACGCTTTCATGCGGGATGGCACCTTGCAACGCATGTTGCCCGCCTGGTTGCTCAGGAACTGAACAACTGTTCCGCAATGGAGCAATACTGCTCTGACTAAAGTAATAGTGTTGGCGACGGTCAACCGGAAAAATTGGCTCAAAATGAAAAACGTCACCGAAGAGTGACGTTTTTTATGGCAAAGCGATAGTCCCGTTAGGCTTTCAATGATTTTTCGACACTGTGGCTGTGCCCATCAGCGTTTGTCAAATATCCGTTTGTAGTGGACCAATTTAACCCACGGTCGTCGCACAGGGAGGATAAAGCCACGCTCCCGGCCCTTTGATTGGCAGTCCGCCAGTCAGTGCACCGTTCTTGGGGGATATCTCGGCGCGGCACGCCTCAACGATAGCGCGCTTCCATCAGGTCTATCTGGCGGACCAGCTTGCGGGAGAGTTCGTCGGATATCGTTGCTTCCCTGGCTAGTCGGAAAATCGTATCGCGCTCTGCCTGCAGGGCGGCCAGGCGAAGCCTGACTTCGGCGCTGTCGGCCTCGCGCAGGCGTTCGGCGTTGACGCTGCCCGGTGCGCCGCTATCGTCAAGACGATGCTTGTAGTTTTCCAGCACGCGTACCGCGGCGTTGGTATAGAGCTCCGATGCCATGGTGGTCTCGTCGCACAGCGAATGGCGGGCCGCCTCAATGGCAGCAATGGCGGCAATCGCAGCCTCGCGTCGCGCAAGATCCTCTTCCTGACGATCGGCGGCCTCCTCGGGCAGGGTCAGGCCGTTCAGCAGGCGTGGCAGGCCGACGTTGGCCAGTACCAGCGAGAGCAGGATGACCGAGGCAGCCAAAAAGATGACGATGTCGCGGGCCGGAAATTCCGACCCATCCGGCAACAATAAGGGCAGCGTCAACACGCCAGCCAGCGTCACGGCGCCCCGAACGCCGGCCAGCGACATGGCCGCAATGATGCGCCAGTTAGGGGGCGGAAGGGTTTCACCCTTGCGACTCGCCAGATGGCGGCTGACATGCCAGTTCGCCCATACCCAGAAGCAGCGCAGCACGATCAGGATTGCCACCAGGGCCAGCACATAGACCAGCAGCCACCAGCGGGAGACGTGTCCGACATCCTCGACCGACGCACCGGCGCTCTGCATGATGCCGGGCAATTGTTCGCCAAGCAGCACGAAGATGATGCCGTTCAGCGAGAAATGCACGGTCTCCCACACGGCGGCCCGTTGGACGCGGGTGGTGGCCAGGGCGCGCCCCGAGAGCTCGACGTAGCTCATCGTGACGCCGGCGGCCACGGCCGCAAGGATGCCGGACGTCTGGATATGTTCGGCGATCAGATAGGCCGCGAACGGGGTCAGCAGGTTGACCAGGATGGGCGAGCCGCTTTCTTCGCCAAAATGTCGCGACATCCAGCGCTGCGCGATGCTGATGCCGTAGGTGACACCCGCCCCGACGGCCAGCCCCGACAGCGTGACCCAGATCAGGGTGAGCGATGCCGAGCCCAGCGAAAAGCTGCCGGTGGTCGCCGCTACCACGGCAAAGCGGAAGCACACCAGACCCGAGGCGTCATTGAGCAGTGATTCGCCTTCCAGGATGTGCATCAGGCGCTTGGGGATGGTGATGCGCTTGGCCATCGATGACACCGCCACCGGGTCGGTCGGCGACACAATCGCCGCCAGTGCAAAGGCGACGGCCAGCGGCATGGCCGGGATCATCCAGTGCAATAGATAACCGGCCGCGATGACGGTAAAGATGACCAGTCCAAAGGCCAGTGACAGGATGATCGCCTTGTCGCGAACCAGCCCGGTCTTGGGGATGCGCCAGCCATCGAGGAAAAGCAGCGGCGGCAGGAAGAGCAGAAAGAAGATTTCCGGATCGAGGGTGACCCGATGTACGGACACCAGCGCGACGACAGCCCCCAGCGCGATTTGCGCCAGCGGCAAGGGGATGGCTATCGGCAAGGTGCGCACCAGATAGCCACTGCCGACCACCGCTGCCAACATGGCTAGAACGACTTCAATCGAATACATGTGTCCTGTGAAACCCCGGTTGCCGAAACCCTACTTGCTTGCGCCAGAACGTAACTGACACAGCCTTCCTCGAGCGGCAACTCTACCTGATCCGGGCTACCGTTGGGAAAAGACCCGATGCTCCGGATCAAAGCGGATAGATAACCATAGACAAATGCGATGGGACATCACGCGGCTCCTCTTTCGGCGAATACCGCCTTGGCCGCAAACAGGCCATTTAATGCGGCGGGGAAGCCGGCGTAGACGGCCATCTGCATGATGACCTCAACGATTTCTTCCCGGCTGACACCGACATTGAGTGCGCCTTCAATGTGCACTTTCAACTGTGGCGTGGCGTTGCCCATCGCGGTCAGCGCAGCGACCACGGCAATCTCCCGCGAGCGCAAATCCAGGCCTGGACGGGCGTAGATGTCGCCAAAGGGAAATTCGATCAGGTAGCGGGCGAAATCGGGGGCGATGTCGCGCAGGCTCTCTATCACCCTCGTACCGGCCTGGCCGTCGATTTCTTCCAGTTTGGCGAGGCCGCGGTCATAACGGTTTTGAATCATTGCTTTTTCCTTCAACAAGTGGAGTGTCTTGCGAGAAGGAATGTTCTATCTGCCGATAAATGCCGATTTTTGTCTGCAATGCCTGGGCCGATTGCTGCAGTGCCTTGATGTTGGTGAGCACATCGGCCAGGTGACTTTCGAGTATTTCCCGGCGGGCGCTGGCAGTGACATTTCCTTCGCTACGTAGTCTGGCGAATTCGAGCATGCGCTGGACAGGCATGCCCGTGGTTCGCAGGCGGAGCAGGAATGCCAGCCAGTCCATGTCGGCTGCGGCATAGCGACGCTGGCCACCCAAGGCGCGGGCAACAGGGGCGATCAGGCCGATACGTTCGTAGTAGCGCAGGGTATGGGCGCTTAAACCCGTGCGCTGCGACACTTCCTTGATGGTCAGGCTGGATTCCATGAATGTCACTCTAGTGGTTGGAGTGCACTCTAAGTCAAGGTGAAAATACGGTCGGAAATTTCATGTAGTTAAGGATGCTATCTTGCTTGCCCTGCGTAGCCGGGTGCCTGAAAATCGCGTTATTCAATTCAACTAAAACGCTATGCGCTATCAGGGAAAAGTGACACGCTGGAAAGATGAGCAGGGCTTTGGCTTCATCGTGCCGAATGGTGGTGGCGAGGCAGTGTTTTTGCACATCAAGTCGTTTGCCCGGCGCGGTCGGCGGCCGGTCGATGGCGAGATCGTGACCTACGATCTGGCATTTGATCCGAAAGGCAGGGCACGGGCTGAAGGCGTGGCCTTTGTCGAAGCGCGGTCCGCGGTGTCGGTCGTCGAACCAGGGCGCAAGGTGCTGTGGCTGGCCGTCCTTTTTCTCGTATTTGTGGCGGCTTGCTCGTGGCTGGGCAAGTTGCCGAAACTGCTGCCGGCGATTTATGTCGTGGCCAGCCTGTTTGCTTTTGCGGTGTACGCCTGGGACAAGTCGGCTG
>DAOLIO010000044.1:0-17157 GCA_035328505.1 Azonexus sp.
TGTTCGATGTGCATCTTGTCTCCTGGGGGCATGGTGAGTCGGTGAATGGGGTTGCTATGCCCATTCACCAACGCATGTCGCGTGCCAGCGCACCGGATTTGTTAAGACGTTGATATTTAATGTATTTATGGTTTTTTCGACGAGGTGATCGACGGAATTCCGTAAAAAGGCCGACGCAGGCCATTCGGTTTTCCGAACGTTGGCAGGCAGGGAGTGATGCTGCCAATCTGTTAAGATCAAGGCTTCGCTGCGATGCAACAATCTGATACGACAATGCCTACCCCAAACGATCGCATGAGCCCAGAGGAACGCCGCGCCGGTGCCTCGCTGGCTTCCATCTTTGCCCTGCGCATGCTCGGGCTGTTCCTGATTCTGCCGGTGTTTTCCGTCTATGCGAAAACCTTGCCCGGTGGTGACAATCTTGCGCTGGTTGGCTTCGCGCTGGGGGTCTTCGGGTTGACCCAGGCGTTTTTCCATATTCCTTATGGCATTGCGGCTGATATTTTCGGGCGAAAATTGGTCATCATTGTTGGCTTGCTGATTTTTTCGCTAGGGAGTTTTGTCGCTGCCTGGGCGCCCGATATGACGTGGATCATCGTTGGCCGCATACTGCAGGGAGCTGGCGCGATTTCCGCGGCAGTCATGGCGCTGGCTGCTGATCTGACGCGCGAGGAGCATCGGACCAAGGTGATGGCGATGATCGGTTCGTCGATCGGCCTGGTTTTTGCGCTCTCCCTCGTCGGTGCGCCGGTGTTGTATGGTCTGATCGGCATGAGCGGATTATTCGTCATGACGGGCGTGCTGGCGTTGCTCGCCATCGTGTTGCTGCTCAAGGCGGTACCGCCAGCACCGCCGCCGCATGGACATGCGAAATTGCCCTTGCGCCAGGTCGCCATGGATCCGGACCTCTTGCGCCTGAATCTCGGCATTTTCGTGCTGCATATGGTGCAGATGTCCATGTTTGTCGTTTTGCCGCATGCACTGGTCAATCACGGTGGTTTGGCCGCAGCCTCTCACTGGAAGGTCTATTTGCCGGCTGTCCTCGTGTCGTTTGTCATCATGGTCCCGGCGATCATTGCCGCAGAGCGCAAGGACAAGATGCGGCCTGTATTTTTGGCAGCGATTGCTTTGCTGGTGATGGTTCAATCCGGACTGCTGATTTACAGCGACAGCTTGTGGGCACTCGCACTGTGGCTGATGCTGTTTTTCGTGGCTTTCAATATCCTGGAAGCCACCTTGCCATCGCTGGTTTCACGCACCGCGCCACCGGCCGCCAAGGGTGCCGCGCTCGGCGTTTACAACACCACGCAGGCCATCGGACTATTCATCGGCGGCGCGGCAGGCGGTTATATTGCGCAGCATTTCGGCGATAATGCAGTTTTTGCTGCCTGCACTGGTGTGCTTCTTATTTGGTTGGTGGTGGCAAGTTCAATGAATTTTCCGCAACGGCGTATCGCCGCCGTGGCGACAAAAACTGTTTAGGAGACATGGGCAATGGCATCGGTGAACAAGGTAATTCTCGTCGGCAATCTGGGCAAGGATCCGGAAGTGCGTTATACGGCAAGCGGCGAAGCGATGTGCAATTTCAGCCTGGCTACCACGGATAGCTGGAAAGACAAGTCGACCGGCGAAAAGAAGGAATTGACCGAATGGCACCGTGTCTCGTTCTTTGGCAAGCTGGCGGAAATCGCCGGTCAGTATCTGAAGAAAGGCTCACAGGTCTACGTTGAGGGCAGCCTGCGCACGCGCAAGTGGACCGACAAGGATGGGCAGGAGCGTTACACCACCGAAATTCGTGGCGATGAAATGAAAATGCTGGGGTCGCGTCAGGGAATGGGCGCACCTGCCGGTGGTGGCGGTGGCTTCGACCGTGAACCGACCGATTACGCGCCGGCGCCTGCGAAAAACAAGCCGAAGCCATCATTCGAAGACTTGGGCGACGATATACCCTTCTAGAGTTATTGCCTGCGCCGCGGTTGTTTTGCGGCGCATCTTCATCTTTTACTGAGGTAAAGTCCGCATGGCCAGTGCCGTTACTTTCAAGATTCTTGAGGACATCGCCCGGGACCTTTCTGGCAATGAAATCACGTTTCCAACCTTCCTCGACATTACCTTTCAGGTACGTGCTGCGTTGAAGGACCCGAATCTGAGTGTCGACCAGCTGTCCAAGCTGATCGGCGCGGAACCGTTGATGAGCGCCAAGATCATTCGCATGTCCAACTCGGTGGCGCTGAATCCGAGTGGTCGCGAGATTGCTGACGTGAAGAGTGCCATCGTCCGGGTCGGCATGGAGGCGGTGCGCACCGTATCTTTTGCGGTAGCCATGGAGCAATTGCTCAAGTCAAAGCAGATGCAGCCTTTCGAGGGTATTTCCCAGCGCCTGTGGGAACATACTTCGCACGTTGCCGCGCTGTGCCGCGTCCTGGCGCGCAAACTGGCCAAGATCAATGGTGATGAAGCCATGTTTGCCGGTCTGGTGCATGATCTCGGGGTGTTCTACTTGATGTCGCGTGCCGCCAACTTCCCCGAGCTTCTCAACGATAAGGTGGAGTTGCACGCGCTGCTGGTTGGCTGGCATGACAACATTGGCCATGCGCTTCTGTCGGCACTCGGGTTGCCGGAGTCGGTGCTCGAGGCTGTCCGGGATCACGAAACCGACCGGGAAATTGCTGCCGTCGATAATCTTTCCGATGTGCTGTTTGTCGCCAACAAGATCGCCAATCGTACGGCCAGTTGGCGCGATGCGACGCTGGATGGGGAGATTGATACGTCGATGCTCGACACCCTTTTCGACGCTGACACACTGGCAGAAATTGTCGATGAATCGGAAGAAGAAGTGCATTCACTAAAGGCTGCGCTGGGCGGCTAGGTCAGCATTGTCTTGAGCGGCTCGTTCAGAAGGTCGCCGGACATCGACGGGGAACAGGATTGATGAGTAGTGACCAGCAGGCGGGAGATGTTTCCGGGAAACGTTTTGCCGCATTGACGCTGGCTGCCCTTGGGGTGGTCTATGGCGATATCGGGACCAGCCCCCTGTATGCGGTGAAGGAGGTTTTCGCTGGCAATCACCCGATTCCAGTGACGATGGCCAATATTTACGGCAGTCTGTCCCTGTTTTTCTGGGCGTTGATTATCGTCGTCTCGATCAAGTACGTGACCTTCATCATGCGTGCGGATAATCGCGGCGAGGGAGGCATCATGGCGCTGATTGCGCTTGCCCTGCACACCGCCCAGGAAAAGCCGCGCCAGGCCCGGCTGATCATGATTTTCGGGGTTCTTGGTGCCGCGATGTTCTATGGTGACGGCATGGTCACGCCTGCAATTTCCGTATTGTCGGCGGTCGAGGGGCTGGAAATAGTGACGCCGGCTTTCAAGCCGGTTGTCATTCCGATCACCATGATTGTGCTTTTCGGGCTTTTTTTCGTGCAAAGGAACGGAACGGCCAAGGTTGGTACATTTTTCGGGCCGATCATGATGCTATGGTTCGGCTCGCTGGCCGTGCTGGGTATCCACAATGTTTTTGCGCATCCGGCCATTCTGATGGCGATCAACCCCTATTACGGTGTCGAATTCCTGCTTGAAAACAAGGCTATGTCACTCGTGGCCATGGGCAACGTGGTGCTTGCCGTCACTGGTGCCGAGGCGCTCTATGCCGACATGGGCCACTTTGGTCGCAAGCCGATTTCGCGAGCGTGGTTTTCCTTCGTGCTGCCCGCACTGGTCCTTAACTATTTTGGGCAGGGCGCCTTGATCCTGGCAGACCCCGAGGCGGCCAAGAATCCATTTTTTCTGTCGGCGCCCGAATGGGCACTGGTTCCGCTGGTTGTTTTGGCTACCCTGGCGACCGTGATAGCGTCGCAGGCAGTCATTTCCGGTGCGTTTTCGGTGACGCGCCAGGCCATGCAACTGGGTTTTGTGCCGCGCATGGAGGTACAGCACACTTCCGAGAAGGAACAGGGGCAGATTTACCTGCCGGCAGTGAATTGGGGACTGATGGTCGCGGTGATGATTCTTGTTCTCGGCTTCAAGTCGTCGAACAATCTGGCTGCTGCATATGGCATCGCGGTAACGGGCGATATGGTGATTACTTCCATTCTCGCTAGCGTCGTTGTGGCCAAGGTCTGGAAATGGGGCTGGCTCAAGGCCGGTTTGCTGTTTGCGTGCTTCCTGTCGGTCGAGCTGGTATTCCTTGCAGCCAACGTCCTGAAGATTCCCGATGGCGGCTGGTTCCCGCTGGTCGCCGGCATGGTGATATTCATCCTGATGATGACCTGGAAGCGTGGTCGCCAACTGTTGTCCGAGCGTCTCAAGGGCGAACGGCTTGAACTGTCCATGTTCCTCGATTCATTGGGCTCATCCATGCCGACCCGCGTTGCCGGCACAGCTGTCTTTCTCAACGCAGATCCCCGGGGGGTGCCGCACGCCTTGCTGCACAACCTGATGCACAACAAGGTGTTGCACGAACGAGTGGTGCTGTTGTCCGTGCAGTTCTTCGATGTGCCCTTTGTGCCGGATATTGATCGCGTCGAAGTGCGACCGCTCAAGGAAAACTTCTGGAGTGTCATCATCCAGTATGGCTTCAAGGATGAGCCGGATGTGCCGGCAGCGCTGGACTTGTGCGCCAATGCCGGACTGGCGTTCAGCGCGCTGGAAACTTCCTATTTCATCGGCCGTGAAACATTGATTCCGCGACTCGGTTCCGAAATGGCGTTTTGGCGCGAGAAGATTTTCATCGCCATGTTCCGCAATGCCGGGTCAGCGACGGCATTCTTCAAGATCCCCAGCAACCGTGTGGTCGAACTGGGAACACAGGTCGTACTTTGAGTGGTCGGCGACGCATCGCGTCGGCCGAAGATCGGCTCCCGGCTTTATAGCCGTCTGATTTTTTCCAGCAGCGCGGTCGTCGATTTCTGATGGATGAACGGGATGGAGTGAACGCTTCCTCCCCAGCCACGGACTTCAGTGCAGCCGACAATTTTTTCTACCGGCCAGTCGCCGCCTTTGACGAGAATGTCCGGGCGGCATTCGAGGATGCGTTGCAGGGGGGTTTCCTCGTCGAACCAGGTAACCAGCGTCACGCAGGCGAGCGACGCCATGACTGCCAGCCGGTCTTCCAGCGCATTGACCGGGCGGTCATCGCCTTTGCCGAGTCGTTTGACCGAGGCGTCCGTGTTGAGCGCGACAATCATCGTGCTGCCCAGTGCGGCGGCTTGCGCCAGATAGGTGACGTGCCCACGGTGCAGGATGTCGAAGCAGCCATTCGTGAACACAAGCGGTCTGGCCAGTTGCGCGCTTCTTGCGGTCAACTGGTCAGGTGGGCAGATTTTGGATTCGAAGCGGGGAGCGGCGTAGGTCACTGTGGCGTCATGGGTGAAAGATATCCGGCTATTTTAGTGCCAGTTGGGGGTTAGGGCCGGATTGTCGAACAGCCGGCTGTCATCCGCACGTAACATCGGCTGGATAGTGTGCGTGCCAGCCCATTGTTACCCGCGGAACCCACTTGCCCTTGCCCCGGTGCCACGCTTCTATTGTCATCACCTCGCTCATGTTAGTTGTCATGCTAACGGCGTGTTCACCGCGGCAGTTGGTGGTCGGCAGCATTGCCGACGAATTGGCAGCGCAGGGTCGCTCTGGCGAAAGCGATCTCGACCTGGCTCGCGAGGCCAGCGCGTTCTACCTGAAGCTATCGGAGTCGGTACTGCGTAGCGATCCCGGGCACCAAGCTCTGGCAGAGTCGGTTGCGGCCGGCTTCACCCAGTACGCCTACGCCTTTGTGGCCTTTGACGCCGACCGCATTGAAGCGAAGGATGCCCAATCCGCCGAACGCCTCCGCCGACGGGCGGCACAGCTTTATCGCAGGGCGCACAAGCATGCGATGGCGGCGCTTGAACAGGAAATGCCTGGGTTTGCCCATGCCTTGAGCCAGTCGCAAGCGGCTGACTGGCCGAAGCTTTCTCAGCAACAAGTTGGCCTTGCCTATTGGGCGGCGGCCTCGTGGGGGGGCTGGATTTCGTTGTCGAAGGATGACCCCGATGTCGTTGCCGATCTGCCGCTGGCCGTACGCCTGACGCAGCTTGCCTGGCAAGTGGATCCTGCCTGGGGGAAGGGCGCGCTGACCGGCTTGCTGGCGACATACGAAGCCGGCCGGCCGGGCGGTAGCCAGCAGCAGGCGCTGGTCTGGTTCGATCTGGCGATTACGCAAGGAGGCGGCAGCCAGGCGGGAGCCCTGGTTGGCAAGGCCGAGGGCTATGCCTTGCCGGCGGGGGATGGCGTGCTGTTCAAAGGCTTGCTCAATCAGGCCTTGGCGATCAAGGACGAACCGGATAGCCCGCATGCTCTGCAGAACGAAGTCATGCGCCGCCGCGCCGCGTGGCTGCTCGAGCAGACGCCTGATCTGTTCTGAATAATGAAGATTCACGGAGAGTAACATGACATGCAAACTGGCTACGCTGGTGCTCTGCGCCGTCATCGCATTGAATGCCTTTGCCACCGATGCGCAATTGCGCATCGGTACGCTGGCCCCGAAGAATTCGCTCTACCACCGCCAGTTGATGGCGTTGGGAGAGGCCTGGCGGACCGCACAGGGCGGCCATGGCAAATATCTGGTGTATCCGGATGGTAGTCAGGGGGGCGAGACGGACATGGTGCGCCGGATGCGGATCGGCCAGTTGCAGGGTGGCTTGCTGTCGGTCGTCGGCTTGCGCGAAATCGAGCCGTCGATTGCAGCGCTGCAGAACATGCCGATGATGTTCAAGAGCTGGGACGAGGTTGATTACGTGCGCGAGAAAATGCGCCCGGCCATGGAGAAGAAATTTCTTGAAAAAGGCTTTGTCGTGCTGGCCTGGGGCGATGCCGGCTGGGTGCGCTTTTTCTCGAAGGAGCCAGCCTTTGGGCCGAATGATTTCAAGAAAATGAAATTCTTCGCCTGGGGTGCCGAAGCCGACCAGCAGGAGATCATGAAAAGCCTGGGCTACACGCCGGTGCCGCTGGAAACGGCCGACATTCTGCCGGCGATCCAGACCGGCATGATCAACGCCGTGCCCTCGACGCCCTATTTCGCGCTGGCCACGCAAATCTACACCACTGCCAACAACATGCTGGACATGAACTGGGCGCCCGTGGTCGGTGCCTTGATCATCACCCGCAAAGCATGGGATGAGCTGACGCCGGAGGGTCAGGCCGTTGTTCGCGAGGCCGGCGCCAAGGCCGGAGTCCAGTTGCGCGCCAAGGCACGTCAGGAAGTTGACGAAGCGGTTGATGCGATGAAGAAGCGTGGCCTGACGGTCAACCAGCCCAACGCGGCGCAAATCAAAGAATGGAACGCCCTGGCCGATGGCCTTTACCCACGCATTCGCGGCAAGCTGGTCCCGGCCGAACAGTTCGACGAGGTGGTGCGCCATCTGAAGGATTTTCGCGCCGGCAAGCGCTAGGCGTTTCGCGAAAGTTGCGACCCGCGGGCCTGTCCCGCGCTGATTGAGTTGTGCCGGACACATGATGAATCTGTTGCGCCGCCTGGGTGAATTCGATGCGTTGATTGCCGGTTGCGCGCTGGCCGTCATGTTGCTGGTGCCGTTGCTCGAAATCGGGTTGCGGCCCTTGTTCGGTGCGGGTATCGACAACGCGCCGGTACTGGTCCAGCACTGTGGTTTGCTGCTGGCCATGTTTGGTGCGCTGCTCGCCGAGCGTGGTCTGCACTTGAGTTCGCTCGGGGCGGGGTTCACCGCATCGAGCAATCTGCACGTGCGCAGTGTCGCCGCTGTTGTCGGCAAGGCCAGTGCGGCTGTGCTTTGCGGGATGTTGGCACAAGCCAGCTGGACGTTTGTTGCCAGTGAAATGGAGATGCCGCGTGATATTGCCTATGGGGTCACTGGCTGGATGTTCGAGCTGGCCATGCCGCTGGGCTTTGTGTTGCTTGGCCTCAAGCTGGCTTCTCGGATCATCTCAGGTTGGGCTGGGCGCATCGTGTTGGCACTCGTCCTGCCAGCGGTCGGGTATGCTTTTGCCCAGTATTTTGATGGCAGTACATTGCCCTTGTGGCCATTTGCACTGTGGTTGATGCTCATTCTATTCTGCGGCGCACCGATCTTTGCCGTGCTGGGCGGGTTGGCCCTGGCTCTGTTCTGGAGCGAAGGGCAGCCACTGGCTTCGGTGCCGCTCAGTCACTACCAGATCACGGTCAATCCTTCATTGCCAGCGCTGCCCTTGTTTACGCTGGCCGGCCTGCTCTTCGCCCGGACTGGCGCGGCGGCTCGCCTTGGCAGCGTCTTTACTGCCGCTTTTGGCAGTGGCGTGACCGGAACGGCCATCGCGGCCGCGGTGCTTTGTTCATTCTTTACGGCTTTTACCGGTGGCAGCGGCGTCACCATCCTGGCGCTCGGCGGCCTGTTGCTGCCACTGCTGACCAAGGCGGGCTTCCCCGAGCAGCGAGGGATCAGCCTGGTGACCAGCGCCAGCGCACTTGGAGTGTTGCTGGCGCCCTCGGTGCCGCTGATCATGTACGCCATCATCGCTCGGGTGCCGATCAACACGATGTTTCTGGCCGGTGTGCTGCCGGCAGTTGTCATGGTCGCTTGTTTGTTGCTGGTTGGCGGCTATCTGCGCCGTGGCAGCATTGCTGCGGTCAACCGGAAAAATCAGCCAAAATCGAAAAATCTCGGGCGCGCGTTGTGGCTGGCCAAGTGGGAGTTATGCGCGCCGGTGGTGGCGATCGGCTCGCTGGTCAGCGGGATTGCCACGCCAACCGAAAGTGCCGCGCTGACGGCGATCTACGCGATGCTGACGCAGGCTGTTGCGCACCGGGAACTGGGCTGGCCGCAACTGCGTCAGGCACTGGTCGATTGTGCCGAAGTGATCGGCGGCATCATGCTGATCCTGGGCATGGCACTGGGGCTGACCAATTACCTGATCGATGCCGGTATTCCCGATGCGGCAATCGATTGGGTGCAGTCTGTGCTGCCCAACAAGTTTGCCTTTCTGATGGCTTTGAATCTGTTCCTGCTGATAGCCGGCGCCTTGATGGAAATCTATGCGGCGATTGTCGTGCTGGTGCCGCTGCTCTTGCCAGTAGCCCTTGCTTACGGTGTGGATCCGGTGCACTTCGGCGTTATTTTTCTGGCCAATATCGAGATGGGTTTTCTTTGCCCGCCAGCCGGCATGAACATATATTTCGCCTCGGCGATGTTCGGTAAACCGATTCGCTACGTCGCCGCTGCCGTCGTGCCCGCGGTGCTCGCCATGCTACTGGGGGCGCTGATGATTTCAGCCTTGCCGGTTCTGGCGACCTGGTTGCCCAAGGCCCTCGGCTTCCATGGTTGAGCGAACTGCTGATCCGGTATTGGCCTGGATTATCCGTTAGCCAGCATGCGACCGAGCAGGCTGCCGGAGTTTTCATGACCGGTCAGTACAAAATCCAGTTCGTTGGCGTTGTTCAAGCTTAATTCCAGGTCGCGCCGGGCCGCGAGTGTGCTGGCGAAGAGCAGGCGATCACCGGCTTGCAGTACAAAAGTCTCATTGGGCAACAGCAGGCTGTCGGCGTCACGTTCGACCAGCAAGGGAACAATCGGCAGGCGGCAACTGCGATCGGCCCCATCGCGCATGATTTCTCCAAGCTGGATCGGGCGGCTATTGATCAGCGCCTGAGTTATGGCCGGCGCCTCCTCGCCATCAAGCCGTATATCCCACACCGCTGGTGTCAGATCGCCGCATTCCGCTTGCAGCCGTTCAACCAGCTGACGACATTGCGTCTCATCCAGCTTGTGCACGTGCTCCAGAAAGCGCGCGAGTAGTGGCGCCGTAAGTATGGCGATAGTTTCCTGGGCGACAATACGACTGGGGAGTACCGTAAAGTCGGCCCCGAAGGCGCTAAACAGGGGGCTGTTGGCAGCCTGATTCTGACGGGTCACGACGAACAATTCCGGCTTTAACTCACGGGCAGTGACGGCGATCGACAGATTATTGATGTCGTTGTCAGTGCCGGCGACGATGCCGGTGGCTTGGTCGATGCCGGCCTGACGGAGGGTAATTGCCTCGGTGCCATCGCCCATGAACTGTTGGCCGGCATCCTTGGCGGCCGGGTCAATGATGGTCAGCGTGATGCCGGTGTCACGCAGTCGGTCGGCCACGGCGCGGCCAAAGCTGCCGTAGCCACAGAGAATCCAGTGGCCGCGTGGCGGGCGGTGCGGTTCCGGAACGGGACTTTCGGGCAGGCTGGTCAGCAGTTCGATCAGGCGAAAACGCTCGGGGGAGGCGACCGCCAAGGCCAGATGGTCGGCAAATCGCTCAAAAGGGTTGATAATGTGGTCGGTGCCGAACGAGGCCATGTTCGCCGTCACCGCTGCACTGCGGGCACGGGCAATGACCGGCACGTTGGGGTTGAGCAGCCGCACGGCGATGGCGATGGCCAGATTGGCCTGCTCATCGTTGGTGACGGCCAGAACGCCGCGGCATTTGGGGTGCTTCAGTCCGGCCAGCAGCAGATTGTCCGGCACGCTGGCATCCGCAGCCAGGGCAGGGGTATCGGTCTTGAAGTCCTGCAGATCGAGTTCTTCGACACGTAACTCATCTTTTTCGAGAACGACAAAAGCCTGCTCGATGCGGTCGAAGGTGCGGGCGATCAGATTGCCCGTTTCGCCACACCCGCAGACCAGATAGAACGGTGCTTTGAGTCGCAGCACGCGGCGGGCGAAGCGGTTGGTCGTCAGCGTGTTCTGGAACCCCTTGTCCTGAAGCAGGGCGATCAGTGTGACTACCGAGTAAGACCAGCCGACAACCGTCAGGTAGATGCAGATGGTGACCCACAGGCGCTGGGCATCGGAGAAGGCGCCGGGCAGTTCGCCGAAACCGATGGTCGTCGCCGTATAGCTGATGAAATAGAACGCATGGAAAAAACTCAGCGGCGCACTCATCCTGCCGTCAGCATCGATCCCCGGAATCAGGGTGAGGCCGACCACCGAGATCGCGTAGATCACGATCAGCACGATGATGGGTGCCCGCATGCGCCGCAGGACAAGGAAGAAGGCGCTATTCACGCGCAGCTCCTGCCGGCCTAACGGCGCAGCATGACGGTTTCGACGATGAGAATGACGACAGACACAATATTCGCCAGCAGTGCGCCACCAGAGAGGGAGACCACGCTGGAGGTAACTGAGGCCGTCATGCCGGTGCCGGTGACATGGTCCGCGACTGCCCAGGTCAAGGCTGCAGCAATCAATTGAAGGTCGGCCACCAGGCTGGTGGACAGGTGGATAGCACCAATCTGTGTGCGGTCGCCGAATTTCAGTGCGGTAGCGATCAGGCTGACGACCAATGCTGCAGCCAGTTCATAGACGTGGTGGAGTTCGGGGCGCTCGATATCGCCAATGAAAAAACCGAAATTCAGGGTTGCCGCCAGCACAATGAAAAACCCGAAGATGACCTTTTCCAGATTCATTCTCTACTCCCGTGTCAGGCCTTCACTACCAAGGTCGTGTTTCCGCCCTTGGTAGTGTCAAGCGGGCGCGCCAGATGCGTACGGGGCGCGGTCAACCCGAAAATTCAGCGATTTTCGACGGGCGCGCTCGCAGGTGGCGGGTTGCGTGCGCCGAGCGTTTCGTTGTCGATGCGGCGGGTGTCGTCTTCGCCGACAATTTCCATCAGGTTGACGACCTTTTTGACGCCGGCAGTGGTCCGTGCGACATCGACTGCAACCTTGGCTTCGCGCGCATTGACGATGCCCATCAGATGAACGATGGCGCGTTCGGTGACGACTTTGATGTGGTTGGCAGAGAGCTGGTTCGAGTCGACCAGGCGGGCCTTGACCTTGGAGTCGATGTAGGCGTCGGTGCTGCGGCTGCCCAACGAGGATACCGGGCCGATACCGAGTTCGTTGTACACCTCGCGAACGCCATCGATCTGCCGGGTTGATGTTTCAATGGCAGCTTTTGCTTCTTCGTTGGGTACCTCGCCGGTAATCAGCACGCGGCGGTTGTACGACGTGAAATTGGTATGCGAGAAGGTCTTGTACTGATCCGGTACGTGCTGCCCCGCCTTCCATTCCGTGGTCTCGTCATCGGCCTGCGTGCCGGTGCTGCGGCGGTCATAGGCAGACATGACGCCGACGGCCGCGCCGCCGATAATGGCCGGGATGCAGCCCTGAAGCATCGGTAAAAAGGTGATGAGCGCAGCAGCGGCGAGGGTTAGTTTGGCTTTTTGCATCATTCGACTCCCAATAAAAGTGCATCAATGCCATCGCACAGGCAGTGGATGACGAGCAGATGGGTTTCCTGGATTCGGGCCGTCCGTTCGGCGGGCACGCAAAGGTGAATATCGTCGTCGCGCAGCATTTCGCCGATCTGGCCACCGCCCTTGCCGGTCAGTGCAATGACGTGCATGTCATGCTCATGCGCAGACTTGATGGCTTCGATCACGTTGGCAGAGTTGCCGGACGTGGAAATGGCCAGCAGCACATCGCCGGCGTGGCCAAGACCGCGCACCTGGCGGGCAAAAATCTGGCTGAATGAATAATCGTTGGCGACTGCGGTGATGATCGATGTATCGGTCGTCAGGGCAATGGCTGCCAGTTCCTGGCGTTCGGCTTCAAAGCGTCCGATCAGCTCGGCGGAGAAATGCTGGGCGTCTCCGGCAGAGCCGCCGTTGCCGCAGGCGAGAATTTTGCCGCCATTGATCAGACAACTGGTCATTGTCTCGATCGCGGCAGCGATGGGGGCGGCCATCATTTCGATGGCGTTCAGCTTAGTGTGGGCGCTGTCCTCAAAATGCTTGGCAACGCGAGCGATCAAATCCATATCGTTCAAGGGGTTGGGGCTGTAAGTAAAAGCATTCTACCTCACAGCTCGGCGAAGACTTCGAATGCCAGTCGTTGCCATGGATTTTTATTGTCGCTCAATGACGACACGCGGGCCGTGAGTTTGTCGCCAGCATCCATGGCATCTGCCACGGCACGATTTTGTGCGCGCGGTACATAGCCCAGCTTGTGACTGTGCCATTCAACGCGGATCGCGTTGCGATCATGCGTGTTGTCCGGTTCACGGATCAGTACCAGCGGATCGCCAACTTTGATGTCCGTCCAGAAATCGCCCAGCGCGTAATACTGGCTTCCGGCCAGCGGAGAATTCTGAACAAGCACGCGCACGCTGTCGCTGTGGGCGGCCGTCAGCCAGAGCGCCAGACTAATCGTCAGCAGAAAACGCATGCTTGATCCATTCGAGTTGATCGCCGTCGATCAGGATGCAATCGAAGCGGCAGTCGCAATCGGGTTTGCCGAGCAGGTAGTGTTGGGCGGCCAGCACAATGCGGCGGCGCTTGCTGGCGGTGATGCTGGCCCCGGCGCCGCCGAAGTCGCTGCGACTTCGCTGGCGGACTTCAACAAAAACCAGTGCCTTGCCGTCGCGGCAAATCAGGTCGATCTCGCCGCCACGGATTCGAAAATTGCGCGAAATTACCCGTTGACCGCGGGATTCCAGATAACGCGCCGCCCGCTCTTCGGCTTCGCGGCCGCGCGTGGTGGTGGTATCGTTGGTCTTTGCCTGCATGTTGATAATAATGACGGAAGAATCCGCCGCATTGTATGTCGTCCCGACACCGCTCGGGAACCTAGCTGATTTGACGCGTCGCGCCGAAGAAATTTTGCGCAACGTGCCCTGGATCGCCGCCGAGGACACTCGCCACAGCGGCCCCCTGCTCAAGCAGCTTGGCGCCCAGGGACGGACGATTCCGGCGCATCAGCATAACGAACACGAAGCCGCCGTGCGCATTGTCGAAAAGTTGCAGGCCGGCGAATCGGTTGCTTTGATCTCCGATGCCGGCACGCCCGGTATTTCCGATCCTGGTGCCCGAATTGTCGCTGCGATTCGTGCTGCCGGTTGCAAGGTCATTCCGCTGCCCGGCCCGTGTGCCGCGACGACCGCGCTGTCAGCGTCAGGCCTGCTCGACGAACACTTTCTGTTTTACGGATTTCTGCCATCCAAGGGCGGACAGCGTCGCCTGGCGCTCGAGGCGCTGCGCGAGTATCCCTGCGCGCTGGTCTTCTACGAAGCGCCTCATCGGGTACTGGAAACTGTCGACGACATGGCCACGGTCTTTGGTGATCGAACCTTGGTCATTGCACGCGAATTGACCAAAGTTTTCGAATCCATTCATTCCTTGCCGTTGACCGCAGCACTCGATTGGCTGAAGGAAGACTCCAACCGTCAACGCGGCGAGTTCGTCCTGATGCTGGCTGGTGCGTCGCCCGAGGCAGATCGTGGCGAGGGCGAACGCGTGCTCAAGCTGATGCTGGCTGAAGGCCTGCCGGTCAAGCAGGCGGCCAAGCTGGCTTCACAGATCACGGGCATGGCAAAAAATGCGCTGTACGAACGCGCATTGGCCTTGAAATGACAATCGTGTCGTACCGACTTTTGCGCTGTCTTGTTTTGCCAGTTGTCTCGTTATCAATATTCTGACGTCGTAAAATAGTCTGAACGGGCTAATGCCATCGTGATGAGGTCTCAGTAGTATCACCCCATAGCAATTTCTCTTGGTAACGCAGCATCGCCGAGCCAGACATTGTTTTTATAAGGTGATTATCATGACCGAGACCCTGAACAAGATAGTTCTCTCGCTGCTCCTCTCCACTGCCGTCATGACGGCGCAAGCGGCCAATCTGGGCACGCTGACCAGCGATGCATCGTTTGCGGATATTCTGGCCAAAGACCAGAACGATATCCTGAGCAAAGTGTTCAATTTCACGATTGATTCGGGTTACACCGCAAGGCTGAAACTCGACAATATCGGTAGTAATCTGGTGTTTGAACAAGCCAATCTCGATACCAAGGTGAGTGGTGGTTGGACGAGCGCTGCCGATAACGCGCTCAACGATGGCCTGTTTGGCGCCATTGGTCCCGGCAAATACAAACTTCAGTTCATGTTTGACAGCGCCAAGGGCGGTGCCGATACCCGCCTTTTCTCCGGGCTGATCAGCGTCTCTGCAATTCCGGAGCCTGAGTCCTACGGCATGCTCCTGGCCGGGCTGGGAATTATCGGTGCCATCGCCCGCCGCCGTACGCAGCACTAGAGACTGAGCGGTTATTAAAAGGCCACAGCGGTGGCCTTTTCTGCGTTGATCATCTTGCGGCCAGCCGTGGTGGCAGACCGATACCTTGGAAGTCTACGCGGCAATGGAGGCTTGATCAGCCCTGGCCGAGCAGTTGAATGCTCCAGAAAGCCAGGAAACCGCCGAACAGCACCAATGTCGAGACGGGCTTTTCTTCAACGACATGGGCTTCCATCAATAATTCTTCTGTCACCAGATAGAGCAGGGCCGCGGCACTGAATGCCAGTACGCCTCCAATCAGCGCCGGTGAGGCGCCCGCAAGCAGCGCGTTGCCGATCAGCGAAAAACAGAGGACGGTGCCCCCCAAAGCGCCGGAGACAGCCACAATACGCCAACCGGCGATGGCCTCCGAGGCGAGCGCCAGCCCAAGAAAAAGCAGTTCCACTGACAAACCCAAGGCGAGGATCATGCCGGTGTTGCCACCCGCGGCAAATCCGGCACCAATGATGAAACCATCCATGGCAACGTCAATGAAGGTGGCCAGTAGCAAGCCGCTATTCAGCCCGCCCGTTTTTCCAGCGGCTTCGGCCTGATGTTCCAGGCGCATTGTCCACAGTTTCAAGCCGTACATGAACAGGCTGCCCATGGCAAAGGCGCCGATCAGGATCACGCCGGGGGCATGTTCACGTTCGATTTCAGGGAGTAACTCAACGGCCAGGGCCGCCAGCACGACCCCCGCGGCAAAATGCTGGATCAGGCTTCTCGTCTGCTGAGATGGATTCCAGAGAGAAGCTAAAAAGCCGCCAGCAAGGGCAACCACAGCGGGAATCGCCATGATCAACAGGTTATGGGTGTCCATCGACAATGGGGTCATTCAAGTTGGGTAAGACGGGCATCATATAAGCCATGGGCCGAGGTGGCGAGCGCTTTTCATTGATCCAATCTGCAGCGATGTTTGCGGAGGGGCTGTTAAAATTGGAAAAATTGCCTCGAGATCCGCCATGCAAATTACGATTACCCGCCCCGACGACTGGCATCTTCACCTGCGCGACGGTGAAGCACTGAGATCTGTCCTGGCACATACCGCCGCGCAATTTGGTCGTGCCATTGTCATGCCCAATCTCAAGCCGCCGGTGACGACCGTTGAACAGGCCGCTACCTATCGCGATCGCATCGTTGCCGCGTTGCCCGCTGGCGCCAGTTTCGAGCCGCTGATGACTTTGTACCTGACTGACAACACGCCGGCCAGTGAGGTGGCGAATGCAGCAGCGTCCGGCTTCGTCAAGGCGGTCAAGCTGTACCCGGCCGGCGCAACGACGAATTCCGACGCGGGGCTGACCGACATTGCCAAGGCTTACGATGTGCTCGCCGAAATGGAGCGTGTCGGCCTGCCATTGCTCGTCCATGGCGAGGTTACCGATCCGACGATTGATCTTTTTGACCGTGAAAAGGTGTTCATTGACACCGTGCTGTTGCCGCTGACCCAGCGTTTTCCAAAGCTGAAGGTAGTCATGGAGCACATCACGACCAAGGACGCTTCCGAATTTGTCGAAAATTCCCCGTTGACCGTAGCAGCCACCATTACCGCCCATCATCTGCTCTACAACCGCAACGCAATCTTTCAGGGCGGCGTACGTCCGCACTGGTATTGCCTGCCTGTGCTGAAGCGCGAATCGCATCGCGAGGCACTCGTGGCCGCGGCGATTTCCGGTAATCCAAAATTTTTCCTCGGTACCGATTCGGCGCCGCATGCCAAGTTGGCCAAGGAGGCGGCCTGCGGGTGTGCCGGATGCTATACGGCCTACGCAGCGCTGGAGTTGTATGCCGAGGCGTTCGAGCAGGCCGGGGCGCTCGACAAGCTGGAGGCCTTTGCCAGCTTCCATGGGCCGGACTGGTATGGTTTGCCGCGTAATGCCAGCAAGGTAACACTGACCAAACAAGACTGGATCGTGCCGGCCGATTATCCGTACGATGGATCTGATTCAATCGTGCCGTTGCGTGCCGGTGAAACGTTGTCCTGGAAAATGATCTGAGGAAACAATCATGCGTCTGCGCCACATCTTCTTTGCTTTACTGGCTGTCCCGCTGCTGACTGCCTGCGTGAACGACGCTGCAACGTATGAAATAGA
>DAOLIO010000045.1:0-16845 GCA_035328505.1 Azonexus sp.
CTGAAGTATGCCGACTTTGGCTACATCCTCGAAAACGGGCGGGTGGTGATGGAGGGGGATGCGGAAGACCTCAGGACCAACGAGGATGTGAAGGAGTTTTATCTGGGACTCTCCTCGGCGGGCAGAAAGTCTTTTAAAGACGTCAAACACTACCGTCGCCGCAAACGCTGGCTCTCATAGCGGGTTGCAGTGCGCTCCGCATGGCGGCGTTGTCGGCCGGCTTGTTGGCAGGCGCCAACGGTGCCGGCCTCCGCCTTGCCCTGCGGAGCTACGTTGCAACCCCTGGGCCGCGCGTGAGGTTGGACTTGGCTGAAAAACCGACTTCCACGGTCAACCGGAAAAAACGGAGAAAAATGAAATGAGCTTTTACGACCCGCTCGAAACCCGCGATCCGGAAGAGCGTGAAGCAGATTTGATGGACAAGCTGGCGCGCCAGGTGGCGCATGCTAAGGAAACGACGCATTACTATTTTCAGTCGTTGGCCGGCATCAATCCGTTCGACTGTGTCAGCCGCGGCGCGCTGGCCAAATTGCCGCTGACGCGCAAACGCGATCTGATCGACCTGCAGAAAAAGACACCGCCTTTCGGGGGCTTGAACGCACTGGCCCGCAGCAAGGCCAAGCGGGTGTTTGCATCGCCCGGCCCGATCTATGAGCTGCAGGGCGGCGAGATGGACCATTGGCGGCTGGCGCGTGCACTTTATGCAGCCGGTTTCCGGCATGGCGACCTGATTCACAATTGTTACGCCTACCATTTCACGCCCGGCGCTTTCATGATGGAGGGCGGGGCACGCAAGCTCGGCTGTTCGGTCTTCCCCGGCGGTACCGGGCAGACCGAACAGCAGGTCCAGGCCATGGTGGACCTGCGGCCGGAAGGCTATGTGGGTACGCCGTCCTTCCTGCGCATCATTGTTGAAAAGGCAGAAGAGCAGGGGGCCGATATTTCGTCACTGAAGAAGGCCCTGGTGTCTGGCGAGGCTTTGCCCGGTGCCACCCGCGCCTGGCTCAACGAGCGCGGCATCACCGTACGCCAGTGTTATGCGACGGCAGATATCGGTGCCATTGCCTACGAAACCGAGGCGGAGCAAGGGATGATTGTCGAGGAAGAGGTGCTGCTCGAGATTGTTCGCCCCGGCACCGGGGAGCCGGTTCCCCCCGGCGAAGTCGGCGAGGTGGTGGTGACGACCTTTAACCCGGATTACCCGCTGATTCGTTTTGCGACCGGCGACCTTTCGGCGATTCTCTCCGGTCGTTCGCCTTGTGGTCGCACCAATATCCGTTTGAAAGGCTGGATGGGCCGGGCTGACCAGACAACCAAGATCAAAGGCATGTTTGTCCACCCCGAGCAGATTGCGGAAATTGCCAACCGGCATCCAGAAATCCAGCGCATGCGCCTGGTGGTCGACAACATCAGCGGGCAGGATCGCATGGTGTTGCATTGCGAAATCGAGCCGGGTTGCGAGGCGCTTGATTCAGCCCTGCAGGCCAGCTT
The DNA here is from genome assembly GCA_035328505.1 of Azonexus sp. Lineage (GTDB taxonomy): Bacteria > Pseudomonadota > Gammaproteobacteria > Burkholderiales > Rhodocyclaceae > Azonexus. The sequence goes on from DAOLIO010000045.1 coordinate 1,492, forward strand.
GCGTGATGTGACGAAACTGCGTGGCGAAGTGGCATTTTCGGCACCCGGCGGCTTGCCCAACGACGGTAAGGTGATCGAAGATAGCCGGATCTACTGAATCGGTGTTGTGCATGCGATCTTTCCTTGTTGCGCTGGCCTGGCTGGCCTTGTCGGCGCAAGCTGCCGAGCCCGCATTGCGGCCGTCTGCCCGGCTGTTGTTCAAGGATCCGGACATGCTGAAAGCCGGTCAGTGCGTGCGCTACGAGGAGGGCGGGGCGGGATTTATCATGACCGAGCCGGTGTTCTATTTGCGGGGTGAAGTGCTCGCTTCGGCGGTGGAGACGCGACATCTTGGCCACTGCCCGCTCGTGCCCGGCAAGAATCTGGATCAGTACACGCGGGCGGAATTCATCCGCCATGCGCGGGCATATCCCTGTGTCTCAATGGATGTGGCCGAGCGCGATGAGCAGATGGGCATTGTCCGGGTCCGGGTCCTTGATTGGGAGACCCCTTACGCCAAAAGAGCTGAAAATGCGGGGCGTCTCTATCGGGGCCATTTTATCGATCTGCCACTCCGCCAAGGCATGGAGATCGAGATGGAAGCTGACTTGCTTGAGGTTTGTCGGCACTAGAACACCCGCACCCGAGGTGACACGTCTTTGCCCGCCATGGCGGGCAAATGCATGCAGCGGATGACGACCGGGCGTGCTTGAGGCATGATCATTCAACCCGTCGGGATAATTGCCTCAGGAGATTGGCCGTGAACAAGAACATCGATGAAATTCTGGCCAGAATCCGCGAATTGGAAGAGGCGCTGGAAGATGAATACCGTCAGACTCGCGACCAGTGGGGTAGAAAGAAACTGGATCTGGCCGATGAGTTTCTAAGTCAGCAACGTCGCTACAAGACAGGGCTGTTCCGCTTCCTGCTCCGTTCACGACTGCTGGTCATGCTGACGGCGCCCGTGATTTACGCGGGCTGGATTCCGTTTTTGCTGATGGATTTATTTGTCAGCCTTTACCAGGCGATCTGTTTTCCGGTCTACCGGATTCCCAAGGTCTGCCGGGCGGACTACCTGGTGTTTGACCGCGAAGACTTGCCGTACCTGAATATTGTCGAAAAATTCAACTGCTTCTTCTGCTCATATGGCAACGGCGTTGCCGCCTACACGCGGGAGGTTGCAGCGCGAACCGAGCAGTACTGGTGTCCAATCAAGCACGCCCGGCGTCTGGTGGCCGCCCATGACCGCTACCCGAGTTTCTTCGACCACGGTGATGCAGAAGCTTATCGCCAAGGCTTGAACCGGCTGCGCAAGCAGTATCGCAATAAACCTTAGGCCTTGCGCCCGAACAGGCCGCGCACGGCTTCCTGCAGATCGGCCGGGAGGACGACGACCTTGGCATTGTCCTTTTCGCCCATGTGTTCCAGCGCCTTGATGTATTTCTCGCCAAGCATGTAGGACATCGGCCCGGTCTGATCGCCGATCGCGGCGGCGATCCGGCGAATGGCCTCGGCCGAGGCTTCGGCCAGCATGACCTGGGCGTTGGCGTCGCGCTTGGCGGACTCCAGGCGTGCTTCGGCTTCGAGAATGGCCGACTGCTTGGCGCCCTCCGAGCGGGTGACCACCGCCTTGCGCTCACGTTCGGCCGCCGCCTGCATTTCCATCGCCTTCTGCATCGATTGCGAAGGCTTGATGTCCTGGATTTCAACGGATTTCACCGTCAGGCCCCAGTCTACCGCCTCGTCGGCAATGCTTTCGCGCAAACGTGCCTTGATCTTGTCGCGCGAGGACAGCGCCTCGTCCAGCTCCATCTCACCGACGATGGAGCGTAGCGTGGTCATGATCAGGTTGCGGATCGCTTCCGAAAAATCGGTGACGCCATAGACCGCCTTGACCGGGTCGGTCACCTTGATGAAGGCGATGGCGTTGGTCAGGATCACCGCATTGTCGCGGGTGATCACTTCCTGCTCCTGGACATCGAGGATGATGTCCTTGGTGACCAGCTGATAGGCCACACGGTCCAGATACGGGATGACGATGTTGAGGCCCGGCTTCAGCGTCCCGTGATATTTGCCCAGACGCTCGACGATCCATTCCTCGCCCTGCGGCACAATGCGCACGCCCTTGGCGATGGTGACGACCACAAAGACCAGAATGGCCAGTGTCACGATAAAACCTGCATTCATGTCCATTTTTCAACCTCTCTACGTCTTGCTGACTTTCAGAAAACTGCCTTCCACGGCGACGACCCTGACCCGGTCTCCGGCGGCAATGGCCGTATCGGCCACGCAGGCCCATTCCTCGGAGCCCAGTACCGGGCGCTGAAAGCGTACCTTGCCGCGTTCGAAGGGCGCTACTGCGTTCACCAGCAGGCCGATTTCACCGATGACGTCACCATCTGCCGTACCGATCCGGGTTTTCACAAAGCTCTGTTTGAAAACCCGGAACCACAGTATGACCATGGCCAGCGAGGCCAGTGTCCACGTCGCCAACTGCGCCGTGACCGACATCTCGAAGGCCAGCACCAGCAGCCCGACAAGCAGTGCGCCGAGGCCGAACCAGATAATGAAGAACGAGGGAATGACCAGTTCGGCGAGTATCAGCACGATGCCACCGACGATCCACTGCCACCATTCGGGATTCATAATTTTCTCCTTGCGGGGACGAGTATTTCGGGTTTGCCGGGCAGGGTCAAGGCAGTTTCTGATTTCGGGCATTTTTTCCGGTTGACCGCGGCAGTTGCGCTACATCGGTGTGACCAGGATTTAGAATGCGCCGATGAATACCGCGCTGCTCCTGCTCCCCGATTTCGCCCTGATCCTGCTGGGCACAGCCATCCGACGCTGGATGCATCTGGGCGACCACTTCTGGTCCGGGGTCGAGAAACTGGTCTATTTCATTCTTTTCCCGGCGCTGCTCATCAACGCCATCGTCAAGACCCGGCTGGATCTCGGTGCTGCCTTGCCCTTGCTGGCCACGGCGTTTGCGGCAATGGCCGGCGGCATGGTGCTGGGTATTGTGCCAAAGCTGTTCACCCGCCTGCCGGCGCTGACTTACGCGTCGATGTTCCAGTGTGCATACCGTTTCAATTCGTACATTGCGCTGGCCGTGGCCGGCATGCTGTTCGGCTCGCCGGGCATTGCGACCATGGGGCTGATCGTCGGCGCAGCCGTGCCGGTGGTCAATCTGGTGTCGGTGTGGATGCTGGCGCGACATGGCGAGGTCGGCTTGTTGCGCGAGGTGGCGCGCAATCCACTGATCTGGGGGACCGCCGCCGGCTTTCTGCTCAATCTGGCGGGCTTCGTGCCGCCTGCACCCTTGCAGGCCTTTCTCGGACGGCTCGCCGATGCCTCCATTGCGCTTGGCTTGATCACCGTGGGCGCTGCCTTGAGGCTGGACAGTACGCCGGGGGTGCGCGTCCTGTCGGCCTGGCTGGTGCTGGTGAAACTGCTGGCTTTGCCTGTGGTGGCTGTGCTGGTTGGCGCACAGCTTGGGCTGTCGGGCCTGAATTATCAGATCGTGGTGTTGTTTGCAGCGCTGCCAACCGCGTCGTCTGCCTATATTCTGGCCATGCGCATGGGCGGCGATGGCAAAAGTGTCGCCTGGCTCATTTCCGCAACGACGCTCGGCTCCATGCTCACGCTGCCACTGTGGGCAGCGTGGCTGGCCAGACTGTAGTCCAAGCCCGGATTATTTCTTGGCAGCGCTCGACTTGGGTTTGCTGTCTGCCGTTTCGGCACTGGCGGCCGCCTGGGCTGCGGCGTCGGCAGACTGCTGCATCTGTTCGCGCATTTGCTGCATCATCTGCCAGGGCCACATTGCAGCTTCTGACAGCGTCGAGCTGTTTTCCGGGTGGATCGCGGACTGAAAGAAATTGGGCGCCGGGGCAGGTTCAGCTTCCGGCTTCGCCGACATCGTTTTGGCTGCATCCGAAGCCATCTGACCCATGGCCTTGACGGCGCCGACGGTGGTGCGCTGCATTTCCAGGCCCTGAATGGTCATTTGCAGCATCGAAAGATTCATGCGCAGCCAGCCTTCGACGGCTTTCATGTCCTTGATGCGTTTGTCGAGTTCTTCAACATCAAACGTTGGCGTCACCATGCCGGGGAGGGTGAATCCCATGTTGCCCCACATGTTGCGCATGAAATTGAGCGGATCGTGTACTTGGTCGTCAGACATGTGTTTCTCCCTCTCGTTGGATCACATCATCTTAAACCACTTCTTAATGCAAAATGATAAATTACCGCACTGTTGAAATTACGAGGCCGTTATGCTGAAACTGTTGGTTGTGGAAGATCATGCGCTGGTTCGCGAAGGGTTGGTGCGTCTGCTCGGCCAGATAGAAGAGGATGTGACGGTCCATGAGAGCGCCGATTTTGAAGCGGCCCTGAATCTGCTCGACAATGAAGGCGAGTTTGACCTGGTGCTGCTTGATCTGGCCTTGCCTGGCATTGATGGCTTTGCCGGTCTTGATATCTTGCGCCGTCGTTATCCGGCCATGCCGGTCGTAGTCGTGTCCGCCTTCGATGACACACCGACGATTACGCGCGTGCTGAATCTGGGTGCATCCGGCTTCATCCCCAAGGCGTTTTCCGGGGAGGCACTGTTGTCCGCCGTGCGCGAGGTGCTGGCGGGCAATATCTTCCGCCCGAGCGGTCAGCGGGCATCGCAGATGGATGATACGACCCCGGTGGCGCCCTCCAAGGTGAGCGTTCGCCCCAGCGAGGTCGGCCTCACCGATCGCCAGGGGCAGGTGTTGGCGCTCATGGTGCGTGGTATGTCGAATCGGGATATCGCTGACCAGCTGGGCCTTTCCGAAGGAACCGTGAAAATTCATGCCACTGCGGTTTTCAAGGCACTGGACGTCAATAGCCGGACGCAGGCGCTGGTGGCCGTCGCGCGTTACGGTATCGATTTCGAAAGCGTCTTCTGAAGTTGATTCAGTAGCGCCCGCAGTTTGGCCGGGCGCACTGGTGTCGGCAGGGCGTGGGTGCCCGCTGGCAAAGCGGCCTGGCTATCGTCGAGCAAGACGATCAGCGGCGCCTCTGGCACTTGGGCCAGGCGGGTGGCGCTGGCAAAAGCCGCATCGGCGATGACCAGCGCGTCCGCCGGCAGCACTTCCTTTCGTGCGCTGTCGGCCACGCTGACGGCATAGCCCCAGCCTTCGACCAGGCGGATACACGCGCGCATTTCTTCTGAGCTTCCGATGCAGTAAATCTTGCCGGTGGGCTTGGGTGTCGCTTCGGTGGGGGGCGGTTGAATTTCGGGCTGGCTGGCTGCGAGGCGAAGTGAGAATGTGGTGCCTTCGCTCAGTCGCGAGCGAAGGCCTACCTGAACGTTGAGTGCTCGAGCCAACCGGTCGACAATGGAAAGGCCCAGACCCAATCCCTTGTTATGCTCCCGCGCGGCATTTCCAACCTGGAAGAACTCGCCGAAAATGGCGGCCTGGTCAGCCTGGGCAATGCCGATACCATTGTCGCGAACTTCGATCAGCACGTCCTGGCCCCGCCGACGGGCCGTTACCAGCACGCGGCCACCCGGATGCGTGTACCGCAGCGCATTGGATACCAGGTTGGCGATCATGCGCTCAAGCAACAGTCCGTCGCTGCTTACCCACAGGGCTGTGGCACGGAAGCGCAAGGTGATATGACGGTCGGTCGCGGATCGCCGGAACGAATTGGTCAATCGGTCGAAGAGCGGTTGCAGCTGAAACGGTCTGATGTCCGGTTTGATACCGGAAACGTCCAGCCGGGAGATGTCGAGGATCGAGTCCAGCAGTTCGCCGAGCATGGCCGTCGACGCCGAAATTTGATCTGCCAGTCGGGGCAATGCCACCGTTGCACCGCTCCGTACCTGGCGCTGCAGGTCGGCGGAAAATAGCGAAAGTGCATGCAGGGGTTGTCGCAAGTCGTGGCTGGCCGCCGCGAGAAAGCGACTTTTTGCGGCGTTGGCTCGCTCGGCGGCATCCTTCTGGCCGGCAATTTCCTGCGTCGCTTCGTGGACACGCTCTTCGAGATGTTCCTGACTCGCTTGCAACTTGTCGGTCATGCTGGCCATTTCGCGGAGCTGCCGGCGGAATAGCGTGGCGCCAACGAACATGACGATGCTGACCAGCAGCCCGAGCGCGCCTAATTCAAAAAGTCGGTTATTCCAGTCGGCCAATAACGATCTTTCCGGGATGGCGCTGAGGATGCGCAGATCCGAAAAACCGGGAACAGGCGATACCGAAATCAGCAGACCATTCACGGTGGCCGGTCCGCTGGCCAGAACATAGGTCTTCAGTTTTCCTTCAAACAGCACCGTGGTCGCCTTGGCCCCCAGGATCGGGGATTGCCGGCTGAGGTCGGTCGGTCGGCATGAGGCAATGATTTCGCTCCTGGCATTGACGAGAACGGTTTCAAAATCATCGCCGAGGCGGTTTGACCAGCAGAAATCCTGCAGGTAGGCGGGTTCGATGGCTGCGCTAACAGCCCCGGCAAATTGCCCGCCTTCGCTGTTCATGCGGCGGGCAATCGTATAGGTATAGCGCCCCGAGCTGCGGCCGACATAGGGGCCGTAGCTTGATGCCTCGGCGCCTTGTTCCAGCGTACTGAAATATGGACGGTCCTTGACGTTAACGTGAGGCGCCGGTGATTGCGTCGACATGAAGCGCTGGTTGCCGAGCCGATCAATGACGATCAGATCTCGAAGTTGCGGCATGGCGCGTGAGTGGCGCTGGGCAATGTATTCCCAACCCTTGTTGGCGGCCCAGTTTTCCCAGTCGCGGTGGCCCGTGGGAAGATCGCTTGCAGTTTCGCGTAACAGGACGTCGACGGCTTCGAAGTTCCGCGCGGTGTGCTCGGCCATCATGATGCTGAAGTGTTGCAGTCGGCGTTCGCCCGAGTCGAGGTCCCGATGCCGGGCGAGAACCAGATCGGCGAGGAATACTGCCACAATGATGATGATGCCGGCCAGGGCCACGGCCAGGGCGAGTGATTCGGGTCTTCGGGTCCGCATGATCTACAACTGGTAGCAGTAGAGCGGACGTGACGGGGTACAGGCGACGTCGATGATCCGATTGGGCGCAGCCCCGGGGACCGGGAAGCTGTTGCTGACAAACAGGCTTCCCGGTTTCATTTCCGACTTCGCTTTTTCCCAGAGTCGGGGCATCGGTGTCGGGGAGAGGAACGCGTAAACCACGTCGTAATCCCCAAGGTTGGCTTGCCAGAGATCATCCCAGCGCCAGCGAATGTTGGTGCGGCCGATGCTGAGAATGAGGCCGATCAGCCAGGTCAGCGGTGCGTTCTCATAGCCGGTAAAGTGACTCTCGGGTAATGCGTCGGCGAGTGGCACCGTGGTGCTGCCGAGGCCGGCGCCAAGGTCGAGAAAGCGAACCGGGCCGCGGTCATTCAGCAAGTCGGCCAGGGCGGCAACGGTCTGTTTGTTGGATAGATACAAGGGGACCTGCCCGGAAAGAGCGCCGCGATAGACCAGCAGCAACAGAATGGCGGCGAGCAGGAACCAGCCGGGGTCGATGGCGAGAGTATGGGTGAACCAGACCAGCGGCATGAATCCCGCATGGATGACGCGCCACCACCAGGGTTGACGGGAGAGGGTCGCAAAAAGCAGCGCGACACCACCGATGGCCAGACTGGTGGCCTGCCAGGGCATGGCTTCGGCTTTCCAGCCGAAATACGGCCAGGCGATGGAGAGGACGAGAATGACCGCTGCACCTTGCAGGGCAAACTGTCGTTTGGGTGTGGAAGTCATCCGGCGATTTTATGCCATCAACGCCGATCTCGCCTTTTCTCTCGTTTCCGCAGCACGGATGGCCGCCTGGGCGCGGACCGGGCCGAAGCCGCGCACGCTATCCGGCCAGTTGGCCAGTGCGAGCGCGTCGTTGTTGCTGACCCCGCGCTGGATGATCAGATCGAGGTCAGCTTCATAGTTGGCCAGCAGGCTGCGGTCAACGGCATTTTCCGGGGTAAAACGGAAAGGATCGAGCCAGCTGCCCCGCAGCCTCCGGGCTTTCGCGATGATTTTGAGCACCGGTAGCAGCCACGGGCCGAAGGTGATTTTCTTTGGCCGCCCGTCTGGCCCCGGCCTGGAGAAAAGTGGTGGGGCGAGATGGAAGTGCGGACGGCATTTGCCCTCGAACTGTTCGCTGAGGCGGGGCAGAAAATCGCCGTCGGCGTACAGGCGCGCAACCTCGTACGCATCCTTGGGGGCGAGCAGTCTGGCGTATTGCGTGGCCACGATGCGGCTCAACGGGTCGTGGCCGATGGCGATGACGCCATTGACCCGATGCAGGTAGTGGTTGGCGAGGTGGGCATCCTGATAGGCCGTCAGATGAGCGACCCGACTAACGATCAGTTCATGGGTGGAGGGCGCCGAAGCGCTCAGGCCGCCCAGCGGGCCTGCGATTTTGGCCACTTTTTCCGGGTTGACCGCAGCACGGCGTCCCCACAGAAACGCTTGACGATTGGCCTCGATGGCGGTGCCGTTGAGCACGATGGCCTGTTCCAGCGCGCGGGCGGAGACTGGCACCAGTCCGGATTGCCAGGCGTAGCCGAGGAGCAGCATGTTGCCGAAAAGTGCGTCGCCCATCAGGCGGCTGGCGAGGTGCTGGGCGTCGATGAACCGGATGTTGCTGGCGCCCAGGGTTTCAGCCAGTTGTTGCTTCAGTCCGGTCAGCGGGAAATGCCAGTCGCGGTTGCGCGTGAAATCGGCGGTCGGCGTTTCGGTGCAACTGACGATGGCGCGGGTATGGCCTTCAAGCATCTTGGACAGTGCTTCGCTGCTGGCGCTGACCACGAGGTCGCCGCCGAGGACGGCATGCGCTTCGCCGGTGGCGATGCGGGCCGCGTGGATGTCTTCCGGGTGGTCGGCGATCCGCAGGTGAGAAAAGACGGCGCCGTATTTCTGGGCCAGGCCGGTCATGTCGAGCGTGGAAATGCCTTTGCCGTCGAGATGGGCCGCCATGCCGATCAGGGCACCCAAGGTGATGACGCCCATGCCGCCGACGCCGGTGATCAGCAGGTTGTAGGGGCGGCTGGTGAGTGGCAGCACCGGGGCTGGCAAGATCGGCCAGTCTTCATCGTCGGCCGCGGTGGGCCGGCCGGCGCCATTCCCCTTTTTGAGTTTGCCGCCTTCGATGGTGACGAAACTGGGACAGAAGCCCTTGAGGCAGGAGAAGTCCTGGTTGCAGGACGATTGGTCAATCTGGCGCTTGGTGCCGAAAGCGGTTTCTACCGGCACGACGGACAGACAATTGGATTGCACGGAGCAGTCGCCGCAGCCTTCGCAAACGGCTTCGTTGATGAAGACACGCTTGGTGATGGCGGGCATCTTGCCCCGTTTGCGGCGGCGTCGGGCTTCGGTAGCGCAGACCTGGTCATAGATCAGGATGGAAACGCCAGGGTATTCGCGCAGCTCGCGTTGCACGGCATCCAGTTCGTCGCGGTGACGAACTGGAACATTAGGGGCGAGGTCGACGATATCGGCGTATTTTTCCGGTTCCGCGGCGACGACGACCATCTTTTCGATGCCCTCGGCTTCGAGCTGGCGCGTGATGCGGGCGACACTGAGGATGCCATCGACCGGCTGCCCGCCGGTCATGGCGACGGCATCGTTGTAGAGAATCTTGTAGGTGATCGGCACTTTGGCGGCAATTGCCTGGCGGATGGCCAGCAGTCCCGAGTGGAAATAGGTGCCGTCGCCGAGGTTGGCAAAGATGTGCTTTTCCTGCGTGAACGGCGCCTGGCCGATCCAGGGCACCCCTTCGCCACCCATGTGGGTGAAGGTCGAGGTGCTGCGATCCATCCAGGTGACCATGTAATGACAGCCGATGCCGGCCACCGCACGCGAACCATCGGGCACACGGGTCGAGGTGTTGTGCGGGCAACCGGAACAGAAATGCGGCTTGCGTTCGGCGAGCACGATGGGGGTCAGCGCCGCTTTCTGCTTGCTTTCAATCAGCGCGAGGCGGGCGGCGATGGTCGGCGAGGTGAAGAAGCGGCCGATGCGTTCGGCGATGACGCGGGCGATGGTGGCGACCGGCAGTTCGCCGGTGGCCGGCAACAGCCAGTTGCCTTCGCTCCACTCGCCAATTTCGTCGAACTTGCCGATGACGCGCGGGCGGACATCGTCCTTCCAGTTGTACAGCTCTTCTTTCAGCTGGTATTCGAGCAGTTGGCGCTTTTCCTCGACGACAAGAATCTCCTCCAGCCCTTCGGCAAAGTGGCGGACGCCTTCTGGCTCCAGTGGCCAGACCATGCCCACCTTGAACAGCCGGATGCCGATTTCGGCGGCCAGCGCATCGTCGATGCCGAGTTCGTCGAGCGCCTGCCGCACATCGAGGTAGCTCTTGCCGGCGGTCAGAATGCCCAGCTTCGGGGTCGGCGAATCGATGATCAGCTTGTTCAGGCCGTTGGCCCGGCAGTAGGCCAGCGCGGCATAGAGCTTGTGGTTGAGCAGTCGGGCTTCCTGAACCAGTGGTGGGTCCGGCCAGCGGATGTTGAGACCGTCCGGCGGCAATTCGAAATCTGGCGGAAAAATCGGGTTGACCGCAGCAGGGTCGATATTGACCGACGCAGACGTCTCCACGGTATCCGCCAACGCCTTGAACGCGACCCAGCAGCCGGAATAGCGGCTCATTGCCCAGCCGTGCAGCCCGAAATCGAGGTATTCCTGCACGTTGGCCGGATAGAGCACCGGCATCATCACGGCCTTGAAAACATGCTCGGTCTGGTGCGGCAGGGTTGACGACTTGGCGGCGTGATCATCGCCGGCAATGACCAGCACGCCGCCAAATTTTGAGGAGCCGGCCGCATTGGCGTGGCGGAAGACGTCACCGCAGCGGTCGACCCCCGGCCCTTTGCCGTACCACAGGCCAAATACCCCGTCGTAGAGGGCGCCGGGAAAGAGATTGACCTGCTGGCTGCCCCACACCGCGGTGGCCGCAAGATCTTCATTGATGCCGGGCTGGAAGGTGATGTGGTGCTCGGCGAGATGCGCTTTCGCTTTCCACAGGCCAAGGTCGAGATTCCCTAAAGGGCTCCCGCGATAGCCGGAAATGAAGCCGGCCGTGTTCAGCCCGGCGGCAAGATCGCGCTCGCGCTGCAGCATGGGGAGGCGGATCAGGGCTTGGGTGCCGGTCAGGAACACGCGACCGGACTTGCGGGTGTACTTGTCGTCCAGTGTGCTGGCGAGGTCGGACGGCAGCGCGAGGTTGCTCATGGATGGTCTCCGTGGTGACGCCTTGTGAGCGTGATCAATCGTTCTATCGCCAAGGGTAGCGGCGATGAATTCTTTGGAGGTTTGAGTTTGGCTGAAACCGATCGTTCCGGAAAGTCTGGATTAACCCGAGCGCGGGTTGTTAAAACGCAGCCACGGCCAGCGAACTGTGTGCACCGTGACTCGTTAACGAGGCTACGCCAGAAACTGGGTGGCCTGGTCCAGATCGCCCTGGGTGTGTCCTTCGTAAAGGGCCGACACGAACTTTCGCCACACCAGGTCGGGCTCACCGATGCGAAAGCCGCAGTAATGCTGGTCATCAAGGTCGGTTTCCTGCACCGCCTGTACGGTGAGCCGGGAAATTTCGTGGAGGCCGAGTTGAACCGTGGCATTCAGCCAGACTTCGGGCGGGATTTGCTCGGCAACGCGGGCACGGAAGCCGTAGCGCGATACTTCGTTGACTTCGACGGAGATTGGTTTGTTAAGGATGCTTTTACCGTTAACCAGCTTGGCCGGACATTTGACTGAAAAACGGCGGTGCTGGCGCATCTGGCGGGCAACACCCTGATCGGGCAGGGCCGGAAGCACCTTCTGGTAATCGGGGAGATCGTAAATCAGGTGGAGCAGGGCTTTTTTGCGGTCGCTCAGTTCGGCAAAGACCGTCGTTTTCTTGTTGAAGAAATAGTCGATCAGATCCGGGGTCAGCACCGGGTCATTGGTGGTGAAGAAGCGACGGTGCGGAATCTGGATGTTGGGCAGCTTGGTTTCGATAAAGTAGTGGTGCAGGTTACGGCTTTGTGATTTTCCGGCGTAGGCCTTGCGCAAGGTTTCCGGCGCATGCTTCAGGTCCAGCGTAGCGCCCACGGCCGGCGCGCCATTTACGAAATCATAGTTCTCGACGACATTGGCGGTCAGCCGCTTGAAAAACAGCAGCGATTCGTACATCTCGATGTGGCGTGGGTTGACGGCGATGACCAGATGGCGGGTGTCGAAGAAGGTCGTGCAATACTCGTACATGAACTTCATCAACGGGAAAAGGATGGTTCCCCCGGTGCGGCGATATCTGGGATGGACGGCAAGCGCTGAAACCTCGGCAATATTGCCTTCCTTTTCACGAACACCGGTCAGGTCGAAAATACGCTGTAGCGGGAAGCCGATGGCGCTTTCACGGATCAGCGACAGCGTGCCGACGACCTGATCATCGAATTTGGCACATAGGGTCGTGGTCGTCGGCAGGGCGTGGTAGATCGTGACCCGCATGCCGGACGGGTCCGGCGTCATGAATCCGCTGCTGACGTAGGCGTCATGCAGGAGCTTGAAGCAGGCTTCCAGCTCTTCCTTGGTTTCCGCAATCTTGAGGACCAGGCGCTTGTTGGGCGATGAATCGCAGTCGACAAACGAACGGTAGACGTTGTGTCGGCTTTTCTGCGGTAGCAGTGAGAACAGCTTGCGAGCTGTCTGATTCAGGTAGAACCGCAAACGGGCGAGGGCCGGCATCAACTTTACCCATAAGGAATGACTGTTTCGATCATAGCACCTTATGATTGACATGTATTCGGTGCCTCCGGACAATCAGGGGGTGACTTTTACCCCAGAAATCAGGAGAAATATTGATGCGCGCCAAGATTTCCATCATTGCCCTTTCCGTTGCTACGGCCTTTGCCCTCTCCGCCTGCGGACAGAAAGAGGAGCCAAAGCCCGTTGCGGCCCCCGCTGCACCTGCAGCCAAACCTGAAGTCGTGGTCAAGCTTGGGCACGTTGCACCGATGACGGGGCCCCAGGCGCATCTGGGCAAGGACAATGAAAACGGCGCCGTACTCGCCATCGAAGAGCTGAATGCCCAGGGAATGGAAATTGGTGGTGCCAAGGTCAAGTTCGAACTGCTGGCCGAAGACGATGCAGCGGATCCGAAGCAGGGCGCCATCGTGGCCCAGAAGTTGGTCGACGCCAAGGTTAACGGGGTGATCGGCCACCTGAATTCGGGAACCACCATTCCTGCCTCCAAGCTCTATGCTGATGCTGGCATCCCGCAGATTTCCGGATCGGCCACCAATCCGAAGTATACCCAGCAGGGCTTTGCCACGGCCTTCCGCGTGATGGCCAATGACGTTCAGCAAGGCAAGAGTCTGGGCGAGTTCGCCGCCAAACAGGGCGTCAAGACTGTGGCCATCGTTGATGATCGCACCGCCTACGGCCAGGGTCTGGCCGACGAATACAGGAAGGCGGCCGAAGCGGCAGGCTTGAAGGTGGTGGCGACGGAATACACCACCGACAAGGCGACTGACTTCAAGGCGATTCTCACCAAGATCAAATCGACCAAGGCCGAAATGGTCTTTTTCGGTGGCATGGATGCTCAGGGTGGGCCGATGGCCAAGCAGATGAAGGAATTGGGTATCAAGGCCAAATTCCTCGGCGGCGATGGTGTCTGTACCCCGGAGTTCATGAAGCTGGGCGGCCCGGCAACGGAAGGCCAGTTCTGCTCGCTACCGGGCATGCCGCTGGACAAGTTGGCCAAGGGGCCGGCATTCCGTGAGAAGTTCACCAAGAAGTTCGGTGCCGATATTCAGCTGTATGCGCCGTATGTTTACGATGCCGTGATGGTCATGGCCGATTCGATGAAGCGTGCTGACTCGGTCGATCCGGCCAAGTTCCTGCCGGCCATTGGCAAGACCAAGTATGACGGCGTAACCGCGATGATCGAGTTTGATTCGGTCGGCGACCTGAAGGGCGGCGCCATCTCGATTTACCAGTACAAGGGCGGCAAGCTGGACTACGTCGAGACGCTGGGTGGCAGTCCGGTTGATTCCGTCAAGTCGGATGTCAAGGAAGCCGTTGCCGATGTGAAGGATGCGGCCAAGGCAGTCGCTGGCGCGGCTGTGGCGGTAGGCAAGGAAGCCGTGGGTGGTGCCAAGGATGTAGCCAAGGCTGCCGCAGAGGCCAGCAAGGATGCCGTGAAGGCGGGTACCGAGGCCGTCAAGAATGCCGCCGAGGCGACGAAGGCTGCGGCTGAGAAGAAGTAATTTGTTGATGCGCTGATTGGAAACGGCACCGCAAGGTGCCGTTTCCATATGCCGGACCAGAAAAAGACTAAATGGATATCTTCCTACAGCAGATCATCAACGGCCTCGTGCAGGGCAGTATCTATGCACTGGTCGCGCTGGGTTACACGATGGTTTACGGCATCATGGGTCTGATCAATTTTGCCCATGGCGAAGTGGTGATGATTGGTACGCTGGTGACGATCACCGTGGCGGGTTCATTGATCACGGCGGGCATGCCGGTGGCGCTGGCCGGCATGGCAGGGCTGTGTGCCTCGGTGCTGGTCTGCATGGCGCTTGGCTGGGGGCTGGAGCGCATCGCCTATCGTCCGCTGCGCAATGCGCCGCGCCTGACGCCGCTGATCACCGCAATCGGCATGTCGATTGTCCTGCAGAACCTGGCGATGATGGTCTGGGGCCGGAATTACCTGACCTTTCCCTCCTTTTTGCCGAGAATGAATTTTGAATTTGCCGGGGCCAATTTCACGGCCATTCAGGTCGTCATCGTGCTCGTGTCCGCGCTGACGATGGGCGGGTTGCTGCTGCTGGTCTATCGAACCAAACTGGGCATGGCCATGCGCGCCACAGCGCAGAATCCGGCCGTCGCCAGCCTGATGGGCGTCAATATCAATCGCGTCATTGCCGCCGCCTTTGTTATTGGTTCAGCGCTCGGGGCACTGGCCGGCGTCATGGTCGGCGGCTATTACGAAATTGCCCATTACCAGATGGGCTTCATGCTTGGTCTGAAAGCCTTTACGGCGGCCGTCCTGGGCGGTATCGGCAATCTGGCCGGCGCGATGTTGGGCGGTATTTTGCTCGGCATCATCGAGGCGCTGGGGGCGGGCTACATTGGCCAACTGACCGGCGGGTTCCTCGGCAGCCACTATCAGGACATTTTTGCCTTCGTGGTGCTGATCGTGGTGCTGATGTTCAAACCTTCCGGACTGTTTGGCGAAAAAACGGGGGATCGGGCATGAAAAATACCCCATTTTTCCGGTCGACCGCGGGAATTGCCCTGATCGCCGCTGCCTTGATCGCATTGCCCTTTGTCGCTGCGTTGGGCGGCCAGGCCTGGGTGCGTATCCTTGATTTCGCCATCCTCTATGTCTTTCTGGCGTTGGG
>DAOLIO010000046.1:0-16704 GCA_035328505.1 Azonexus sp.
ACAGCTTAAGCACCTTGTTGGAAACCGCCGCTCGAGGCCGGATTCTTCTCAGGGAGAAGCGGGTAGCCGTTGCCGCAGGTGGTGGCCATTTTCGGCAGCGCGACGGGCTGCTTCGCGATTGATCTCGGATTGCTGTCGACCAAATTCGTCGCGTTCGCGGGATGGCCGCGCTGCTGCCTCGATGCTGCGCAGGCAGCGCCAGCGATAGCCTTGGCGGGTTGGGAAGAGGCGCATCACGCTGATGTCGTGATGAACGCGGCAGCAATAGCAAAATTCTGTGTCCGTCATCGCTGGCTCGGGTATGGAAGATGAGGGGCAGCATGTACTCGCCATGTTTCGCCAACATGACGAAAAACATTGGGTCTGACCGCCGTGCATGTCATCGCGATGAAATAACAGGTTTCTAAACTGACTAGATTGTTACTCCTGGTTCTGGCTGATGAATGTCCTGGTCGATGATGCAGTGATGGAACTCCGGCGGATCATGGCCGAGGGTTTGCTGTTTCCCGTATTTCAGCCCATTCTGGATTTCCGGGTGCGGGCCATTCTGGGTTACGAATCGCTGATTCGGGGGCCGGAAAGTAGCCCGCTGCACTGGCCGGCCGATCTGTTTGCGACGGCTGCACGACATGGACTGACGCAGGATCTGGAGCACGCCTGCCGCGAAGCCAGTCTGCGCGCCTTTGCCGCCCAGCGATTGCCTGGCCGATTATTCCTGAACGTCACGCCAGGTTGTCTGCTCGATGATCGCTTGATGAATGGCCACACGCGCGCACTGCTTGGCGAGTTGGCCATCGCCCCGAACCGGCTCGTCCTGGAGTTGACCGAAAACCAGCAGATCACGGATATGCCAGGTATTCAGGAGGCCTTGCTGCATTATCGGGGGCGCGGCTTCCAGATCGCCATCGACGATCTTGGCGAGGGGTTCGCCAACCTGCGCATGTGGTCCGAGTTACGGCCGGAGTTCGTCAAGATCGACAAGCATTTCATCAACGGTATTGCCGATGACCGCATCAAGTTCCATTTTGCTCGGGCGATGCAGGATCTGGCTGAGATCTGCAATGCGTCGCTGGTCGCCGAAGGGATAGAACGCAGTGAGGATTTCATCTGCATACGAGATATGGGCATTGCCTGTGGACAGGGGTATTTCATAGCCCGGCCGGACGCTCGGCCGATTCGTCAACTGACTGGAAAGACCCTGACGGCACTCGATCAGCAGTCGCCGGCACTGTCGCCGCTGACCGGTGGCCCGGGGCGCTTGCCAACGGCCCGCAGTCTGGCGCGGCCGATTGACCCGGTGCCGGCCAACGCCACCAATGAATCGGTGTTTGCCCGCTTCGAAACCGATCCCAGCCTGGATGTCCTGCCGGTGGTGCAGGGAGGGCAGCCGGTCGGCATGATCAACCGGCACAGCATGGTTGACCGGTTTGCCCGACCGTTTCGCAAGGAGCTGTTCGGTCGGAAGAGCTGTGAGCTTTTCATGGATCATGCCCCGCTCATCGTTGATCAGCACGCCACCCTACAGGAGCTGGCGATGATGCTGTCGCTGGCCCCCAAGCACTATCTGTTCGATGGCTTTGTGGTGACCGCCGACGGCAAATATCTCGGCGTGGGCAGCAGCCACGATCTGATGGCGAAGATTACTGAAATGCAGATCAGTGCTGCGCGCTACGCCAATCCGCTGACCCAGTTGCCGGGCAATGTGCCGATCAACGAACATGTCGACCGTATGCTGGAGGGGGCGGATCCCTTCGTGGCGGCCTATATCGACATCGATAATTTCAAGCCCTACAACGATGCGTTCGGCTACCGGCGCGGCGACGACGTGATCCAGATTCTGGCGCGACTGATCTGCGATGCGAGCGATGAGCGGATGGATTTCGTCGGCCATATCGGCGGCGATGACTTTTTCGTGGTTTTTCGCAGTGCCGACTGGGAAATGCGTTGCTGGCAGATGATCAGCACCTTTGCCGAAGCGATGGGTAACCTGCTCGGTGTCGAGGAACGCTTGCGCGGCGGCTATATGGCCGAGAACCGGCGAGGCGGATTCGGCTTCCAGGCCTTGCCGACGCTGTCCATTGGCGCCGTCAAACTCGTGCACGGCGACTGCGAATCGCACCGTGAAGTGGCCGCAGCCGCGTCAGCCGCCAAAAAGCAGGCCAAGAAAAGGGCGCGGAATGCCGCCAACGAGCCGCTCGGCGGCAGTCTGTTCGTCGAACGTCGACGGGTAGGCAGCTTTGATACACCCCAGCCATCCGGGCGAACCCTCAATTGACTGGTGTTGCCAAGAGGCGCGGAAGCGGGGCGCTTGCCCCGGTCAACTGGAAAAAATTGCCAAAAATGAAAGGTTTCAGGCTTGCTTGAGCCAGTGCTCGATCCGCTCGTAAAGATCTTCTGCCTTGATTGGCTTTGACACGTAGTCGTCCATGCCGGCGTCGACACAGATTTCACGATCGCCCTGCATGGCATTGGCCGTCATGGCGAAGACCAGCTGACGCGGGCGACCGCTTGCCGCCTCCGCTGCCCGAATGCGCCGTGTTGCTTCCAGACCATCCATTACCGGCATCTGCATGTCCATGAGGACAACGTCAAAATGGGCATTGCCCGCCGTCAGCAGATCGACTGCCAATGCACCGTTTTCGGCCAGGCTGACGCGATAACCGCGCCGTTCGAGCAGGGCGGTGGCCACCCGCTGATTGACCCGATTGTCCTCGACCAGCAAGACCGAAACCTGCGCGGGGCTGCGCTTGGACAGTGTTGGCAGGCTGTTTGAAATCAGGCCCGTCGGGGCGTCGTCGGCCACCGGCAGTTCGACCGTGAAGTGGAATGTACTCCCCTGTCCTGGCGTGCTTTCCAGCCAAATCTGGCCACCCATCAAGTTGATCAATTGCCGCGAGATGGAGAGACCGAGCCCGGTTCCGCCAAACCGGCGACTGGTCGAACTGTCTTCCTGCGTAAAGGCCTCGAAGATATGCGCATGCTTGTCCGTCGGGATCCCTACGCCGGTATCGCGCACTGCAAAATGCAGGCGGCTCTTGCCCAAGGCGTTGTGCTCGCCCACAACCGAGAGGGCTATCTCGCCCTGATGGGTGAACTTGATGGCGTTGCCAATCAGGTTGATCAGTACCTGACGGATGCGGAAGGGATCACCCCGGACTTGCGTCGGAACGTTGTCGGCCACGACGCAACTGAATTTCAACTGTTTCTCTTCAAGATGGAAGGTCATGGGGCGCATGGTCTCCCGGAGCAGTTCCGGCAGATCGAAAGCGATCGTTTCGATCTTCAGCTTGCCAGCTTCTATTTTGGAAAAATCAAGGATGTCATTGATGATTGCCAGCAGGGCATCGGCAGACGATTTGACAGTGGTCAGATAGTCTCGCTGAACCGTTGATAGCTCGGTATCGAGCGCCAGTTCGGTCATGCCGATGATGCCGTTCATGGGGGTCCGGATTTCATGGCTCATGTTGGCGAGAAATTCGCCCTTTGCCCGGTTGGCGGCTTCTGCGGCATCACGTGCCTGCGTGGTGGCCTGGCGTATGGCCTCACGCTCATTCACCAGGCGCGAGATCGTGTGGGTGAGTTCAGAAATGTCACCGTCGCTGACCGGGGCGTCGGAGTCCTGTAAATGCCCGAGGCCCGACAGCAATTCGCGAAGGGAAACAAGTGCCTTTTCGCGGGAGGCGAGTTCGCTGCGCAACCTGCGGGTCGTGCGGCTCAATAGTTCAAACGTTGGCCGAAATTCGAGCGGTATCTCATCTGGCGAAATCTCGGCTATATCGAGTTTTTCCGCCGTGTGCTGTTCGAATTGCCTGACCCGCTCCAGCGTGCTCAACCAGCTTTTTAGCGGATACCAGATCAATAGCAGCCCACCGGCAAAACCGGCAACGGCGAGGGCTGAAGCCGTCATCACCAGTTCCCAGATCGCCCCAGCAATCTGGTCGACGGCAAAAGTCAGGCGCAAGACGCCGTAATCAATGCCGCCAACGGAAATATTGCGATTGACGTCGTACAGCTGGCTGGCAATGCGTTCGCGGAGCCAGGCGGGGGGCGTGGTCTCCGGCTGGCGCGGGTTGTTGTTGCGGATGACACCGCCATCGAGATCGATAAAGGCAGCCGATTCGAATTGCGAACGGGAGATCGCCCGTTCCAGCGTCCGGTTGATGGTGTCGTAGTCGCCGATGACCGCGCTCTCGGCGATGACCTGAGCGACCACCTCGATCAACATCGTCGATGAATCCTGGGCATCCTGGATGCTCAGCCGGGTCTGCGCCTGGTAGAACAGTCCGAGGCCGATGCAAATGAACATCAGCAGGGTCGCTGAGTAGAGCAAATAGACGCGAGCAACCAGCGAGGCCGGCAACAGGCGGGTGAGCACGGATTTCAAGTCGAATGGCACGTGATTCTAGCGCAGAGGGGGAGGGGCACTCTGGTAGAAGCGGCGGTAGCTGGCGTAATCGCCAGCGCTGGCGGGGATGAAGTAGGCATCATCCGCCAATCCGACGCTGACCGATGCCTGGTGCAGGATGTCTTTGCCTCGCGGGTCTGCGTTCATGCCGATGAAGGCATTTGCGATTGCCTTGAGGTCTTTGTCCGGTACCTTGCTCGATGCCATCAGGGCCAGGTCATGGTAGCCATCGGACGACCACAACACACGGAAGGGCTTGTTCTCACGCGATGTATAGCCTTCGATGAGTTGAGAGTTGCTGCCGACGGCCTTGACCTTGCCGGCGAACATTTGCGCGAATGCGGCATTCTGGTTGCCGCCGAAGACGACCTTGACGTCCACGCCTCGGGATAGCAGATAGGCGTAGGGAACCTTATAGCCGATGAATGCCTCCGGCCCGGCAAATGCCATCTCCTGATTCTTCAACTGCTCGATGGTGGTGATCGGCGAATCGGCTGGTACGGCAATCTGGCCATGCAAGGCCGGCAGCTTCCGGCGGGCGAAGACTTTCCAGCCCAGCTTTTCGCGCTCGGGGCTGAACAGGTGGTTGGAAAAAACAAATTCGACTTCCTGAGCGAGTACGTAGCTTGTCGTATCGGCGGACGTGCGGCCAATCTTGAGTTGCAGCTTGATCCCGCTCTTCTCCGAGACATAATTGATGATTGGATTCCAATAGGCCGCCGTCTTGTTGATATCCCATTGATTGACCGGTGAAAAGCGGTAGGTGATGGCGTCGTCTGCCAGGCTGCTGCCGGCAGAGAGAATGGTGGCGACGCAGCACAAGAACGTGCGAAACATGGAGTGTCCTCACCAAGAGTTGAAATTGTAATTTTTGTGAAGTTTGGCGGTCTTGTCAATAAAATAAAACGGGCTTCACGGTCATGGCTCAATTGGGCTGCAGTCGCGCCAGCATGCGGGCCTTTTCTTCAAGATCGGCGTCAGAGTCGGCGTATTGCTGACTGATCGCAAGGAAATCGTCCTGCAGCGCGATGAAGGCATCGACGATATCGGGATCGAAATGGGTGCCGCGTCCGTCAATGATCAATTGCACCGCCTGGTTGTGCGGCATCGGCTCTTTGTAGGGGCGACGGCTGATCAGGGCATCATAGACGTCGCCGACCGCCATCAGGCGCGCCGAGATCGGAATCGCGTCGCCGGCCAGTCCTTCCGGGTAGCCACTGCCATTCCATTTTTCCTGATGGCTGTAGGCGACTTCCTTGGCATAGCTGAGGAAATCAACATTGACACCCAGTCGGCGTTCGGCCGTGACGATGGCATCCCGGCCCAGTGTTGTATGCGTCTTCATGATTTCGAATTCTTCGGGGGTCAGCTTTCCCGGTTTGAGCAGAATACGGTCGGGGATGCCGACCTTGCCAATATCGTGCAACGGAACTGACTTGAAGAGCAGTTTGATGGTGTGTTCGGTCAAGAAATTGGCGAAACGGGGGTGGGTCTTCAGCTTCTCTGCCAGCGTGAAAACGTAGAGTTGGGTGCGTCGGATATGATTGCCGGTTTCGTTGTCTCGGGTTTCGGCCAGCGAGGCCATGGCCAGAATTGTCACGTCCTGTATCGCTTCAATTTCCCGCGAGCGGCGAGCGACCTCGCTTTCCAGATACTGGGCTTTGTCTTCGAGAAAATTGGCAGCAGCCTGAAGTGCAATGTGGGTCTTGATGCGAGCGAGGACGACTTTTTGCTTGATCGGCTTGGTGATGTAGTCAACGGCACCCAGTTCAAAGCCTTTTTCCTCGTCTTCACTGGAGACGTTGGCGGTCAGGAAAATCACCGGAATGGCCGCCGTTGCGGGGTCGGCTTTCAGGCGGCGGCAGACTTCGTAGCCATCCATCAGCGGCATCATGATGTCCAGCAGGATGAGGTCCGGTAACGGGTCTGTCTGGAGCTGCTGCAGGGCTTCTGCGCCGCTGGCCGCTTCCTTGACGGTGTACCATTTCTTGAGCACCCCCGACATCAGTGTCAGATTGAAAGCGGTGTCATCAATAACGAGAATGGTTTTCTTGTCGGGCTGATGGTCCGGGGGCGTCATGCTGTGTGCCTTGTCGATTACCGTGGCTGTAGAATTTCTAATATCTACTAAATATATCAGATATTTTGGTGGTCATAGTGACTGGCATTCATCGCCAGCAGCGCGATCAACGATTTGTCCTTTGGCGCATTCGAGGGCAAATCAGTAAAAAAGTTTTGCCAGATCCAGACTCGGCTGCATGCCTACGCTCGGTCGATGTTCGGCCAGCCATTGCAAGGCATAGGTGCGGCCGCTGTCGCGCAGTCGTTCAAAGAAAGGCAGGTTGACCGTCAGTTTGCTGCCGGGTGGTAATTCACCCAGCAGGCTGTCGGCCGTGATCGCGTGAAATCGCAAGGTTTCGATGCGGCGCTCGAAACGACTGCCGGGTAACCATTTTGGCCACCATGTGCCGCCGACCGCTTCGCGCAGGTGCGCAAACATCCGCATTTCACGCAGGAATGTGGCGTTGAAGGAGAGTTCGAGCAGGCGCTGACGAATGTCTGCTGCCGAATCGGGGGTCTCGGCGTAACGCAGCGGGGTGAGCAAAATAAGAAGGATGTCCGGGGATGTGCACTGATAGACCAGCGGGAAAACCGCCGGATTGGCGCTGTAGCCGCCATCCCAATAGGGCTCCCCGTCAATGATGATGCTGCGGTGAATGGTCGGCAGGCAGGCCGAGGCGAGCAGGGCATCGACCGATAATTCATCTTCGCGAAAAATGCGCAGCTTGCCGGAGTTGGCATGGGTGGCCGCGATGAACAGCTTGACCGGGCACTTGCGTCGCAACCGGGCAAAGTCGAATTGCTCCGCGAGAATGTCGCGCAATGGATTCAGGTCAAAGGGGTTGAGTTGCTCGGGACTCAAATGGTTGGTCCATTGCAGCATCAGTTTCATGGCTTGGGCCATGCCCGGGCTGCCTTCGCCGCCGGACGAGAACGGCGCACTGGCGGCGACGCTGGTCCAAAACGTGTTCAGCGCTTCGCGTGCCCCGTCACGTCCGCCGGTCATCAGGCCGTGTCCCAGGCACAGGGCGTTCATCGCCCCGGCGCTGGTGCCGCTGATGCCTTCAAAGTTGAACTGACCATCTTCCAGCAGGGCGTCGAGCACGCCCCAGGTGAAGGCACCGTGCGCGCCGCCGCCCTGCAGGGCGAGGTTGATAAGACTTGGATCGGCATTACGGGAGAGCATCTGCGGTCAACCCCAAAATTTGCCCAAAAATAAAAGTTTCGGGTGGACTTAATGCTGCTCGGTGACGGCCTCGATGATGGGGGCCGGCGTTACCGCGGTCGGTTGCTGGAACGGATTGCCCTGAATCAGCACGATGGCCGCTGTGGGGGCCGCCGCAAGGGCAAACAGAATAATGGCAACCATCGCCGCCCGAGGTTTGTCGACATGCACGATGGCGACGGACAACAGGGTCAGGAAACCGAGAAAGGCCATTCCCAGCCACTTTAGCGGATTGACATGGGTTTGGCTCAGTCCGATGCGAAGGTCGCGCTCGTCGCGGATTTCGATGGCCTTGCGCAGCATCAATGCCTGCACGTTTTCGCCGGCATCAGCGCTGACTTTTCGGCTGGCCAGCAGCGTCAGCAGGGCGTCCGCCAGGGCTGTTACCTCCGCGCTCGACTGGCGTGCGGCCAGCATTGGCCATTCTCCCGCGCTGGCCTGACCGTAGCGTGAGACGGCGCTGCGCACTTCGCCGCGCAGCGGATCGGCCAGCTGTCGGGAGAGAACGGCAATGCTGCGCAATGAGTCCGCTTCTTTGAAAACCGCATTCATCGCCCGATCATGGGCACTCCAGGTGTCGTTGGCGAGAAAGGCAAGCGTCAGGCCGAACAGCACGCCAATGATGTTGATGAAGGGGGGCGCAACACCTTGCAGCGAGGCCAGCCAGCCGGCATGGCGTGGCCGGTAGAGTGCCCATTGGATGCAGGCAGCCGCAGCGAATGTGCCGGCAATCGCCATGAAAGCGTAGCCATAGTGATCGTAATTGTGCCAACTGCTATGGGGCATGATCCGGGAATCCGATTCTGACGTTAACCACGGAGTCTGGTCGATGGCGGCACTCCGCGTCAATCGTCACTCCAAATAAGGCATAAAAAAAGCCCGGTAGAACCGGGCAAAATGGAGAGCACGTGGTGCAGACAAGTGGCAGCGAATGATCAGCTAGCCGGTTTGCGTCTGACCGAACGTTTGCGTGGGGCCGGCGGTCCGCCAGCCATGCTGTCCACCAGTTGATGCGCATCCTGTTCAGCAAGGTCAACGGTCTGGATCGCCGCGAGACTCAGGTCATGCAGCGTCTGCTCGGCACCTTCCAGCGAGGATTTCATCGCGTTGAGCGCCAGCGCCGCTTCCCAAGGGCTGGTTTTGGTCGCCCGGCGCAGAGAGGCGAACGCAATTTCATCGAGTATGCAGGCTTGGGCTTCGGCGCAGCGGATCATCGTCTTGTGGGTGTCGCCGATGATTTTAAGCGCTTCTTCCAGTGTCCGGCAGGCGCGGGCGGCATTGTTCAACCAGGCCGTGGCGCTGATTTCGCCAGCGGTCGTCAGTGGAACGAATTCAAAGCCGGACAAATGCTTGCTGCCGTATTGGAGGGATTCACGCCCGGCATCGGCCAGAACGCCGGAGAGGAGCTGGCTCGCGTCGAAATAGGCGGCGGACAGGCTGAGGAAATTGTTGAGCGTGTGCTCGCGGCTCTGGGCGATTTCTTGGGCGGACAAAAACATCGTGCGCTCCCGGTGAAAGTGGAGTGCCATAGCCTAGCGCTCTGATGTGACAGAAATATGACGCGACGAAGGCACCGTGTGTTCGCCGGTTGATCGGCTTGCGTTAGGTCTCTGGGCGCACGTGAAACGGGCCACTAAAATCGTGGCCAGTTTCTAAACGGCATGAGGTGCCTGATTTAGGTGATCGATCGGACACCGTCGGCCGTGCCAAGCAGCAGCAGGTTGGCCGGGCGTACTGCAAACAGGCCGTTGGTGACGACGCCGGTAATCTGGTTGATCTGAGCTTCCAGACCCTTGGGATCGGAGATTGTCAGGCCCTTGACGTCGAGAATAAGGTTGCCATTGTCGGTGATGAAGTTTTCGCGGAGGACGGGCGTGCCACCGAGTTTGGCCAGTTCCCGGGCGACGTGGGCACGGGCCATGGGGATGACTTCAACCGGTAACGGGAATTTCCCCATGGTGTCGACCAGCTTGGAGGCATCGCAAATACAGACGAAGCGTTTGGCGACGGCGGCGACAATTTTCTCGCGCGTCAGCGCACCGCCGCCGCCCTTGATCATGTTGAGCCCGGCATCGATCTCGTCGGCGCCATCGACGTAAACCGGAATGGCGTCGACGTCATTGAGGTCGAAAACCTTGATGCCATGGCCTTCCAGTCGCTGGCGCGTGGCTTCCGAACTGGCGACGGCGCCTTTGTAACGGTCTTTCAGCAGGGCCAGCGCATCGATAAAGAAATTGGCGGTGGAGCCGGTGCCAACACCAATGATGCTGCCGGCTGGTGCAGTTTTCGCGACATGGTCGGCGGCCGCCTGGGCCACCGCCTGTTTAAGTTCGTCCTGAGTCATTGCTGGTTCCTGAATGGGTCGACGCACATTTTAACCGCCCTTTGACGCCAGAAAATGGTCATGAAAACTTAACCTTATGATGGTTTGATGTTCGATAAACTAACCATGCTGTTTAAATGGAGAGAAGAATGAGCCAAAAAATCAAGAATGCGCCAGCTGCCAAGGCGGCGTCGGGGAACAAACCACCGAAAAAACTGATCCCGCGCACGGCGCCTGGCGCCACGCCGGAACCAGGGCCTGAAGTCGAGTCTGGAGTAGTGATAATTGCGGCTGATGCAAAGCCGGCGGTGGCCGTAGCGCAGAAGAGGTCAGCAACGGGCTCGGCGCGCAAGCCCACCGCAGTCAAACGGGTGCGCAAAGTGACCCCTGTGGAAGAAACCGTAGCCAGGCATCAGAAGGAGCTGGCCGAGGCCTTGGTCATGGCGCAGGCGATCAGCTACGATCAGCCCAGCGTCGCCAAGCCAGTGACGGTCAAGCCTGGCAAAGCCAGGAAGGTGAAGCTGGTTCGTGATAGCTATGCCATGCCCGAGAGTGAGTATGCGCAAATTGGGGGCCTCAAGAAACGCCTTGTTGCACTTGGCAAAGAGTTCAAGAAAAGCGAATTGCTGCGCGGAGGCATTGCTGCGCTGGTCAGCCTGAATGATGCGGAACTGCAAGCAGTGATGGGGCGCATTGAACGCATCAAAACCGGGCGTCCGGCGAAATAGGCTGGTTCCTGGGAGTTGAAAGGGGCGCTGCGGCGCCCTTTTCTGTGGCGCCCGCTGTCATCGCACTGTAACAAATGCGCCGTAGACTGCGGTTGCTCTAACAACTCACCCGAGGACACGACATGTTGCAATCCCGTATTTTCCGCGCCACGGCACTGGCTATTTCCATTGGGTCATTGGCTGGTTCTGTCATGGCTGCTGAAATTACCGGTGCCGGTGCATCCTTTCCTGCGCCGATCTACGCCAAGTGGGCTGAAGCCTATCAAAAGGCGACCGGTAACAAGATGAACTATCAGTCCATCGGTTCCGGTGGCGGCATCAAGCAGATCAATGCAAAGACCGTTGATTTTGGTGCTTCGGACATGCCGCTGACGCCGGAAGTCCTGGAAAAGAGTGGCCTGATGCAGTTCCCCACCGTGATCGGTGGCGAAGTGATGGTATTCAATGTGTCTGGTATCAAGTCTGGCGAGCTGCGCCTGACGCCGACCGTGTTGGCCGATATTTACCTGGGCAAGATCGTCAAGTGGAATGACAAGGCCATTGCCGAACTCAATCCTAAGCTGGCGCTACCGGATCAGGCGATCGCCGTTGTTCGTCGCGCCGATGGCTCCGGTACCACCTTCATCTTTACCAACTACCTGTCCAAGGTCAGCCCGGAGTGGAAGACGAAGGTTGGCGAAGGTACGGCTGTCCAGTGGCCGGTTGGCTTGGGTGGCAAGGGTAACGAGGGTGTGTCCGCTTTCGTCCAGCGTATTCCTGGCTCGATCGGTTACGTTGAATACGCCTACGCCCTTGAAAACAAGATGCCTTATGCCTTGCTGCAAAATGCAGACGGTGCCTGGCCGGTCCCGAACGAAGCCAGCTTCAAGGCAGCTGCTGCCCATGCTGACTGGAACAAGGCCAAGTTCTACGAAATCCTGACCAATGAACCGGGCAAGGATTCCTGGCCGATCACCGGCGCCACTTTCATCCTGATGCACAAGATTCAGGACAAGCCGGCGCAAGCTGCCGAAGTGTTGAAGTTCTTCGAGTGGTCCTACAAGAATGGCGATGATCTGGCTTCAAAGCTGAATTACGTTCCCCTGCCGGATTCGCTCGTGAAGTCGATTTCTGCCGCCTGGGGCGACGTGAAAGATGCTTCCGGCAAGCCGGTCGTTTCTGCCAAATAATCTAGAATAATAAAAACTCGGGCTTGACCCGATGCGACCTTCGCCTAGCGGCGGAGGTCGCTCTTTTCGTGTCGGCGACGGATGTCTTATCCTTCGGGCTGACCAACAACGGATATGGCCATGAGCGCATCACAAACAAAAGGCAAGTTCGGTGACTGGGTGTTTTTCAACCTGACCCGAGTCTTTGCGATCATTACGCTTGCCCTGTTGGTGGGTATCGTCATCTCACTCACCTGGAGCGCGATGCCATCGATTACCAAATTCGGATTTGGCTTTCTGACCAGCTCAGAATGGAATCCTCCCGCTGAGCGTTTCGGGGCGCTGGTGCCGATGTATGGCACGATTGTCACGTCGCTGATCGCGCTGGTGGTTGCCTTGCCGATCAGCTTCGGCATTGCCCTGTTTCTGACCGAACTGTCACCGACCTGGCTACGTCGCCCGCTCGGTATCGCCATTGAACTGCTGGCGGGGATTCCCAGTATCGTTTATGGCATCTGGGGGCTGTTGGTTTTCGCGCCCATTTTTGGCGAATATGTTCAACCCTTCCTTGCCAATACACTGGGTCGTGTGCCCTTTGTCGGTTCGCTGTTCAGCGGTGCGCCACTCGGTATTGGTATTCTCGCGGCCGGCATCATTCTGGCCATCATGATCATTCCCTTCGTGACCTCGGTGATGCGCGACGTGTTCGAACTCGTTCCGCCCATGTACAAGGAGTCATGCTACGGGCTTGGCGGAACTACTTGGGAAGTGGTCTGGAAGGTTGTGTTGCCCTATACCCGTGTTGGTGTCATTGGTGGCGTCATGCTCGGGCTGGGGCGTGCGCTGGGCGAAACGATGGCGGTGACCTTTGTCATCGGTAATGCCAGCCTGCTGTCGAATTTCTCGCTTTTTCTGCCGGGCAACAGCATTACGTCTGCGCTGGCCAACGAATTTGGTGAAGCCACGCCGGGTCTTTACACCTCGGCGCTGATTGAACTGGGCCTGATCCTGTTTGTGATTACCTTCATCGTTCTTACGATGTCCAAGCTGTTGCTGCTCTCGCTTGAGAAGCAGTCCGGCAAACAATAAGGTCCGGACCATGAATCTGCGAACCCAACGAAAAATCATCAACGCGATTGCGATGGTGTTGTCTCTTGCCGCGATGGCGTTTGGCCTGTTCTGGCTGATCTGGATCCTGTGGATGGTTTTCGCCCAGGGCCTCAGTTCGCTGTCCTGGACCTTGCTGACTGAAAACACGCCGCCGCCGGGTAGCGCCGGTGGCTTGAAAAATGCCATCGTTGGCAGTGCCATCATGGTTGGTCTGGCGATGCTGATGGCAACGCCGGTGGCCATCATGGCCGGGATTTATCTGGCCGAATACGGCCGCCGCACATGGCTTGGCCAGATCACACGCTTCGTGAACGACATCCTGCTGTCGGCACCGTCTATCGTCATCGGTCTTTTTGTCTATGCGGTTTATGTGGCCCAGGTTGGCAAATTCTCCGGATTTTCCGGTGCGGTGGCACTCGCTCTGCTGGTGATTCCGGTTGTTGTTCGGACAACCGAGGACATGCTCATTCTGGTGCCCAACGCGCTGCGTGAAGCCGCATTTGCGCTGGGTGCGCCAAAGTGGAAGGTGATCATGATGATCTCTCTGCGCGCCGCAAAGACCGGGGTCATTACCGGCATTCTGCTGGCCTTGGCCCGCATTTCCGGGGAGACCGCGCCGCTATTGTTCACGGCACTCTCCAACCAGTTCTGGAGCATGGATCTTGGTGAGCCCATGGCGAATCTGCCGGTCACCATTTTCAAGTTTGCGATGAGTCCGTTTGCCGACTGGCAAGGGCTCGCCTGGGCCGGGGTCTTCATCATCACCCTGACTGTCTTGGTGTTGAACATTCTCGCCCGAGTTGTGTTCCGCAAGTCTGCTGCTCAGCATTAACCCAATTTACGATGAATTTGCACCGGGACAACTCAATGATGCCTGTCGAAAAACCACTCCAAGAAATGATCTCGCAGATCAGTATCCGGAATCTCAATTTTTACTATGGCAAGGCGATTGCCCTGAAGGGTATCAACCTGGAAGTTTACAAGGGCAAAGTGACTGCGTTCATCGGGCCTTCGGGCTGTGGCAAGTCGACCCTGCTGCGTACCATCAACCGGATGTACGACCTCTATCCGGGACAGCATGCCGATGGTGAACTGATCGTTGATGGAAAGAATATTCTCGACAAAGGCATAGACACCATCGAGTTGCGTGCCAAGGTCGGCATGGTCTTCCAGAAGCCCACCCCTTTCCCGATGTCGATCTATGACAACATCGCGTTTGGTGTCCGCATGCATGAAAGGCTGACCCGCAACCAGATGGATGACCGGGTGGAATGGGCCTTGACCAAGGCTGCGTTGTGGGGTGAGGTGAAGGACAAACTGAACCAGCCGGGTACGGGCCTTTCGGGCGGTCAGCAGCAACGTCTGTGCATTGCGCGTGGCGTGGCAGTCAAGCCCCAGGTGCTGCTCCTGGATGAACCGACATCGGCGCTTGATCCGATCTCGACCATGCGCATTGAGGAGTTGATTCACGAATTGAAGGCAGATTTCACCATAGCCATCGTGACCCACAACATGCAGCAGGCGGCACGGGTGTCCGACTACACTGCTTATATGTATCTAGGCGAGTTAGTCGAGTTCGGCAAAACGGACGAGATATTCATCAAACCGCAAGACAAGCGTACAGAAGACTACATCACCGGCCGCATGGGCTAACCAGGAAAACAAAATGAACGCGACAAACCACGTTTCCAGCCAGTTCGACGAAGACTTGAGTGGCCTGCGTACGCATGTCCTGCAAATGGGTGGCATGGTCGAGACCCAGATTTCAGCTGCCATCGATGCCTACACGACCGGCGAAATTGCCAGCGTCAAGGCCATCGTTGAAACTGACCGCAAGGTTAACGACCTCGAAAAGGCGATTGACGACGATTGCGCCCACATCATCGCGAAGCGCCAGCCCACAGCCTCTGACCTGCGTCTGGTTCTGGGGATCAGCAAGATTGTGACGGATCTGGAACGCACGGGTGACGAAGCAAAAAAAATTGCCAAGGGTGTACGCCGCATCTACGAAAACGGGCATTTCCCGGTTCAGTACGGGATTGGCATCCGCCATATCGCCGAGGCTGCCCTGATTATGGTCCGTCAGGCACTGGATGCCTTTGCCCGCTTGGATTCCGAACAGGCAAACGCGGTGATCCGGGCCGATATCGATGTCGATGTCGAGTTCAAGTCGATCATTCGCCAACTGATTACCCATATGATGGAAGATCCCCGGACCATTACCACGGCCATCGATATCATCTGGATTGCCCGTGCCATCGAGCGCATAGGCGACCACGCCAAGAACATTTCCGAGCAGGTGATTTTCATCAGCGAAGGGCGCGATATTCGGCACTCCAAAGAGGCTAACAAGTGACACCGACCATTCTGGTGGTGGAGGATGAGCCAGCGATTCAGGAGCTAGTCACCATCAATCTCAAACACGCGGGGTTTCTGGTTGTTCGCGCCAGCAGCGCAGAAGAAGCCGACTCCGCCATTCGGGCCGCCTTGCCGGACCTGATTGTTCTCGACTGGATGCTGCCAGGTCAGTCCGGCGTGGCCTTGGCCAAGAAAATTCGCGGTGATGAGCGGACTCGCGAATTGCCGATCATCATGCTGACGGCCCGTGTGCACGAAGAAGACAAGGTTCAGGGCCTTGAGGCCGGCGCCGATGATTACGTGACCAAGCCGTTCTCGCCCAAAGAACTCGTGGCTCGCGTCCGGGCGGTCTTGCGCCGGCGTGCGCCTCATCTCGCGGGCGAGGCCGTTGAAATTGGTACGCTGGCGCTGAATCCGGCGACCCATCGCGTACTGGCCAGCGGTCAGCCAATCGAACTGGGACCGACCGAGTTTCGCTTGCTGTTTTTCTTCATGACCCATGCGGAGCGCGTCTATACGCGTGCCCAGTTGCTCGATGAGGTCTGGGGCGACCACGTGTTCATCGAGGAGAGAACGGTCGACGTTCATATCCGTCGCTTGCGGGCGGCCCTGGAGGGGTCCGGCAACCATGAACGGGTCGAAACCGTTCGTGGAACGGGGTATCGCTTCCGGGGAGCCTGATCGGGTGACGGCCCATCTTATTCAGGCGTTGCTCTACGCCTTGCTGACGGCTGTGATCGCCGTACCTGTTGGCTACTATTGGGGTGCTGGCGCCGGGTGGATGATCTTCTGTCTGGGCCTGGTGCTGCAAATGGCCTTTCACTTTCGCAATTTTGCCCGTCTTGAACGCTGGACTCAGGAGCCGGTGGTGGATGACACGCTGGAGGGACAGGGGGCGTGGAATGGCATCTTTGGTCGCCTCTACCGGCACGAGAAGGAGCTGCGCACGCGCATTGCCGAGCGGGAGGGAGAGATTGCACTCCTCACGGCTGCCGGCCAGGCGCTGACCGATGGTGTGGTCCTGCTCGACAGTCATGGCCACATTCTGTTCTGCAACACCATGGCTGAATCGCAGCTTGGGCTGGTGATCCGCACGGATCGTGGCCAGCATATCTCCAACCTCGTCCGGCAACCGGAATTCGTGAGCTATCTGGCGGACGGTGAATTCGAACGCCCGCTGTCGCTGCGCTCCGAACGTCGCGATGATCGGGTGTATTCGGTCCACGTCATCCCCTATGGCAATAATCGGCGGCTGATGCAGATCAAGGATGTCACACAGACGGATCGTCTCGACCGCATGCGTCGCGATTTCGTCGCCAACGTCTCGCACGAATTACGCACGCCAT
>DAOLIO010000047.1:0-16354 GCA_035328505.1 Azonexus sp.
GCAGGCGGTGGCCGATGCCGCCAACCAGATCCGCCTCGGCCAGGCCGACGTGATGATCGCGGCCGGCACCGAGTCGATGACGGTGATGACCAACATGATGGGCAACAAGGTGGTGGTCAATCCGGCCGTGTTCGCCCACGACGAGCAGCGCGCCATCGCCTTCGGCATGGGCCTGACAGCAGAGAAGGTGGCGGAGCAATGGCACATCAGTCGCGAGGAACAGGATGCCTTCGCCTACGCCTCGCATCAAAAGGCCTGTGCAGCGATTGATGCCGGCCATTTCAAGGCTGAGATCACGCCGTATCTGGTCGACGAGTATCTGCCCGACCTGAAAACCGGTCAGGTCAAGCATCGCCAGCGCCTGGCCGAGCATGACGAAGGGGCGCGTGCCGACGTGACGGTGCAGAGTCTGGCCAAGCTGAAGCCGGTTTTCCACGCCAAGGGTTCGGTAACGCCCGGCAACGCCTCGCAGATGTCGGACGGCGCGGCGGCAGTGCTGCTGGTCTCGGAAAAAATTCTCAAGCAGTTCAATCTGGTGCCGCTGGCCCGCTTCTGCAGCTTTGCCGTGGCTGGCGTGCCGCCGGAAATCATGGGGATCGGGCCGGTCGCAGCGATTCCCAAGGCGCTCAAGCTGGCCGGCATCGCCGAGCATCAGCTGGACTGGATCGAGCTCAACGAAGCCTTCGCCGCTCAGGCACTGGCGGTGCTGAAGGATGTGCCGCTCGACCCGAGCAAGATCAACCCGCTCGGCGGCGCCATCGCGCTCGGCCATCCGCTCGGCGCGACCGGTGCCATCCGTACTGCCACGCTGGTGCATGGCCTGCAGCGCACCGGCGGCAAGTACGGCATGGTCAGCATGTGCATCGGCACCGGCATGGGTGCCGCCGGCATCTTCGAACGGCTGTGAGGGTGCGACCATGAGCGACTATCGCGCCCCGATTGAAGACATGCGTTTCGTCATGGACGAGCTGGCCGACTTGCCCGGCATCGCCCGCCTGCCCGGTTTCGAGGAGGCGACGCCGGACATGGCCGACGCCATTCTCGAAGAAGCCGCCAAATTCACCGGCGAAGTGCTGGCACCGCTGAATGCCATCGGCGACCGTGAAGGCTGCCGCTGGCAGGACGGTGCGGTAAGCACCCCGCCGGGCTGGAAGGAGGCCTATCGCCAATATTGCGAGGGCGGCTGGAACGGCATTGCCTGTTCGCCGGCTTTTGGCGGCCAGGGCCTGCCCGGCGCGCTCGCCGTGGCCGTCAAGGAAATGGTCTGTTCGGCCAATCTGGCCTTTTCGGTTTGTCCGTTGTTGACCACCGGCGCCATCGAAGCCCTGATGACCTGCGCCAGCGACCATCTGATCGAAATCTATCTGGCCAAGATGATCAGCGGCGAATGGACGGGGACGATGAATCTGACCGAGCCGCAGGCGGGTTCCGACCTGGCGCTGCTGCGCAGTCGGGCCGAGCCAAAGGCCGACGGCACTTACCGAATTTTCGGTCAGAAGATATTCATCAGCTACGGCGAGCACGACATGGCCGACAACATCGTCCACCTCGTACTTGCCCGTCTGCCCGACGCGCCACCCGGGGTAAAAGGGATTTCGCTGTTCCTGGTGCCCAAGTTCCATGTCAATGCCGACGGCTCGCTCGGTGCTCGCAACGATGTGGCTTGTGCCTCGATTGAGCACAAACTGGGCATCCACGGCAGCCCGACCTGCGTCATGGCCTTCGGCGTGCAGGGCGGTGCTGTTGGCCATCTGCTTGGCAAAGCCAATCGCGGTCTGGAATACATGTTCGTGATGATGAATGAAGCGCGCCACGGCGTCGGCCTGCAAGGCGTGGCGCTGGGCGAAAGGGCCTATCAGCACGCGCTGGCTTATGCCGCCGAGCGCAAGCAGGGGCGTGATGCGGTGACCGGCGAGGCCCTGGTGACCATCGACCGCCATCCCGACGTCAAACGCATGTTGATGCTGATGAAAACCCGGGTTGAGGCGGCGCGGGCATTGGCCTATTACACGGCCGGTCTGCTCGATCGGGCGCATGCAGAAACCGATGCCGGTGTTCGCCAGCAGCAGTTGTTCATGGCTGAATTCCTGATTCCGCTGGTCAAAGGCGGCAGCACCGAGATGGGCATCGATGTCACCTCGCTGGGCATCCAGATTCATGGCGGCATGGGCTTCATCGAAGAAACCGGTGCCGCCCGGTTCTGGCGTGATGCTCGGATCACCACGATCTACGAGGGAACCACCGGCATTCAGGCCAACGACCTGATCTTCCGCAAACTGATGCGTGATGGCGGCGCGACGGCACAACGTTTGTTTGTCGAGATTGATGCGACGGTCGCGGCGTTGCAACAGGACCCGGCGCCCTCCTTGCAGCTGGTTGGCCAGCGGTTGCAGGAAGGCCTGGCGCAGTGGCGCAAGGTGACTGAACGCGTGCTGCTGGTGGTGAAAAACCAGCCCGAAGGGGTGTTGACCGCAGCGGTGCCGTATTTGAGCCTGGCAGCAACCATCAGCAACGGCTGGATGATGGGACGCGCCGCACTGGCGGCGGGCAAACGGCTGGCAGGCGGTGACAAGGCCAGCGATTTCCTGATCGGCAAATGCCACAGTGCGCGCTTTTTTGCCGATCACGTGCTGCCCCAGGCCGTTGCTTTTGCTGCGACTGCCTTGGCCTGCATGGCCATGACCTGAGTATTCCAAGTGGGTATTGACGTTTCGGTTTCGACAGAAGCCGAACCTGTCATGCCCTCTCCCGCCACTGCATTGGAATGGCCGCCGCCTTGTTGTCTGGCAATGGTCGCCTGATGCCGCGAAAAAATGGTGAACAGCAAGTTTTCAAGAAAAAGCCCAGAAGGGCATCGCTCGATTGGCACGGGCCGATGCGCCTCAAGGGCAGGTCATTTAGGCCAATTGGCATCAAACCTTACAAGGAGGAGTAAACATGAAAGAGGGAATTTATCTGACCAGCCGGCAACGATTTTTGGTCAAGGCATTGTCTGCGACATTTGGCTGCTTGGCTGCGATGCCGGTGCTTGCCGATAGCGAGATTGAGGCATTGAAGCGGGAGTTGGCGGAGCAGAAGCAACTCATCGGCAAGCTACTTGCCGCACAAGAGAGTCAGAAACAGATTAACGCGAAAATGGAAGCGCAGACCGTAGCCAAAGCACCGCCGGCAGCTGAAACAAGTCCCTCCGGTATCTCGGTGTATGGGGTTGCAGACGTCAACGTCAGCAGCATGAATAGCGGTGCTGGCCATAAAGTCAGTTTCGGCTCAGGCGGACTGTCGTCTTCCCGTATTGGTGTCAAGGGGGAGCGGGGGCTGGGGGGCGACCTGAAAGTGGTGGGTTTGGCCGAAGCCGGGATATTGCTGGATACCGGCAGTACGGGTAACGCCAGCGTGGTGCCCGGCATCAACAATTCTGCCGCGTCATCCGGCGGACAGTTGGGTACGGGTTCCCAACTGTTTTCGCGTCAGGTTTACGCCGGCCTGGCATCGGGCCGATTTGGCGCGGTGACCATTGGGCGTCAATACGCCGGTTCCTATCTTGCTGCGGCAGTGACCGGCAATGCGATGGGCGTCGGCTTTTACGGGTATTCAGGTTCAATTTTGCCGTTGGCCGGCATGCCTACCCGGGTGAATAACTCGATGGTCTATTTGACGCCGAGTTTCTACGGCTTGACTGGCCATCTGACCTACACCACCGGCAGCGAAAACAACGTGGTCAGCGATACCTTGGTGTCGGGGACGACCAAGACCAATGACAAGGCAGGCCAAGGTTACGATCTTGCGTTGTTTTTCAAGCACGGACCATTCAACGCCGCCCTCACCAGTTGGAATATTTACAACGCGAGCTATGAGTCGGCCGGCGAAATCGGATTGGCCCGGAAAACGGGATGGCAAGTCGCCGCAAACTACGACTTTGGCGTTGTGAAACTTCATGCCACCGCCGTTGGCGGAAAGATTTCCGGTGGCAACTATGAGAGCGTGACGAAGTCCTTGTCCAAATCGTCGGGCTGGAGCGTCAGCGCCGCGGTGCCGATCGGCAGTCACCGAATTTATACGAGCTATACCAGTTTCAACGATCGTTCGCCGCTCAATAAAGATGCCAAATTGTGGGGGCTTGGCTATAGCTACGATCTCTATGCGAACACCAAGCTCTACGCATCATGGGGCAAGATGCTCAATAGCCAGAATGCGAAGTACAGCCTGGCCGATGGCGGCAATCTGGTGGGCAACGTGATCACCAGCGGATTTGATCCGGAGGGCTATATGGCGGGCCTGAACTATTCATTCTAGAAATGCCGCGTTTTCCTTGCGTCTTTGGGCCTTCGGGCCCTTTTTTTCGGGTTGATTGGCCGTTATCAGCCGGAGAGACCATAATTCCGACCGTGTATTGTCCATGGTTTGTCTGCACGGGTTTCCCATGTCCATCTTTTCGCCTGCCGATCCGAGTGAGCGCAATTCGCGCTGGCTAAGGTATGCCTTGGCCGCCATATCCCTGATGATCTGCTTTGGCGTCGCGTCGTTCCTTTTCGGGCGTCTCATCGGTTTTGTCATCTGCGTCCCGATCATCGGCACCTTCGCGGCTCGTCTCATCGTCAACCACGGTTCAGCCGGCTATCGCGGCTTTCGCTGGCTGGCGTTGCATGAGTTCAACGGCAGTTACCATGCTTTCAACGACCTGCATGTTCGGGTCGAATGGGACATCGATCAATGCCGGGTGATGGCCAGCGATGTTTTCAACGTGATGCGGGAAAAGCCGGATGCCAAGGCTCGGCGTCGATTGCGCATCGCTTACGGCGAGCACGGCTTTTTTCAGGACGTGCGCGGCGACTGGTGGTTTGGCGAGGCGGCCGTGCTGGCGTGGTTGAACCATCGAGCCCGCAGGGCTGACGAACGCGCGCAGCGTTTTCATCGCTGGTTTGACAAGGATGTTTTTCCACCCATGCACAAGAAGGCCGAGCTCAGGGCTCGGGGGCTGGCGCCCGATTAGTGGCTGCCGGAATATTTCAATTTTCGGTCTTTTTTCCGGTTGACCGCGGCAACTAGCGTTCTGTCTCAGCCGGTGGACATCTCGGCGCGTTCGAACAGCGAGCGGATCACGACGCGACGAATGGCCGGGTTATCCGGCACGGCATACATCACGTCGGTCATCATTTCCTCGAAGATGCCGCGCAAACTGCGTGCGCCGGCCTTGTATTCGATGGCCAGTTCGGCCATCTGGCGAAAGACGGTGGGCTCGATCTGGAGGTCCACGCCATCAGCCGCCAGCATGGCGCGGAACTGGCGGTAGATGGCATTTTTCGGCTCGGTCAGGATGCGGATCAGCATGTCCTGCGTCAGGTCGTGCAGGCGGGTGACAATGGGCAGGCGGCCGGCGAATTCCGGAATCAGGCCGAATTCCAGCAAGTCGGTCGGTTTGACACGGGCATTCAGGCGCTCAAGGATTTTATGATCGTCGCCGCCAGTCGTCGAAATGAAGCCGAAGGTGTGGGTCTGGGTCAGGATGTGATCCAGCCCGACAAAGGCGCCGCCGCAGATGAACAGGATGTTCGTGGTGTCGATGTGCCGCCCGTCCTTGAGGCGTACCGGCGCGCCTTCCATGATCTTGAGCAGGGCATGCTGGACGCTTTCGCCCGAGGTGGCGCGGGCCTCGCCGCCGATGGCCTTGAGCTTGTCGACCTCGTCGACAAAAACAATGCCGCGCTGGGCGCGGTCGATGTCGTCACTGGCGCGGTCGAGCAGACGGTGCAGGATGGCCTCGATTTCGTCGCCGACAAACTGCGTCTGCGCCAGCGATGTGGCGTCGGCCGTGACGAAGGGTACGTCGAGAATGCGCGCCAGCGTCTCGCACAGCAGCGTCTTGCCGGTGCCGGTCGGACCGATGAGCAGGATGTTGCTCTTGGTCAGCTCGACGCTGTCCTCCGCAGCGTTCGCCGACATGCGCCGGAAGTGCGCGTAGATGGCCACGGCCAGCGTGCGCTTGGCGTCTTCCTGACCAATCACGTGCTGGGAAAGCTGGCGGACGATTTCACTGGGTTTGAGCTGGGCTGACATCGGGTTTTCCATGGGTTTTGGGCGGTGCGAAAGGTAAAATACTGCTTTTCCCTTGCTGCCGGAACCCATCATGCTGCAGAAGCTCCCCAATTTCCAAGGAATTCAAGGCCCTGTCGTCATTATTGTGATGGACGGCTACGGCTTGCCCAAAACCGATGTCGGCAGCGCGATTGCCGCCGCCAAGAAGCCGACGCTGGATCGCCTGTTTGCCCAATACCCGAATATCCGCCTGCGTGCCCATGGCACCGCCGTTGGCATGCCGTCCGACGACGACATGGGTAATTCCGAAGTCGGCCACAACGCCATCGGCGCCGGTCAGGTCTATAGCCAGGGCGCTTCGCTGGTCTCCAACGCCATCGCCTCCGGCGCTATCTGGCAGGGCGAGGCATGGCAGCAGATCATCGCCGGCGCCAAGACCGGTCGTGGCGTCGTGCATTTCATGGGGCTGTTCTCGGACGGCAACGTGCATAGCCATATCGATCACCTGAAAGCCATGGTCGTGCAAGCCAAGGCGGAAGGCATCAAGACCGTGCGCATCCATGCCTTGCTCGATGGCCGCGATGTGCCGGAAACCAGCGCGCTGGAATATGTGGTTCCCTTTGAAGCCTTCCTCGGCGAGATCAGCACCGACGGCTTCGACGCCCGCATCGCTTCCGGCGGCGGTCGCCAATTCATCACGATGGACCGCTACGACGCCAACTGGGCGATGGTCGAAAAAGGCTGGAAGACCCATGTGCTCGGCCAGGGCCCGCAGTTTCCGAATGCGACCGCGGCGGTCAACGGCCTGCGCGATCAGAATCCGGGCACCATCGATCAGGATCTGCCGGCGTTCGTCATCGCTGACCAAGGCAAGGCGATTGGCGCCATCGAGGACGGCGATTCGGTTGTCTTCTTCAACTTCCGTGGCGACCGGGCCATCGAAATCACGCGTGCTTTCGAAGAGGCGCATTTCGACAAATTCGACCGCGTCCGCTTCCCGAAGGTGACCTACGCCGGCATGCTGCAATACGACGGCGACTTGAAACTGCCGGCCCGCTTCCTCGTTGCCCCGCCGGCGATCAAGGACACCACTGGCGAATGGTTCGCCAAGTCCGGCATTGCCCAGTTTGCCTGCTCCGAAACCCAGAAATTCGGCCACGTCACCTATTTCTGGAACGGCAACCGCTCCGGCAAGTTCGAGGGTGAAACCTGGCAGGAGGTGCCGAGCGACGTCGTGCCCTTCGAGCAGCGTCCGTGGATGAAGGCGGCCGAAATCGCCGATGCGATGATTGCTGCCATCCAGTCTGGCCAGTACAAGACCCTGCGCTGCAACTTTGCCAACGGCGACATGGTTGGCCACACCGGTAACTTCTATGCCGCGACGCTGGCCGTCGAGGCCGTCGATTTGTCGCTGGCCCGCGTCCTGCAGGCGGTCGATGCGGCGGGCGGCGTGGCGCTGATTACCGCCGACCACGGCAATGCTGACGAAATGTTCGAGCTGGACAAGAAGACCAAGCAGCCGTCGCTGAACAAGGATGGCTCGTACAAGGCCAAGACGGCGCACACGCTGAACCCGGTACCGCTGATTCTTTACGACAACGCCAGCGGCGGCAAACTAGGCCTGCGGCAGACCGAAACCGCCGGCCTGTCGAATATTGCTGCCACCGTGGCCAACCTGCTCGGGCTGGAAAAGCACGCCGCCTGGGACGATAGCGTGCTGGACATTCGCTAAGTCGTTGTTCAGGGCTGACGCGAAGCGCATGGATGGCGCTCCGCGTCGGCCTGGACATTTTTCACTTTGCAACGGTAGTCGGGTTGCGACCCGCCGGCTTTGGCGGTGAATCAATCGGCTTCAGGCCATCGTCTGGTACATCAGGGACATGACCAGGCTCAGGGGCGGCAAATTCATGCTCGTCGAGCTGGCGTGCGTTTGCCACGACCGGAAATGCTGACCGGGTCCCATTCTGCGTGAGGTCATCGGCCATACCGATGGGCTTTGTGCACTTTGGCACCGGGCGAGATGCCGCTGATGTGGCGTTTGCCACGATTTTTGGTGGCGCCAGGTCGCGAGGAGCGCCGATCATCCGCACCGTGGCCGTCGAAGAATTGGCACGCGGCCTGATCCTGCCATGTCTCCCAACCAGGCGTTGCCGACGGACGGCATCACGGAATTGATCCTGTCTTGAGATTCGGAATGCCGACCGGGCAGGCTGTTTCAGAGCGACGCGACGTTCAGAAAAGGAATACTCCTGCTCCTTTCAGCATACTGCGGTTCCATCACGCGGCTCACTCCTGTCTGAACAGGTTCGCGCTGCTAGCCGCTACGGCGCTGGCGGATTTTGGTTTTTGACACTTTTTTCCGGTTGACCGTAGTCGTCGGACGACATCCATTAGCGCCCCATGGGGGGAAAGTATCCCCAAGAAACAGATGGTGATTGCAATAGAAAATGAAGGTTTTTAAGGTTTGATTTTTGCTGTATTTTGCAGCGTGGCGAGGGAAGATGAGCCACCGACACAAATTGTAAAATTCAGTATCAAATAAAATTGCTGCAGTGCACAATTTTTGGAATTTGTGCGTTATACTCAGTACCGAACACACCGACAACCTTATCCAGGAGACATCCATGTCTATCAATACCGAACAATTCACCGCCGCCAACAAAGCTACCGTTGACTCCCTGCTGTCTGTTGCCAATACCGCCCTGGCGTCTGCCGAGCGCATTGCTGCACTGAATCTGAATACCGCCCGTGCTGCTCTGGAAGACACCGTTTCCGGCGTCAAGTCGGTGATGGATGCCAAGGATCCGAAGGCTGCCCTGGCTGCTCAAACCGCCCTGGCTCAGCCGGCCGTCGACAAGGCCGTTGCCTACTCGCGTTCGGTCTACGAAATCTCCGCTCAGACCCAGCAGGAACTGGCCAAGATGGTTGAAGCCCAATTCGGCGACTTCAAGAAGTCGATGGCTGGTATGGTCGAAATGGCCACCAAGTCCGCTCCGGCTGGTTCTGAAGGTGCCGTTGCAGCCATTCAAAGCGCAATTGCTGCTGCCAATTCTGCATTTGGCAACATGAACGCCGTGGCCAAGCAATTTGCGGATGCAGCTCAAGCCAACATGGCTGCCGTGACTAAGAAGTCCAAGTAATCTTTCGGTCTTCCGACGCAGAAAGCCCCGCAGATCATGCGGGGCTTTTTCATTGAAAGGCAATGCACGGCCTAATCACGATTGGGCGCGGTGCAGCAATCGCTAGGGCTTTATCGAGTCGATCATGTAACAATTCGATACAAAAATATTGTTGCGGCGCACAATGTTTTTGGAGATAATCAAGCTGTCTCCTCCATCTCCTCCAGGAAGTGGATTCAAGCCCGCCTAGCGCGGGCTTTTTTTCTTGGTCCAGTCAACCGCTCTTTGCTTCGATCCAGTCTGTCCACTGTTTGGGCCGCGGCGAGCAGCGTTAGCTGCTTGAAAAGCGGTTATGCTGATGCGATTGCTGGTCAAGCTACAGAAAGGAATCCTGATGAACACTGCAAAGGTTCTCGAACACCTCAAGAAACACGGCCAACTGCTCGATTTTGATATTGCCGAAGCCACCAATATGTCGCTGGATGACGTCAGGGTTTCCCTGTCTGAACTATCGGCGCGGGGCGATATCTCACGCTGTACGTTTACCAGTTACGTCAAGGGTAAGGCGATAGAAGGTTTCCAGTGTCGCCTGTCCGGATATATTCCTCGCCCGGCGCCGGGCCGGAAGCCCGGCGTCAAGTAAATCAGCGGGGGCGCATTGATGTGACCTGCCTGTCGCCCCTTCTGTGGCGCGCCTGGAGGGTTCATTCCCGGATGGACCCTTTTCTTGCGCCCGGAAACGGTTTGGAAGTTCGCCGACTCAAATGGAGAATCGAATGTCGGAAGAAGAAATAGAGAATCCAATGTCGGATGAAGATCTTGAGGCGAAAGCCGATCAAATGCTGGATGCTGCCTTGGGTGGTCTGACGCCCCATGAGGCGCTGGTGAAAGCATCGTTGGCAGATTCGGCCAACGTGGCTGAACGTACGGTGGCCAACGAAAAAAATCGGGAGCGCGCCCTGAAGTTGCTGGCCGCCCTGGAAAAGACGCTAGATAAATAGTCCGGTCCTGCGCTCAGGCGTTACGCAGTCGAACGATGGGCGGCACGAACTTGACGGAAAACTTCCAGCCATCGCTTGTTGCCTTAAGAATCAGCGATTTTGACTTGGCACCCTCTTCAAAGGCAGGTTCTGCGCCGAGCAGTTCCAGCGCGCCGATCCCCTTGATGACGCAGGCTCCCGGCAGCGTGATGAAAGCCGCTTCGGATGCAACCAGGACGAACTGTCCTTCCTTGGATTCCGAGCATGCCAGTCCACGGGGTATGTTCGATGGCGCCAGTTTCCAATTCTGGCGTAACTGGTCCAAAGCCGAGTTCAATTCGTCGGTTATTTTGACGGCCAGTGTGACTTCACGGGATTTTGCGTTGACCATCAGTGCTCCAGAGTGGATTGGGTTACGTCGACATCTTGATGGATCGCAGCATTGCACACAATCGGGGTACTGATGGTTGCTGCTCCTCAGCGTACTGAAAAACAATACTCGGCGCCCAATGCCAGCAAAATTGGCAGATAGGGCAGTGTTACGGTTGGGCGGCAAGCGCTTGCCGCATAGCTGACCAACAGGCGAAGCATGCCTGGGCGCCTGAGCAGCCATTGAGAATGAAGCTGCATGGCTTCCAGTCCTTCTGGCTCCCGCCTGAGCAAGCATTCAATATGCAATAGCCGTTCGCTCAGTCTGGCCTGATAGGTCTTGAATATTCCTTCCTGTAGCCAGCACAGAGAAACAGCGAATGCTGTCCATCGCAGCGGGAGTCCGGATGCAATCCCGGCTACGCACAACGCGATG
The DNA here is from genome assembly GCA_035328505.1 of Azonexus sp. Taxonomy (GTDB): domain Bacteria; phylum Pseudomonadota; class Gammaproteobacteria; order Burkholderiales; family Rhodocyclaceae; genus Azonexus. The sequence continues at coordinate 10,938 of DAOLIO010000047.1, forward strand.
CTCGCCAGTTTGATCAGTAGCGCCATTTTCTCAAGTTGCTCATGATTGTTCTGCAGGACCTGCCATTCCTGCCCGAATAAAGTGTTCTGGTCCATTCAACGCTGCCCGGTGGTTGTTGCTTAGATGACGGAAGATCGAACTGGCGAAAAAGCAAAGGCGCTTTGCCGCCAATAATGAGTTGATCGTCAAAATCAAGTTGACGCTCGTGACGCTGCTTTCGGCCTCACCATACCTGAAATGCAGTGACCGATAACCGCTCAGTGGCCCGATCACCCGTTTAATTGCGGGTGCCGCATTGCTTGTCAGGAACGATTCAAGTGCGAACGGGCTGGTAGAGGACGTATCTCCGGCTCGGTCAGGCGTTATCGTGGCGAACTCAATGCCACGCTACGCTTGAGCAACCCTTCGGGTTTTTCGAAGAGATGCTTACGGCGAATCGGTGGCGTTGGTCGGTCATGCTTTCTACAATGGGCGCCTGATCATTTATCGTCCTTCGCCCCATGCTCGAGTTCCTGCTCTCTCCCGAAATCTGGATCGCTTTCTTTACGCTGACCGCGCTGGAGTTGGTGCTTGGTATCGATAATATAATTTTCATTTCCATTCTGGTCGATAAGCTGCCCAGAGAGAAGCAGGAAATGGCGCGACGGATTGGCCTTTTCCTTGCGATGTTCATGCGGATCGGCTTGCTGCTGGTGCTGTCGTGGATCGTTGGCCTGACCGAGCCGGTGGTGACCCTGTTTGACTATGGCGTTTCAGGTCGCGACATGATTTTGATTGCAGGCGGCCTGTTCCTGATCTGGAAGAGCACGGGTGAGGTACATCAGTTGCTTGAAGGCGAGGAGGGCGAGACGTCCAGCAAGGTGGCATCGAGTTTTGTCGGGGTCATCGCGCAGATCATTGTCATTGACCTGGTGTTTTCGCTGGATTCCATCATCACTGCCATTGGCATGGTCAGTCAGGTTGGTGTGATGATTGCTGCCGTTGTCGCTTCGGTGGGCTTGATGATGCTGTTCGCGCGGGCGATTGGCGAATTCGTGTCCAATCACCCGACGATCAAGATGCTTGCCCTGTCATTCCTTGTTGTCGTAGGCGTGGTGCTGATTGCCGACGGTTTCGGCCACCATGTCCCGAAGGGTTACATCTACTTTGCCATGGCGTTCTCGGTAGGCGTCGAGATGCTGAACATTCGCATGCGCAAGAAGGGCGTCAAGCCGGTTGATCTGCGCGAGCCCTACTCCCGCGAGTTTGGTTCCGACTGAGTTTTCAGACGGGAGACAGAATGGCGGCCACGCGGCCGGGTTCGATGCGGATCGAGCGAAGCAGCCAGCGGGCAGCCTGTTCTTGTGCGGTGCCGTTTTCGCGCAGGATATATACTGGCTTGCTGCGAAAGTATGAGGTCATCAATTGCGTAATGGCCTGTCTGGCCATCGGCTCGGATTCCCGAGAGATGGCTTGTGACTGCACCGAATGCGCCACGGGATTGTCCAGAAAAAAGGCTTTGGCGTGGTCGTCATAGCGCAGCCCGGAGGTGCCTTCGACCAACACCGGGACCGCTGGGTTGCCGAGCAGTGAAATATTGATGTGAGCGGATAACGCCGCCCGACCTTCAGGGGTGCCCAGCGTGATCCTGGGGGCCTCGATGAACGACACGACAATCAAGCCGTTGCCGTAGCTTTTCTGCATCGTGCCGCTTTTCTCCACTTGCGCCTGAATATCCGCTTCGGAAAAGTAAATTTCGCGATCAAGAAAGCCGGCGCTCCATGCAAGGCTGATCAGCAGCAAGGAGAGCGCTAAAAGGGCTAATTTAGTTTTCATCGTCGATTTCCTTCAGTTCGATCCGGCAGATTTTCCGGCCCATTTCTGTCGATAGTGTACGGGCGCCATGCCGGTCCAATCCACAAAGGCCCGATAGAAGGCTGAGGTGTCTGCGTAGCCGAGGTCGGCAGCAACTTTGGCAATGGAATCCCTGGTCTTGGTAAGACGCGAGAGTGCCATGTCGCGACGCAAGGCATCCTTGATGCCGCGAAAGCTGGAGCCTTCTTCTTCCAGTCGGCGATGGATGGTACGCGGGGAGAGATAGAGGCGGCCTGCGATGTCATCAAGCGTGAGTGTATCAGGCAGGGCGGCGCGTAGCAGGTCGCGGACCCGGATGACCATTTCCCGGTCGCGCCGGTAAAGGGTGGTGAGCTTGCCGGGGGCCCCGTCAAGGAATGTGCTGAGCGCCGCTTCATCACGACGAATGGGCAGGTCGAGCAGGTTGGCGTTGAAGCTGGCAACCAGCGTCCCGACGCCGCCCGCAACGGTCGGCGCGAAGCGCGAGTCCTCGGTGAAAATCAGTGCATAGTCAGCAAAGTGATCAGGCTTTGGGTAGGGGAAAATTACACTGTCCAGTCCGATACTGCGTCCGGCCAGCCAGCATGAAAGGCCGTGCAGCAGGCGAAGCAGCCATTCGAAAGCGAAGATGCGACCCGTGGCGTCCAGGCTGTCGGCCAGCTTGTGTGTTTCAGCAATCACGAGTTCGGCCCGGCCCTGCGAGCGACGAACACTGACCGCGAGATCCGGTAGCACGATACGCAGAAAACGACTGGCCCGGGTCAGCGCGTCGGCCAGTGTCGGCGCGCTCAGGCAGCCTCGGCACATGAATTCGAAACTGCCGACGCGCATCGGCTGGGTAAAAAGGCCAAAGCCTTCGTCGTCCAGTTCGTGGTTGAGGCGGTTATAGAGGGCGGCGTAGCGATCGATGGGAATTCGGCTGGCGGTGTCTGCAATATCAATCCCGGTGGTCTGCAGAAGTGGCACCGGGTCGATTTTTCGCTTTTTGAGGCCGGCCAGCATGCCGACAACAAAGCCCATTGCAACAGTGGCTTGTGTACGTGACGGTGAATCCGGGTTGGTGCAATGCAGCATTTTGGGTAAATTTTCCGGTTGACCGCAGCACTCTATCATCTTGGCGGAATTTGCACGATTGTCGTCGTCGACAGCAATGGTCAGACCATTAATGCGGATTACCATGAGCGCCTTCACCACTTTTCGATGAGACCGCCGACATGACCAATCTTTCCGTTGCCAAGAAGCTCTCCCCATACAAGCCCAAGAACAAGGTGCGTTTCGTGACCGCTGCATCGTTGTTTGACGGACACGATGCCTCGATCAATATCATGCGCCGTATCCTGCAATCGACGGGTTCGGAGGTGATTCACCTTGGTCACAACCGCTCGGTGCAGGAGATCGTCAATGCGGCACTGCAGGAAGATGTGCAGGGCATCTGCATTACGTCGTACCAAGGCGGTCACGTCGAATTTTTCAAGTACATGATAGACCTGCTCAAGGCAAACGGTGGTGAGAATATCAAGGTCTTCGGCGGTGGTGGCGGGGTAATTGTTCCGTCTGAAATCAAGGAGCTGCACGCCTATGGCGTGACCCGTATCTACGCGCCGGAAGATGGTGTGCATCTGGGGCTGCAGGGCATGATCAACGAGGTCGTACAGCATTCAGACTACGATCTGGCGGCTGAAGGCGTACCGGGAGTTGAGCAGGTTCTCGCCGGTTTGAAGGCTGGTGACAAGCGTTTGCTGGCCCGCGTCATTACCCTCCTTGAAAATGGCGAAGCACCGGCCTTGAAAGACCCGTTGCTCAAGGCAGCGGCCGAGATGAGCGTGCCGGTACTCGGTATTACCGGCACGGGCGGTGCCGGCAAGTCATCGCTGACCGATGAAATCGTTCGCCGTTTCCGTCTCGACCAGAGTGATAGCGTCAAAATCGGGCTGATCTCCATTGATCCATCGCGCAAGCGTACCGGTGGCGCCCTGCTTGGCGACCGAATTCGCATGAATGCCATCGAGCATCCGACTATTTTCATGCGCTCGCTGGCGACGCGGGATACCGGCTCCGAAATTTCCGTTGCGCTGCCAGAGGTGATTGCCGCCTGCAAGTTGTCGGGATTCGATCTGGTAATTGTCGAGACCTCCGGCATCGGCCAGGGCAATGCGGCCATCGTGCCTTTCGTCGATTTGTCGCTCTATGTGATGACACCCGAGTTTGGTGCCGCTAGCCAACTGGAAAAGATCGACATGCTCGACTTCGCCGATTTCGTGGCGATCAACAAGTTCGACCGCAAGGGGGCCGAGGATGCGCTCCGCGATGTGCGCAAGCAGTATCAGCGCAACCGGGAAGCCTTCTCGACCGCTACTGATGAAATGCCGGTGTTCGGCACTCAGGCCGCCCGCTTCAACGACGATGGCGTCACCGCGCTGTATCAGGCCCTGGTGCCGGCGCTTTGCGAAAAAGGCTTGCAACTGAAGCCGGGCAAGTTGCCACTCGTTACCGTGAAGCAGTCCTCGGCGCAGCGTGCCATCGTGCCGGCGCAACGTGTCCGTTATCTGGCCGAGATCGCCGATAGTGTTCGCAGCTACCACGCCCATACCGAAACACAGGTCAGGATTGCCCGGGAACGCCAGTCGCTGCGTATTTCCAAAGACATCTTTGCGGCGTGCGACAAGGTGACCGCAGATTTCGACGAAATGGCCGCATTGAAGGATGGCGCTCAGGATCCGAAGGCCAAGAAGTTGCTCGACATGTGGCCGGATACTGTTGCCGCTTACTCGGGTGACGAATATGTTGTGAAGATTCGCGACAAGGAAATCCGTACCCAGCTCACCAGCCTGTCGCTATCAGGCACCAAGATTCGCAAGGTCATCCTGCCGCGCTATACCGATGATGGCGAAATCCTGCGCTTCCTGATGAAGGAAAACGTTCCCGGCTCCTTCCCTTACACCGCTGGCGTCTTTGCTTTCAAGCGAGAGGGTGAAGATCCGACCCGGATGTTCGCCGGCGAAGGCGATGCCTTCCGCACCAACCGCCGCTTCAAGCGGGTCTCCGAAGGCATGCCGGCACACCGTCTCTCAACCGCTTTCGATTCGGTCACCCTGTACGGTTGCGATCCGGACGAGCGCCCTGACATCTACGGCAAGATTGGCAACTCTGGCGTTTCGATTGCCACCCTGGATGACCTGAAAGTGCTTTATGACGGCTTCGACCTGCTCGCGCCGACCACGTCTGTGTCAATGACCATCAACGGCCCGGCGCCGATCATCCTCGCCTGTTTCTTCAATACCGCCATCGATCAGCAGCTGGCCAAGTTCAAGACGGATAACGGTCGCGAACCGACCGAAGATGAAGCCCAGAAAATCCGCGAATGGACGCTGTCTTCGGTACGCGGTACTGTCCAGGCCGATATCCTGAAGGAAGACCAGGGCCAGAACACCTGCATTTTCTCCACCGAATTCGCGCTGAAAATGATGGGCGACATTCAGGAATTCTTTGTCCATAACCAGGTTCAGAACTTCTATTCGGTGTCGATCTCCGGTTATCACATTGCCGAAGCCGGCGCCAACCCGATCAGCCAGCTCGCCTTCACG
>DAOLIO010000048.1:0-16333 GCA_035328505.1 Azonexus sp.
ATCAAGATCGACACAGAAATTTTCCGGCAGATTTGCCGTGTCGACCGTCACCTCAAGCTGGCGACCCAGCAGGCGTACGGCATTGACTTCATCACTCAGCCAGTCGGCGAACTTGACGCTGGAGAAATGCGCCTCCGGCGCTTCGCGTTCGAATCGGGCGTAGGTCAGGCTGGTGTCGATGAGTTGGTCGAGTTCGTCGAGATCGGCCTCCATCATGGCCCATAGCCGTTCGCCTTCTGCCCGGTCATCGGTTTCGGAAAGCATTTCCAGCGCGAATCGCATGCGGGCGATGGGCGTGCGCAGTTCGTGCGAGATGCCGCAGGAAAGCTCGCGATGGGTGGCAAGCAATTGGCGGATACGCTCGGCCATACTGTTCATCGTGTCGGAGAGCGGCGCGAAAAGCTGGGTACGGGCGGCGGGCGAGCGGGCTTCGAAATTGCCGTCACCGAGATCCAGTGCCGTCTGGCGCAGAGTTTCGAGATCGCGCCAGATCGGGCGGACCCAGAACCAGAGGGCAATTGCAAAGATCAGACCGATCAGGCTCCAGGTCAGCAGTCGCAAGCGTAGTTCGAGTGGCAGTCGATCCTTGAGCTCCGGATTGCGGTTTGAGGCGAGTGGACCGACGACCAGAACCTGGCTGGACGTGCCAAGGCGGTGATACATGATATCGCCGTCGTGGTCGATGGCGATGTCGCCGGCATCGAGCTTGACCACCTGGCTGGGCGTCAGCGTATGGTCGAGCGTCATGCGCTCAACGATACCTAGTCGGTAGGAGAATTTTTCGTCGATCTCCTTGAGCTTCTTCTGCCATTCACGGCGTGGCTGACGAAAAAGTTCATCCTCGATGATAGTGATCGTTCCGCGCATGAAACGTCGGGCGTAGTCGTCCGTAATGCCGCGCTGGGCGGTTGAAATGACGAAATCGGCGGTGAAGGCGATGGCGACGAAGGAGCCCATGGCCAACAGGTAGAAATTGAAAAACAGCTTGGACAGGCTGTAGCGGCTACCCCGCCAGCGTGGCAGGGCGACCCGGAACAGCGAGCGGGCGAGGCCCTGACTTTGTGCCTTCGGGCTTTCGTCGGGGACTTGCGGGTCAGTTCCAGTCATGTTTGCTGAAAAGGTAGCCTTTTCCGCGGACTGTCTTGATACGAGTCGGATTTTCCGGGTCGTCGTTCAATTTCTTGCGCAGGCGGGAAATACGTGCGTCGATGGAGCGATCAAGGCCATCAAAGCCGATGCCACGCAGTTCCTGCAACAAGTCGTCGCGCGACAGCACATTGCCGGCATGGGAGGCGAGCAGCCAGAGTAGGTCGAATTCGGCGGTTGTCAGGTCGATCGTATGGCCGTTCAGCGACGCAGTGCGGGTCGACTGGCTGATCCTGAACTGGCCGAATACCATGCTTTCCGATTCGCCATTGTTCGCATCGCCGGTGGTCGGCAGGCGCCGCAGCAGGGCCTTGATGCGGGCGAGCAGGACGCGTGGCTGAACCGGTTTGGCAATATAGTCGTCAGCGCCCATTTCCAGGCCAAGAATCTGGTCGAAATCCTCATCGCGCGCCGTGAGCATGAGGATCACGCCGCGATATTGCGAGCGCACCGCACGGCAGACTTCGAATCCGTCCTTGCCGGGCAGCATGACATCCAGGATGACGAGGTCCGGCTGTTCGGCAAGAATTCGGGCCTCGGCAGTGTCACCGCGAGGCTCGATACTGACTTCCAGGTCATTCTTGGTGAGATATTCGGCCGTCAGTTCGGCCAGGCGTTCGTCGTCTTCGACAAGCAGTATGCGTGTATTCATCCGCCAATCTTAACGACCTGACGGGCAACGGTCCACTTTCCCGTGCCGCAGGAGAGTTTCCACGGTCAACCGGGAAAACTGACCAAATTTCAACACCGGCTTGGTCATGGCTTAAAATTCCCGCTGATCGTCTATTTGGGATGTCTTGATGACTTGGTCGAAAGTGCCCGTCCGGGCTTGGTTTGCTACCTTGGGGCTGGGTTGCCTCGGCTTGGTGGCCGTCGGTATGGAATTACAAACGCTGCTGCATCTGGCGCCGTGCCCACTCTGTATTTTTCAGCGCCTGCTCTATATCGTGATCGGTGTCATCGGTCTGCTCGGCTTTGCCCTGCCGGTCGGGCGAATGCTGTGGGCTGCGCTGGCTGGCAGCCTTGGCCTGCTCGGGTTTGGCGTTGCTGCGTATCAGACCTGGATGCAGGCTTATCCGGAACTGGCGCCAGCATGCAGCTTTACCGACCCCAACGCCATTGAGCGTCTGGTTGACTGGCTGGGTACGGAATTGCCGTCCATGTTTCTGGCGACCGGATTCTGCGCCAGCCGCGATTGGGAACTGTTTGGTCTGTCGATGGCCAACTGGTCGGTACTGGTTTTTGCCGGTATCGTGGGATTTGCTGTGATGATTTTTCTGAGGAAACGCGAGGCATAAAAAAACAAAACCCGCCAGAAGGCGGGTTTGTCGAATGCCGGAGAAGCCGAATTACTTCAGCTTGACTTCCTTGTAAGCAACATGCTTGCGAGCCTTCGGGTCATACTTCATGAACTCCAGTTTGGCAGGCGTCGTACGCTTGTTCTTGGAGGTAGTATAGAAGTGACCGGTGCCAGCTGTAGATTCCAGCTTGATTTTTTCGCGACCGCCTTTAGCCATTTTATTATTCCTTCTTTATCAGACTTCGCCGCGAGCACGCAGGTCGGCCAGAACGGCATCGATACCATTCTTGTCGATCAGGCGCAGACCGGCGTTGGAAACGCGCAGGCGCAGGAAGCGGTTTTCAGATTCGACCCAGAAACGACGGTACTGCAAGTTCGGCAGGAAGCGGCGTTTGGTTCTATTGTTGGCATGGGAAACAGTGTTCCCAACCATCGGGCCTTTACCCGTTACTTGGCAGACTCGCGCCATGATGGTGCTCCAGAATTCGCTAGAAGAGAGCCCACAAGTATAACCAAAAGTCCTTAATCGTTTCAAGGGGTTTTGTGAATTTTATAGCAAACCTCGTTCGGCGAAGGACATGGGCGGGGTGTTTCCGGCGACGATGAAGTGGTCGAGAACCTTGACGTCGACCATGGCCAGCGCCTCTTTCAGCGAGCGCGTGAGCATTTCGTCCGCGCGCGAGGGTTCGGCAATGCCGGACGGATGATTATGGGCCAGGATGACGGCAGCGGCATTGTTGGCCAGCGCTGCCTTGACCACTTCCCGCGGGTAAACGGAGGTTTGGGTCAGGGTGCCACTGAATAATTCTTCAGCTTTCAACAGATGGTTTTGCGCATCCAGCCACAAGGCCATGAATACTTCGTGGCCACGGTTGGCCAGTTTCAGTCGCAGCCAGTCGCGTACTTTGCCGGGTGATGTAAAGCTGTCACGCGTCGACATGTCCTGCGATAGTGCGCGTCGGGCAAGTTCAAAACTCGCTTTCAATTGGGCGGCTTTGGCCATGCCGATGCCGGAAACGCTGGCCAGTTCGTCGAGCGAGGCTTCGGCCAGCGTGCCAAGACGGCCGTCAAAGCGTTGCAGCAAGTCACGGGCAAGATCGACCGCACTTTTACCGCGCACACCAACTCGCAAATAGATGGCCAACAGTTCGGCATCGGAGAGCGCTTCCGGGCCGTTCGCCAGTAGCCGCTCGCGTGGTCGCTCGCCTTCCGGCCAGTCAGTAATCGCCATATTCTTTCCAGTAGAATGTGCGGACACCAATTCTAATGGCAAGACAATGGAATTACAGGGAAAACGCATCGTTCTCGGCGTGACCGGCGGTATCGCGGCCTACAAGGCGGCTGAACTGGTCCGTTTGTTGGGTAAGCAGGGGGCGGACGTGCAAGTGGCCATGACGGAGGCGGCCACTCATTTCGTGACAGCGACCACCTTTCAGGCGCTTTCCGGCAAACCGGTTTACATCGATCAGTGGGATGCGCGGATGCCGAATGCCATGGCACATATCGATCTCTCGCGCCAGGCTGACCTGATTCTGGTAGCGCCGGCTTCGGCGGATTTTCTGGCCCGTATCACGCACGGCATGGCCGACGATCTGTTGGCGACCATGGTTTTGGCACGTGACTGCCCGTTGCTGGTGGCGCCGGCGATGAACCGCCAGATGTGGGAGAGCCCGGCGACACAGCGAAATATCACTCAATTGCAGGTCGACGGTATACACGTGCTCGGCCCCGCGAGCGGGGAGCAAGCCTGTGGCGAAATTGGTGCCGGCCGCATGCTGGAGCCTGAGGATATTCTTGAGGCAGTCACGACGTTCTTTACCCCCAAGGTATTGGCCGGCAAGAAGGTGTTGATTACGGCCGGGCCGACCTTCGAGGCCATTGACCCGGTGCGCGGCATTACCAATCTGTCCTCTGGTCGCATGGGTTACGCGGTTGCCCGATCAGCGCAACAGGCTGGCGCCGAGGTGACGCTGGTTTCCGGTCCGGTTGGATTGTCTGCACCACAGGGGGTTGCCCGTATTAATGTACGGAGCGCCCTCGACATGCATGCCGCAGTGATGGCAAGGGCAGTGTCAGCCGACATTTTCATTGGTGTCGCGGCTGTGGCTGACTACCGTGTCGCCAATGCCGCCGATCACAAGCTGAAAAAAGATGCAGGCGGCATTCCGCCAATCGAGCTGATTGAAAATCCGGATATTCTGGCTGAGGTGGCCGCTCTGTCGGACGCGCCGTTCTGTATCGGCTTCGCTGCGGAAAGCCGTAATCTTGAAGAGTATGCGCAAACCAAGCGGCGCAAGAAAAATGTCCCGCTGGTTGTCGGCAACCTGATTCAGGATGGATTTGGCGGGGACGACAATCGCTTGGTGCTGTTCGACGAAGCCGGCGTGCATCCGCTGAACCCGGGGCCGAAAACGGTATTGGCGCGCCAGCTTATTGAACATATAGCGATCTTGATAGGAAAGAACTGATGCATCGTATCGACGTAAAAATTCTCGACAACCGCCTGCGCGACAACCCGCCGAATTATGCGACGCCGGGTTCAGCCGGGTTGGATTTGCGTGCCTGCATTGAGGCACCGCTGCATGTGGCGCCCGGGCAAACCACATTGGTGCCGACCGGCATGGCGATTCACCTGGCAGACCCAGGTCTGGCCGCGATGATTCTGCCGCGCTCCGGCCTCGGCCACAAACACGGCATCGTGCTGGGCAATCTTGTCGGTTTGATTGACAGCGACTATCAGGGCGAATTGATGGTGTCGGTATGGAACCGCAGCAGCGTCGGCTTTACCTTGAATCCGCTGGATCGCATCGCACAACTGGTCGTGGTGCCGGTATTGCAGGTGGGTTTCAATATTGTCGATGACTTCGATGCCAGTCATCGTGGCGAGGGTGGCTTCGGCAGCACCGGCAAGGCATGAGGTCATTTGCCGATTGAGATTGCGGAGCTATTTTGCCCCGCAATCTCGTTTTTCAGTGTTCAAAATGGTAATAGTGCTTGTTAAGCCAGGCAGCAACATTACCTTCGTCTTCCGGAAACCAGCCGGCATTCACCGACGCGTTACACGAGGCGACACGCTGCAGTAGTTCCAGTTTGTCGGACAGCATTCGTCCGTCGCGACTGTACATCTTGCTCCCATCGCCGCCGTACATTCTGATATGACAACTGGTACAGGCTTTGTCGTGCATGGTTTTGCCTGCCTGCAGGTCTACCGCTCCCCAAGGTTCTTCGGCCCATGCGCCGGTGCTTAGTGCTGCGAGTATCGTCAATATTTTCTGATTCATGGTGTCTCCGGTCTTGTGCTTGGACGTATTCAGAAATCAGCAGCTTCTGCTTCCAGATAGGCGAGGCTGACGTATTTGCCGATGTTGGTCTCGAAGCCCTTGGTTTCTCGCGCCCGACTGGAAACACGCGGGTCCTTGAGAACCAATGCCTTGGCGGCTTCCAATCCCATACCGTCCTTGATGGCTTGCTCACATGAACGATAGATCCCTTCAAATAGCGCCCGGTTCCATTTCAATACGTTGGCGCTAGGTTCGCCATGGCCGGGTAACCATATCGTGCTGTCGGTTTTTTCCAGGGCGTCATATGCTTTCAAAGTTCCCAGATAGGAGCCATCGTCCATGTTGGCAATACGGCGGTCCATGGCGACATCGCCCACCAGGGTGACTCTGTCCTCGAGGACTTCGACACAAAGATCGAATGGCGTATGTACTGTGCCGTATTGGTGCACGCGCAGAGTAACGTCCCCAAAATTGAGCTCTGCACCGTCATCCAGAGGCTGGTTGGGGGGGACAACGCGGGTGCCGATGGTCGCCTGGTTGGTCCATTGCTCCATGAGCGTTCGCCACATGTTTCCCTGAACGCCCTGAATTGCCTTGATGGTGCCCGGGTGCGAATAGAGCGGCAGGCTGCTCCCATATGCGTCCACGTAAGCATGGTTGCCCAGCCAGTGGTCGCCGTGATAGTGAGTATTGATGATCGCGATGACGGGTTTGTTGAATTGCTTTTTGACTTGGCGGATTGCCATCTCACCGATCTGCACCGATGCCCCCGAATCGACGACAACCAGTCCTTTCGCGGTATCGACGAAGGTGATGTTGCACATCATTCCCTGATTTTCAGGGGTCGGGAAGCCATCTGGCGAAAAGATTATCCAGACGTGCTTGGATATCTGGCGCAGAGGGTGATCCTTGACGGCTGGGCCTCGCACAAAATCATCCATTTCCCTGGCAAAGGCGCTGATGGTTTGCCAGGGGGTAAACTCGGCAGCGCTCAAAGCGCCAAAGGCGACCGAATTTTGTATAAAGCGGCGGCGGTTCATTGGTGTCTCCTTCGAGTTTTTCGGGATTGCCTGTGCGAGGCATATTAGGTTCACATTACCTTCCATTGAAAGTGTAGCGTAAGCGAATTACTATTTAATAATGTATCGATCTTGAGCACGAAAGGGGAGTACGTTGAGACTAAAAAAGAATTTTTTGCTGGCCGGTACCCTGTTGGCACTCCTGATTTCGACGCAAGGCAGGGCTGACGAGAAACCTGATCTGGCCCGAGCAGAAGAAATTGTCTCAGGGCGCTGCTTTCTCTGCCATGGACTGGAAGGTGAGTCGGCAAGTCCGGTCTTTCCGCGGCTCGCGGGACAGCATGCCGACTACATCGCAAAGCAGTTGGCGGATTTCAAGTCAGGCAAACGCAACAGCGATACGATGAAACCGCAGGCTGAGGAGCTGACCCCGGCCGAGATGAAATCGCTGGGTGCCTTCTTCCAGTCAAAAGTGGTGGGTCCGCGTCAAGCCAAGGATCCGGAATTGCTGGCGGTCGGCAAATACATTTTCAGTCGTGGCAATCAGTTCTCTGGCTTGCCGGCCTGCGCCAGCTGTCATGGTGCCAAGGGGCTTGGCACGCCGCAGTTGCCACGTCTGGCTGGGCAGCACCCGCGCTATATCGAGGATCAGCTTAAGCAGTTCAACAAGCGCGAACGGACCAACGACAACGCGGTCATGCATACCATCGCGTCCAAGCTGTCCGAACTCGAGACGCATGCGGTGGCAGAGTACATCTCGACGCTGGACTAAGCATGGCAACCGGATGCAGAAAGGCCGCCACATTGGCGGCCTTTTGCTTTTTCGGGTGCGGGTGGATTCGTCGTCAATCTCGCATGCTTGTCGCTGTGTGCCGTGTCGAGAATAACCACTGCGAGATTATTGGCAGCCATCTGATCATCACGAACCCGGTACGCTAAATTTTCAATCGATGACTTCCGGGTGTTTTTCCAGAAACTCACTGCGTTTGCTGCGATTGATGACTGCCCCGGAGATATAGGAATAGCCTTTTTGTTGCCACATGGCGAGATCTGTCATGGCGGCAGGAACAACAGTCACCAGATCATAGAAATCGCTCGGCTTGTACCCCCGAAACTTGGCAGCGTTACGGCAAACGCGCAGGGTTACCCCTTGGTCCGTTAGTTGTTTGAGGCGGTCATAGATGTCGGGATAAGCGGCACGATTCAGGCGAGACAGCATATGTAACTCATTGCCATGGGCCACCATGACAATATGCGATTGCTTGAGATCGCCAAATTCCTTTAAGCCGTTCAATTGATTACTGATATATCCCAGAGCCTGATACAAATCTTCCGGCTTTTCAAAATTGAATTGATAAACGGTTTTTTGGCTGCCCAAAGGCGAATCATCGAACTTCGAGGGAGCATCCGGGCCTGCCCATGCGACAGATGCACAGAGTAGAAGACTAATAAGTATTTTTCTTAACATGACCTCTCCTTCATCGGTATTCCGGCCTGTTTTATCGGCCATTAAAAATTGAGCAAGTAAACATGTCGGGGTCTGTCAACGTGACCCCGGTCGCGTTGCCTTTCTGTCCATGACTGGACGGTGATTGCTTGCTGATGGGTGCATTCGCCCTCCTTATTCACCCCTCGGCGAAATCGAGAATTCCTTAACCTCCGGCATGGCCAGAAGTGTCTGGGAAAGCGGGTGGAAACGATCCTTGAGTATCGTCTTGACGGTCATCTGGTACTCAAACAGTTTTCCTTCCTCTATCAGTGCGTAGGTAATGCCCGAGACTGAATAGCCCAAATTGGTAATCAGTGCTTGAAGCGCAGTGTCTGAAATGACGTCATCCCGGGAAAAACGTATCTGCAGATGAGCATAGTTTTCCGTCGAAATTCGACTCTCGATGAGCCGAAATACATAGTTGATGTTGAGCGTGGCGAAGGTTGATGCCGCTGCTGCGACAAAATAGCCCATGCCGATCATGATGCCAATCGCAGAAATCATCCAGATGGACGCGGCGGTCGTCAAACCTCGGATGGCCGGCCCATCCTTGATGATCGCGCCTGCACCAAGAAAGCCGATGCCGGTCATGACCCCTTGGGCCATCCGGGTCGGGTCCAGAAATATGCCGGGATGATCGATCCCGCCCACGTGTGTCGGCTGAAATTCGGCCAGCAGCATCAGTAGGCAACCCGAAACGCAAACCAGGGTGTGTTCCCGAAATCCAGCCGAGCGGCCGTGATAACTTCGTTCAATGCCGACAATGCCCCCCGCGAACAGCGCAAGCGATAACCTGAAGAGGGTGCTGACAAACTCGTGATCGAACATCTCCCACCTCATTTTTTTCGTTATTTATCTGAAGCATAACGTTTTGCCTGCCTGAATGCAGCAGGACAACCTGCACACAGGGCACGGCAGGGACTTGGCGTGTGGACGAATGAAATCAGGGCGAAAAAAGAGCCGCGCGTGCGGCTCTTGCGTGATGCCCTGAGCCAATCAGGTCAGCATGTCGGCCCAGATATTCTTGGCCCAGCCGAGGGCGACCTTGCCTTCCAGTTCGTTGCGGGCAGCCGAAACGCCACCGGCGCCTTTGACTGGTTGCACGGTCTTGGTGGCGGCATCGTAATGGTGCACGGACGCCACGTGGATCACGTTCTTGGCGTCGACAAAGCTGTAACAGGTGTTCATCAGCATCGGCTCCGGATTCGGCTCCTGGCCAGCCAATAGGTTGAGGATGGCAGCGGCGGCGAGCTTGCCGTGCTGGTTTGCCATGTGCCCGGATTTCGGCATGGTTGGCGCCGGGAACACCGCGTCGCCCAATACGTGCACCCCCGGCGTACTGGTCGATTCCATCGTCAGCCAGTTGATGTCCACCCAGCGATTATTGATCAGCTTCAATCCGGATTGGGTCGAGATGTTTCCGGCGCGTTGGGGCGGAATGACGTTCAGGACATCAGCCTTGAACTTGTCGAATTCCAGAATTGCAGTGTTGCTGGCGACGTCAACGTCCTTGATCTCGCTGTTATTGCGGTATTCGAGGATGCCACTGTAAAGATCCTTCCAGGCCTTGGTGAAAAGAGCTTTCTTGGACGTCACGTCTTCGTTGGCATCGAGAATGACGACCTTGGATTTTGGCTTGTTTTTCTTGAAGTAATCGGCCACCAGACTGGCGCGCTCGTAGGGGCCGGGCGGGCAGCGGTAGGGGGCACGAGGGATGGCGATGGCGTACGTGCCGCCGTCCTTCATGGATTCCAGTTGCTTGCGCAGGGCAATGGTTTGCGCACCCGCTTTCCAGGCGTGGAGAATCTTCGACTGGGCGTCGGCATTATTCAGGTTGGGAATCTGGTCGAACATGAAGTCGACGCCGGGTGACAACACCAAGCGGTCATAGCTCATCGTGCCACCGGATTTTAGCGAAATTGAGCGTTTTTCCGGGTTGACCGCGGAAACCTCATCCTGAACGATGCGGACCCCCCATTTGCTTCGCAGGCCGTCATAACTGACAGTGATGTCTTCCATGGTCTTCAGGCCGCCGATCACCAGATTGGATATCGGGCAGGAAATGAACGTGGGGTTGCGTTCGATCAGCGTGACTTGCACACCGCCTTCGCTCCACATGCGCAGATACTTCGCGATGGTGGCGCCGCCATAGCCGCCACCCACGACGACGACATGGCCGCTGGCCTTGCCACCGCCCGCACAGCCGTAAAGCGTGGCCATCGCGCCGGCTGCTGCACCGACTTTCAGGAAATCGCGTCTTTTCATCAGCATCATGGTGGTCTCCCCTTATTTTTGTGTGGCGAAATAGCCGGCGATCAGGTCAAGCTGGCCATCGGTGTAGCCTTTTGATATCTGATGCATCACCGACGCGGGCTTGTCACCGCTCTTGAAGTCCGCCAGCTTTTGCAGAATCTTGGCCTTGTCCATGCCGGCGAGAGCGTCCATGCCGGAGCCCTTGACGGCATGACCGTTGGTGCCGTGGCAGTTGGCACAGGTAGCGGCCAGGTTGCGTGCCAGGTAAGGGTCAGCCGCCTGCGCGGCGCCGGCCGAAGCCAGCAGGCAAAGGGCTGCCAGTGGGGGAAACAGTTTCATCGAGACACCTCCTCTAACGTTGTCGATCAGCAATATGGCCGAAGTTATGTGTCATTTTTTGTATCGGCGTGGGTTCAAGGTTATAGCCCTTTGGCGCAAATTGCATGCTGCAACGCAACAATATTAGTTGTTGACGATATAAGCATGCAGTTATACATTCAAGATTGATTGAAATCAAAAAACAACAATGGACGAGACACTGGAAGTCTTCGAGCAAGTGGCGCATTACTTCGGATTGCTGGCTGATCCGACGCGTCTGCGCATTCTGTCCTGCCTGTGTGCTGACGAGCGTCCCGTTCATGAAGTGGTGGAAAAAATTGGCCTGACACAAGCCAATATCTCGCGGCACCTGAACATCCTTTATCGGGCGGGCGTGGTTGATCGCCGACGTGAAGGGAATTCAGTGCTGTACCGCGTCGTTGATCCAAATTTTGTCGACATCTGTCGCGTGGTCAGCATCACGGTGGCCAGCCGCGATCTGGGCGATCAGCTTGGGGTGTCGGCGATGAATTTCAGTACTGACGTTTAATAATTGGAGGGGATTATTCGTATGGGCGATATCGTCAATCAACCGGGGCGCCTGCGGCCCGCCCCGGAGAACTTCCTGTCGGAAGATCAGCTCAAGGCCGTCGCAGCTGGCCGGCGCGATTTTCTGCGCAAGAGCCTGCTCGCTGCCGGTGCTGCCATGGCCGCGCCGATGGCGGCACGGGCCGCTGAGGGTGATCCCAATATTCTGGAAAATCCGCCCTGGACGACCTCGCTGGGGCAGCCCGTTGCCACCAATCCGTACGGTATGCCGTCCAAATATGAAAGCCAGCTGGTGCGTCGCGAATCGCCCGGCCTGGCCCGCGTTGGGGGCGCCTCCGTGTCGTTCTGTCCGTTGCAGGGGCTGTTCGGCATCATCACGCCGTCCGGCCTGCATTTCGAGCGCCATCACCAGGGCTGGCACGACATTGATCCTTCCAGGCACCGCCTGATGATCAACGGGTCCGATGATTCCTTGATCAAGAGGGCCAAGGTTTACACGATGGATGAATTGATGCGCCTGCCGTCGGCGTCGCGTATTCATTTCATCGAGTGCGGCGCCAACACGGGGCTGGAGTGGGGCAATGTGGCCGTGCCGACCGTGCAATACACCCATGGCATGCTGTCGTGTTCGGAATTCACCGGCGTGCCGTTGAAATATCTGCTCGACGACTGTGGCGTCGATTACAGGAAGGCGCGCTACGTGCTGGCCGAAGGCGCGGATGGCTCCTCGATGACACGCACCATTCCGATGGAAATGGTCGAGTCGGGCGAAGTGATGGTGGCCTACGGTCAGAATGGCGAAATGCTGCGTCCGGAAAACGGCTACCCGTTGCGCCTGGTGGTGCCGGGTGTGCAGGGCGTGTCGTGGGTCAAATGGCTGCGCCGCATCGAAGTGGGCGACAAGCCGTATGCGACCAAGGACGAAGCGGTGCATTACATCGATTTGCTGCCCAGCGGCCTGCATCGCCAGTACAGCTCGATCCAGGAAGCGAAGTCGGTGATCACCACGCCGTCGGGTGGCCAGACCCTGCTCGACAAGGGCTTCTACAACGTTTCCGGCCTCGCCTGGTCGGGTCGCGGCAAAATCAAGCAGGTGGATGTTTCCTTCGATGGCGGCGTCAACTGGCAAACGGCGCGTCTCGAAGGGCCGATCCAGAACAAGGCGCTGACCCGTTTCAATATCAACTGGGTATGGGATGGAAAGCCGGCCATCCTGCAATCGCGGGCGATGGACGAAACCGGTTTTGTCCAGCCGAGCTACGGCCAGTTGCGCAAGGTGCGCGGCACCAAGTCGATCTATCACAACAACGCGATCCAGTCGTGGAAAGTCATCGAAAGCGGGGAGGTCAGCAATGTTCAGGTTCTCTAAACCGCTTTTCGTTTTTGCCCTTTTTTCCGTGTCGACCGCAGCATTCGCCTTTGATAACTATCAGGGCGTCGGTCGCCCGGCGACGCCGGCTGAAGTCAAGGCCTGGGACATTGATGTGCGCCCTGACTTCAAGGGCTTGCCCAAGGGATCGGGCTCGGTGGATCAAGGGCAGACCTTGTTCGAGGAAAAGTGCGCGACCTGCCACGGTACCTTTGGCGAGTCGAACGAGGTGTTCACGCCGCTGGTCGGCGGTACGTCCAAGGACGACATGAAGACCGGCCGCGTCAAGGGGCTGTCTTCCGGCGAATTGCCGCAGCGGACGACCTTCACCAAAGTGGCGACGATATCCACGGTCTTTGACTACATCC
The DNA here is from genome assembly GCA_035328505.1 of Azonexus sp. Taxonomy (GTDB): domain Bacteria; phylum Pseudomonadota; class Gammaproteobacteria; order Burkholderiales; family Rhodocyclaceae; genus Azonexus. The sequence continues at coordinate 13,093 of DAOLIO010000048.1, forward strand.
AGCGCGCCATGCCGTGGACGGCGCCCAAGTCGCTGAAGCCGGACGATGTCTACGCCATCCTCGCCTATCTGCTGAACCTCTCCGAAATGGTGCCGGCCGACTTCGTGTTGTCCGACAAGAATATCGGCGAAGTCCAGAAGCTGCTTCCCAATCGTAACGGCATGACGACCGATCATGGCCTGTGGCCGGGTGCTTCGGCGGCCAAGGGTGGCATTGGCAACGGTGGCAAGCCGGATACGCAGAACAAGGCTTGCATGAAGAACTGCAAGCCGGAAGTGCTGATCGGTTCGACCTTGCCCGAATATGCCCGGACGGCGCATGGCGAATTGCGCGACCAGAATCGTTCGTTCGGCCCGGTTCGCGGCACCCAGACGCTGGGTCCCGAGGCTGCCAAGAAGGCGGCCGATGCCGGCACGCTGGAACTGGCGACAAAGAGCGGCTGCATGGCGTGTCATGGTCTCAAGAGCAAGATCGTAGGGCCTGGCTACAACGAAGTGTTCACTCGCTACCGGGGCCAGACCGATGCCGAAGATCGTCTCGTTGCGAAGGTCAAGGCGGGTGGGCAGGGCGTTTGGGGTTCGATCCCGATGCCACCCAACAGTCAAGTGAAAGACGAGGATTTGAAGACACTGGTCAAGTGGATTCTGTCCGGTTCCAAGTAATTCCAATTTCTACAGAGGAGAAGTTATGAACAATCAACGTCGCAATGTACTGAAGGCAAGTTCGGGCGCTGCCCTGATGAGCGTTCTTGCCGCTGCCGGCATCATCACCCCGGGCATGGCACTGGCAGACTGGAACAAGACCGCCTTTGACGCCAAGAGCATGGCCGACACGCTGAAGGCGCTGGGCGCTGCCTCGCCGACGGACAGCAAGGACGTTCAGGTGACCGGTCCGGACATCGCCGAAAACGGTGCAGTCGTTCCAGTCGGCGTGGCGTCAACACTGCCCAACGTGACGATGGTCGCCATCCTGATCGAGAAGAACCCGAATGCACTGGCCGCGACCTTCGTCCTGCCGGAAGGCACCGAAGCCAGCGTCCAGACGCGCGTCAAGATGGGCCAGACGTCGAACATCTACGCGCTGGTCAAGTCGGATGGCAAGTTCTTCATGGCCACCAAGGAAATCAAGGTAACCCTGGGCGGCTGCGGCGGTTAAAACGGATTCGAAGCTACTGCGCTCGACATGACTTCGTGGCGCTTGCTCGCCGTGCATTTTGCACTGTCTTGCAAACGCGCCTCGTCCTGTCATCGCTCGCGACGCTTCGTTCCCCGTTTTCATACAGTGAATTAAGGAGATAGAAACATGGGCAATCCAATGAAAATCCGCGCCGCCAACAAGGACGGCGTTACTGAAGTAAAAGTGCTGGTCAGCCACGAAATGGAAACCGGCCAGCGCAAGGACTCCGCTGGCGCCATCGTGCCGGCCTGGTTCATTACCGAGCTGACCGCCAAGCACAATGACAAGGTGGTGCTGAGCTGCGAGTTCGGGCCATCTGTGTCAAAAAACCCGTACCTGGCCTTCAAGTTCAAGGGTGGTGCCAAGGGCGACAAGATCGTGGTGAACTGGAAAGACACCAAGGGCGATACCCGCTCCGACGAAGCGGCCATCGCCTGACAGTTCGATCAATGGCAGGGAAGCGGCACAGATCGCTACTGCCATTGCCTTTACCCCGTGGAGGAGTATTCATGATCCGACGTATGATAAAGACACTGATTGGCGCGGCTGTCATCGCCGGCTTTGCCAGTGGTGTGGCGGCCCAGGACAGCAAGGTGGCCGACGAATTGGCGAAATATCGCGAGGCGCTGGCCGATGGCAATCCGGCCGATCTGTTCGAACTCAAGGGCGAAGGGCTGTGGAAGGAAAAGCGCGGCCCGAAGAATGCCTCGCTGGAACAATGCGACATGGGCCTTGGCCCGGGCCAGCTGGATGGCGCCTACGCCCAGTTGCCGAAGTATTTCAAGGACACCAACAAGGTGATGGACGTTGAGTCTCGCCTTGTGCATTGCATGATGACCCTGCAGGGCTTGACCCAGGCGGAAGCCACCAAGCAGTGGTACTCAAAGCCGGGGAAGGACTCCGACATCGAGGCACTGGTCACTTACATCGGCACCAAGTCCAATGGCAAGCCGATCAACGTGCCGGCGAAGCATCCGGAAGAAGCCAAGATGTACAAGATGGGCGAGTACATCTTTTACCGTCGCTCCGGACCGCAGGATTTTTCCTGTGCCATCTGCCACGGTCAGGAAGGCAAGCGCATCCGCCTGCAGGATCTGGGCAACCTGACGACCAAGGACGGTGCCGGGACGGCGATGAAGACCTGGCCGTCCTACCGGGTATCGCAAGGGACGGTGTGGACCATGCAGCGCCGCCTGATCGATTGCATGCGCCAGGCCCGCTGGCCTGAGCCAAACTACCTGGCCGATTCGGTGATCGCGCTGGAAACCTATCTGCAAAAGAACGCGACCGGCACCGTCATGGAAACGCCGGGCATCAAGCGCTGAAAAAGGGGATGACCATGAATTTCAAATTTGCCCTTTTTTTCGGGTTGACCGTAGGAATCGCCGTGCCGGCCTTGGCGCAAAAACCGGTTGATCCGCCGGGTGGAAAATACGCCAGGGAAGCCGAGCAGATGTTCCGCGACTCGTTCCGTGCCGACAATCCGAAGTACTGGATGAGCCGGCTGGAGCAGGATGAGACGATGAAGACCTGTGGCCTTTATCGCGACAACCCGCCGCGCAAGATCGGCGAGCAGTTGGAAAAGGCCAACAAGGCAACCATCCGTTATCCGGTCGAAGGCAAACTGATCGGCGACTGGAAGGAAGGCGAGAAGCTGGCGGCCGTCGGTACGGGCGGTCACATCGGGTTTATCCAGCCTGACGCGCCCGGCAAGTTGCGCGGTGGTAACTGCTACGCCTGCCACCAGTTGGCGAAGAAGGAGCTAGCCTACGGGACCATCGGTCCGAGCCTGCAGCATTTCGGCACGATCCGTGGTAATTCCGAGGAGACCATCAAGTACGTCTATGACAAGGTCTATAACTCGAATTCCTTTACCGCGTGCACCAACATGCCGCGCTTTGGCTTGCATAGCTGGCTGACGCCGGAGCAGATCACCCACATCGTGGCGTTCCTGCTTGATCCGGAATCGCCGGTCAACAAAGACTAACACTCGCCAGACGAGTGTTCGCCAATGCGCCGGCCGGGAAACTGGCCGGCCTTTTTCAAGGACAAAAAATGAGCATGA
>DAOLIO010000049.1:0-1665 GCA_035328505.1 Azonexus sp.
GAAGAGACTGGCAAAACATCATGCGGCTCCCTCGCGGCTTGGCAATCGATTGCCAAGTTCGCGCAGTGCGTTCTCCGGCAGGCGGTGGTCGACGTTGATCAGGCGCGTTGAATCAACTCGATCTTGTAGCCATCCGGATCTTCAACGAAGGCAATGATCGTCTTGCCATGTTTCATCGGGCCCGCCTCGCGGACCACTTTGCCGCCCCGCTTGTTGATGTCGGCGCAGGCTGCCGCGGCATCGGGAACGGCCAGGGCGACGTGACCATAGCCATTGCCCAGCTCATAGCTCGGCGTGTCCCAGTTGTGTGTCAGCTCAAGAACTGCTTCTTTGTCTTCGTCGCCGTACCCGACAAAGGCCAGCGTGAAGCGACCATCCGGGTAGTCCTGTCGGCGCAGCAACTGCATGCCAAGGATTTCCGTATAAAAGGCAATTGAACGGTCGAGATTTCCAACACGAATCATGGTGTGAAGGATGCGCATGTTTGCTCCTTTGGTGAAGATTTTGGGGAATGGCCAGTTTTAATCCGGTGCACAAAGTGCTCTGCAACACGGCCGGGGTCGAAAGCCATTTAAAAAAATGGACGGGGTTCAGTCATCTGAGAGCATAGCTTCAACCTGTCAGAGTTCATGCATTTTATATGCTTGCTATCGCTGCAAAGACGAACATGATCGTTTTGGTGATTTGCCCAGAAAACCCATATTTATTAATGACGATCGAATTTTTGTGTCGGTATTTTTTACATCTGCGCGTTTGCTGCGCTGCTCCAAGAGCCGCATGGAATCAACAGTTGCGGTCTAAGTCCCTGAGTGATTGGTGGATTACAAATCTTTACGTGAGATTGGTTCGTTCTGGATCAAAGCTTGCCTCCTTATGCCAATTCCTTGGAATCATTGCGCCTTTTCCTGAGGGGCAAGACATTAAACCAATAATGGAGGCTTTTCATGGCAGTCTCGAACTATTCGACCAGCGTCACTCTTTGTGAAGATACAAGCAAGAACTTCGAACTTCTTGATCTTCTTCGTCAGGCCGATCCCTCCTACGCTGCTACCGACCCGTCGAGTCGCCGTGTGTATGTTTACGATGGCACCAAGTATGTCGAGACGACCACCGGGTTTTTCACCGCGCTGGATAAAGACACCTTCACCGTGGACGTGAGTCAATTGCCCAATTTCAATGGGCTGTTAAAGGTTCGTGTCTATGGTACCGATGGTACGGGCGCTGCTTATTTCCTCGATATAGACATCAACGTCACCCCGGTAAATGATGCGCCGTCCGGTGCAGATGAAAGCCTGTCGCTGGCCAATGGCGACACGTACCTGTTTGGTCTTGCCGATTTTGGTTTCACCGACCCGGTTGAAGGCGATGCGATGAAATCGGTGGTGGTTACTACGCTGCCTTCCAGCGGGTTACTAACCTTGGGGGGCGTTGCCGTTCTTGCTGGACAGGAGATTCTTGCGGCGGATATCGTTGCAGGCAAACTGGCTTATGTCGCGCCCTTGAATGCCGGTGGTGTCATCGGATTTGATTTTCAGGTGCGAGACACTGGCGGTACGGACGGCTGTGGTGGTAACGATCTGGACCTGACGCCCAACACTATTACGTTTCACGTGCCGCTGCCGGAAATTCCGAACGCCACCCTGGGTGACCGCGTATGGCTGGACA
>DAOLIO010000049.1:1765-16169 GCA_035328505.1 Azonexus sp.
CCAACGCCAACGGCGTGCAGGACGCAGGCGAACTGGGTCTGGCCGGTGTCACGGTACAACTCAAGGACGGCACGGGCACGGTCGTGCAGACCATGACCACGGACGCCAACGGCAACTACGGCTTCACCGTTGCCCCGGGCACCTACAGCGTTGCCGTCGTCGCCCCGGCGGGCTACATCGTCAGTGGCCAGAACCAGGGCGGAGACCCCACGGCCGACAGCGACATCAACGCCGCCGGTCAAAGCGCCCCGGTCACCCTGGCCGCCGGCCAGAACAACCCCAACGTTGACGCCGGACTCTACCAATTCGCCCAACTCGGCGATCGCGTCTGGTACGACACCAACGGCAACGGCCAGCAAGACAACGGCGAAGCCGGCGTCCAAGGCGTGAAAGTCACCCTGCTCGATGCCAACGGCGTTGCCGTCGGCAGCCCGCTGACCACCGACGCCAGCGGCAACTACCTCTTCACCGACCTGAAGCCGGGCACCTACAGCGTCCAGTTCGACAAAACCACGCTGCCGGCCGGCTACAGCTTCACCACCAAGGACAGCGGCGCTGACGCCACCGACTCCGACGCCAACCCGGCCGATGGCAAGACCATCCAGACCGTGCTGGACTCCGGCGAATCGGACAAGACCTGGGATGCCGGCATTGTCGCCAACCCGGGAGCCATCACCGGCACCGTGCGTGAAGACCTCGACAACAACAACACCGGCGACAGCCCGATTGGTGGCGTCACCGTCACCCTCAAGGACGCAGGCGGCAACATTGTTGGCACGGCCATCACCGACGCCAACGGCAACTACGCCTTCAACAACCTGCCGGCTGGCACCTACACCGTTGTTGAAACCAACAAGCCGGGCTACCTCGACGTCAGCGACATTGACGGCGGCAACCCGAACAGCATCGCGGTCACCCTGAACCCGGGCCAGACCAGTGCCGGCAACGACTTTGTCGACGAAAGGACCGCCACCCTGGGTGACCGCGTATGGCTGGACACCAACGCCAACGGCGTGCAGGACGCAGGCGAACTGGGTCTGGCCGGTGTCACGGTCAAGTTGCTCAATTCGGCCGGTGCAACGGTCAATACATTGACGACAGATGCCAACGGCAACTACCTGTTTAATAATCTTTCACCCGGAGATTATGCGGTGCAGGTCGTTGTACCTGCCGGGTATATGGTTAGCGGTAAGGATCTTGGTGGCAACGATGCCACCGACAGCGATATCGATCCTGCGACGGGCAAGACGATTCTGACAACCTTGTCTGCTGGCGAGAGTGATCTTTCCTGGGATGCCGGGTTATACAAGACGGCGTCGATTGGCGATCGTGTGTGGTTGGACGCGAACAAGAACGGCGTGCAGGACGCAGGCGAGTCTGGCATCGCTGGAGTTACGGTTAATCTCCTGAATGCTGCCGGCACCGTTGTGGCGACCTCGGCGACAGATGCCAACGGAAATTACTTGTTCCAAGGGCTGACACCCGGTAACTATGCGGTTCAGGTGGTTGCGCCTTCTGGCTATGTTATTACCGGCAAAGATCTTGGTGGCAATGATGGAACCGACAGTGATGTCGATAGCGTGACCGGCAAAACCGTAGTCACTACCCTTGAATCGGGTGAGAACGATTTGACTTGGGATGCAGGCCTTTATCAAAAACCTGCCTCGATTGGTGATCGGGTCTGGCTTGATAAAAATGCCAATGGTGTTCAGGATGCTGGCGAAGTTGGGATTGCCGGCGTGACGGTCAAGTTGCTCGATGCCGCTGGAGTAGTCGTCGGGTCAGCGAGTACGGATGCCAATGGCAATTATCTGTTCAGCAATCTGAATCCGGGTGACTACGCGGTGCAAATTGTCGCGCCGGCAGGCTACGTCATTACCGGCAAGGACCTTGGTGGCAATGATGCCACCGATAGCGACATTGATCCGATAACAGGCAAGGCAATCGTCACGACGCTTTCTGCTGGTGAAAGCGATTTGTCCTGGGATGCCGGGTTGTACAAACTGGCCTCCATTGGTGACAAAGTGTGGAGCGATTGCAATTCCAATGGTGTTCAGGATGCGAATGAAGCCGGTGTTGGCGGAGTGGTCGTCAAGCTGCTGAACGCAGCCGGCGCCGTGCTGGCATCGACCGTGACCGATGCCAATGGTAACTACCTGTTCAAGAACCTGACGCCCGGCGATTACGCAATTCAGGTGGTTGCTCCCGCTGGTACCACCTTTGCCAACAGGGATCAGGGTGGGAATGACGCCCTTGATTCTGATGTGGATACCGTGACGGGCAAGTCGGTGCTGACCACCCTTGAATCAGGTGAGAATGACCTTTCGTGGGATGCGGGTCTTCGCGGTCCTCGAGTGACGGCGACCTTCGACTTCAATGGAAATTCGGCGACGGACGGCATGGATGGCAACATTCGTAGCTATACCGCGAACGGCATTTCGGTCAATGCCAGTGCGTTCAGCCGTGACAAGAGTACCGGCGCATGGTCTTCGGCTTGGCTCGGCACTTACGCAGGCGGTTTGGGCGTCACCGATAGCAGTGAGGGAAGTGGCTCGTCAAACAATGACCACACGCTTGACAACTATGGCCGGGACAATTACGTCCAGTTTGAGTTCTCGACCTTGGTGACCGTTGACAAGGCCTATCTCGGCTACGTGATCGGTGATAGCGACATGAAGATCTGGATTGGCACATCGAGCAATGCATTTACGAGTCACGTAACACTGAACGATGCCGTCTTGAGCAGCATGGGCTTTACCGAAGTCAACAGCACGACTCTGACCAGTGCACGCTGGGCTGATCTGAATGCCGGCAATATCGAAGGCAACATGTTGATTGTCTCGGCAGCGCCGGGCCAGTCTAACGATTACTTCAAGATACAGAATCTGGTGGTGTCTGCGACAACCTGTGTTTCGTCGGTGCCGACCACTGCAAGCATTGGTGACCGGGTCTGGGAAGACATGAACGCCAATGGCGTTCAGGATGCCGGCGAGGCTGGCATTGCCGGCGTAACGGTCAAATTGCTGAATGGCGCCGGTGCCGTGGTTGCCACCACGACGACCAATGCCAGCGGAAATTATCTGTTCAGTGACCTGACGCCGGGTGATTTCAAGGTTCAAGTCGTCAAGCCAACTGGGTACTATTATTCCAGCAAGGATATGGGCGGTAACGATGCCACCGACTCTGATGTCGATGCGACCGGTACCACCATCGTCACGACATTGTCCGCCGGTGAGAATGATTTGAGCTGGGATGCCGGTTTGTATCGCAAGGCAAGCATTGGCGACAAAGTGTGGGAAGATCTTAACCACAATAATCTCCAGGATGCAGGCGAAGCCGGAATTGCCAATGTACTGGTCAAGTTGCAGGATGCAACTGGCGTTACAGTCGGGACGACCTACACCAATGCCTCCGGCAACTACAGCTTCACCAATCTTGATCCGGGTAGTTACCGCATTGTGTTTGACAAGAGCGCGACGATCTATAAGGGCATAGATATGTCCTACTGGTATTGGGGCCAAAAGGATGTCGGCACGAACGATGCCATTGACTCAGACGCCTACAGCACGACAGATGTAGCCACGACAGCCTATACCACCCTGGTTTCCGGTGAGGCTGACATGACTTGGGATGCTGCCATTACGCCGATTGTTCTTGATCTCAACGGTGACGGCATTCAGACCATCGGGCGTGAGGCTTCAACCGGGCAGTTTGATTTGCTGGGAACTGGCAAGGGCATTAATAGCGGTTGGATTTCAGCCGGCGATGCTTTCCTGGCGATCGATGCCAACCACAATGGCAGCATCGACAATTTGACCGAGCTTTTCGGTGGCCTCAACAAGGGCCAGGGCTTTGCCAAGCTTGCCAGTTTCGATACGAATGGCGATGGACTGGTTGATGCCAAGGATGCCGGCTTTGCCGACTTGTTGGTCTGGCAGGATCTGAACGGCAATCATCAGAGCGATGCTGGTGAATTGCGCAGTCTGGCTGCTGCCGGTGTGGTGAGTCTGAAGACAGATTTCATTGAGCTGCCGGCGGTTGATGCCCAAGGCAACCTGCATCTGGAGCGTAGTGGTGCGGTGATGGCGGATGGCAGCACGGTGGATATGGCCGATGTGTACTTCAATATTTCCGTCGCTGATGCCGAGTCTGCTGGCGTGGTATTGCCCAGTATCTCAGCCCTGCTGGGTGACGATACTTCGCTTGATAAGCTGCTGGGCATGAGCGTTGCACCCGTTGCCACCATGGCAAATGACGTTGTGGCAGTTGATTCATCTATCGCCACGTTGAATCAGATGGTCAGTCTTTACGATCAACAGCAGCACGATCTGATAGCAGCATAAGTCCGGGCTCCCGCCTGAGAAGGCGGGATGTTCCGAAACAGGCAATTGTCTTGAGATTTTTTAGGTAGGAGATTCATATGAAAAAACAAAGCTTTTTCAGGTCGACCGTAGCGGCCGTCATGGTTGCGGGCATTTTTGCAGCTTCGGCGGCACACGCAGATACACTGGATGTCATGCCGGATGCCAATCAATTGGTGTTTTCCGTGACGACTCTGGCCGGAACGGTAACTGACACCGCGGGTTACATCAACGTAACCAGCGGTAACTCAAGCTTCTTGGCATTTTGCTTTGAGATTGGCCAGCCTCTTGCCTTCATCCCGGCGAATTACACCGCGTCGACTACGTTCAGTTCGTCCACGCAGCGGCTCTTTGATCAAAGCTATTCCGAGAGCTTCTCATCGACTGAAGCGGCCGGCTTTCAGATTGCTTTGTGGGAAACAGCGGACGACGCTAACCTGACCACAGGAAATCTCAAAGCTTGGAGCGTTGATCAGGCAGCCTTCGATTTTGCCAGCAGCCTGCTGGTGAAACTGAACGATCCATTAGCGCCGCTCACGCCCCATGTCCTGACGGCTTGGACGGTGGATACGTATCAGGATATCGTTCAGGCGACTCCTGGCAGAGGCAACAATGTTCCCGAGCCGGCTACCTCGGTCCTGGCTGCCCTTGGTTTGGCTGGCTTGGCATTGGCTCGGCGTCGCCAGGTCAAATAATCGGACGTTTTGGTTCGTCGTCTTTTCTGGCGTCACCATATTGATCGATTGGAAATTGGGGCTGCGGCCCCAATTTTTATGGGTGGCATTATTTGGCCTCGCCTGCCGACCATTTAATGCTAATGATTGCTTGCCTTTGCGTCCGGGCTTCTTGTTTTGCTGATTTGCCATGAAAATGGCTGTGCTATTTTTATGAGGTGCCGAATGTCTCCCCGCCGCTGTTACTGCCATTTGCTGATTGTCTTCGGTCTTGCCGGTTGGAACGCTGCCGCTCAGGCGCTGGTGGTTGACGCTGCTGGCGCATCCAAAAGCGATTTGGTGGCCCCCGATCCTGTTCAGATCAAGATCAACGAGGGGTACGAGGCGCAACGCGCCCAGCAACCGGCGAAAGCGGAACAGGCATTTCTTGAGGCAAATCGCCTGAATCCGACGGCCGTGGAGGCGCTCTTGGGCCTTGCGATGGTGGCCCAATCCCAAGGCAAGGCTGAAAAGGCTCGGGAGTGGATGGCGAGAGCGGTTTCTGCGGCACCCAAACGCCCGGAAATACACCAGGCCGAAGCGCGTCTGTTTGTTGATCAAGGAAATCTTGAGATCGCTGCGGCACGATATCGCAAGGCTATTTCGGTGTTTCCGGATCACGCGCAGCTTCGCCTTGATCTTGCCAATCTGTATTTGGAAAAACTCGGAAAGCCGGGTGAGGCGATCAATGTGTTGCGCGATCTCATCAGTCGCAATCCGAATTTCGCAGCAGGCCATCTGGCTTTGGGCTTAGCCTTTTCAGCGGATGGCAAGCTGGACGATGCCGTTCATGCCTTGAACGACGCTGCAAGGCTGGACTCATCCAATCCATTCACCTTCCATGCGTTGGGTTTGCTTGCCCTGCGGCAGGGCGCCGCGGATCGGGCGCTGGATGCCTTTGATAAAGCGCTGGCCTTGCGACCGGACTTTGCCGGTGCGGCCATTGGACGTGGCGACGCGCTTGCGGCGCTGGGTAAAGTGGACAAAGCCATAGAGGCTTACCAGCGGGCTGCAAGGCTTTCTCCTCAAAGCGCCTTGCCACATGCCATGCGAGCTCAGCTTCTTGAGCGCCAGAAGCGTACCGACGAAGCGGAAGCGGCGTATCGGGAGGCCTTGAAGGCCGAGCCGGAACATGCGCTCGTGATGAACAATCTTGCCTACCTGCTGGTCACGCGAAAAGTAAAACTTGACGAGGCACTCAGCCTGGCTCAGCGTGCGGTGGCAGCAGATTCAGCCGTAGCCGGCTATCAGGATACGCTGGGCATGGCGCAGTTGGCACGAGGCGATGGCGCGTCTGCGCACAAGTCGTTCGAGAAGGCACTGGCTTTAAAGCCGGGTAATGCGAAGTACCGTGAACATTTGGCCTTGGCGGCCTCGAATCCCGTGTCGAAACCTGCTCCTTTAGCGGTCGTGGGATCAGTGCCGACATCCGCGCCGGTTACACCGCCACCTTCTGCCGTAATGGCGAAGCCGGCGGTGATTCGTGCGCCAGACGTGAAGCCTTTAGCTGCTGCCGCGCCAGCTCTGGCCAAGGTGGTGGCGGACGATCCCGCCAAGTTGATTGGCCCCCTGCTGGAGGCTTGGCGCCAAGCTTGGCAAACCAAGGATGTCGCTCGCTACCTGTCGTTCTACAGCAAGGATTTCGTGCCGCCAGCCCGGAAGTCTCGTGAGGCATGGGAGGCAGATCGCCGGGTAAAGCTGGATAAGAAGGGCGATATTCAGGTTCGAATCCTCAACCCGTTCTTCATGCTTTCCGGCAATGTCGCCACGGTGGTGTTCGAGCAGCAGTATCAATCGAGCAATTTCAGCGATGCGGGTGGCAAGCGATTGGAGTGGGTCAAGGAAGGCGACACGTGGCGTATTCGCCACGAGGGCCCACGCTAAGGGATTGAACCTTTCCTTGCGGCGTGCAACGGACGAGCAGTTTCGTTAGTGATGAGCCACTGCCCGTTGAGACGTATCCAGTCAATTTCCTTTATGACGGTATCGCTGAAGTTTCCGGCGGTGTAGTGCTGAATAAAGCGGCTGGTGGCCCGGTCTTGCCCGGTCGCCTCGGATTTCAGTGACTCGATGCGAATCACGGGCGAGCTGGCCTGATTGATACGGCGCCGGCGCTCGCTTTCCCAGATGGCACTCGAGGCGTATCCAGTGCCCGTGAAGTCGGCGGTGTAATGGGCGCGATAGCGCTCGAAATCTTTCTCTGACCATGCCGCAGCCCATTGGCTGAGGCGCGCTTCTACTTCTGCGATTGAATTCGGAGCGGTCAATGGGGCGTTGATGACGCCATCCGAACTGTCGGCTGAGAAGGCAATCGCGCTGGCCGGGACGGCCGGTTTGCTGCCCAGCAGCACCGGTGCAATAGGCGCGGGATGGTATCTCGTACGCAGTGCCTCGCGCAGTTCACCGGTCATGCTCAGTAGTCGGGCTCTCAGTACAGCGGACTTGGCCCGCGTTTCGATCAGGTTGCGCTGCGCTTCAAAGAGGTCGTCATGGGCAATCGAAACGTCATTCAGCGAGCGGCGGCCAGCTTCAAAATGCAGTTCGTAGGCAGCGGCCACGCGCTGCGCGGAAAGGACCCTCTGCTCCAGAGAATTATCGATTTTGGCGATTTCTTCCAGTTGACCGCAGAGGTCGGCAATTTCTCTTGAAAGGTCATTACTCAACTGATCCGCATCGGCTTGAGCCGCTTCATGGCGCTCAACGGCTTCGCTGTGCCGGGCAATGGTTCTTCCCCCCAGCGGAATGTCGAGATTGATGCGGACAAGTCCGCCGTGATCGCTATCGGTGACTGGTACCGGGTCGGTGTTGTTGTTCAGGCGCTTGCTCAACTCGAGGTCAACACTGGGCATGAAGCTGCCACGGGCTGCACCAATATCGGCCTGCCGTGACGAAACACGCTGCAAGGCGGCGCGCAGACGCGGATTGCGTTCGTGCAGGTTTTCGATCAATTGTGCCACCTCACTCTCGTGTGCGGCAGGCGTGATGGCCGGGAGTACCAATTCTTCGGGCGGTGCACCGGTAAGCAGGCGGTAACGGTATTCGGCGGTGGCCAATTGGGTACGCAACTGGCCGAGCAGCGTGCGGCTCTGGATCAGGCGAACGTTGATCAAATCCTGCTCGGCAGGGGGAATCCGACCCATATGGACGCGTTGCGTGACCAGCGTCTCGATGCCTTCCTGGCGCGTTATTGTTTCGTTCAGACTGCCGATTGTTTGGCGTAGTCGTACGACATCGGCGTAACTTTCCGTGATCTCGGCCGCAACACGTTCCAGCACGTCGTCGAGGTCTGTTTCGGCGGCATCGCGGGAAAGCCTGATGGATCGCAAGCGATAGAAATCAGTCCCGCCATTAAACAGGTTCCAGCGCAAACTGGCATCGCTACGGCGCACGGTTCGATCAAAAGGGATGCCCTGGGTTTCATCACGCGACTTGCCGCTACGGTAGCTCAGGCTGGCAGTTGGCAGATAATCTGATCGGACTTGTGACACCTGCGCGTCGGCGGCGTTCAGCAAGGCCTGGGCAGAGCGCACGCTCGGTTGTTGTAACAAGACGCGCTCGACCACTGCCGGCAGTGTTTCGGTAGCCGCCGTCGCTGGCGTGCCGAGTGTCGCCAGCAGGCTACCCAGCAGCGTGATTTTGAATAACGCAGGAACGTACCGGCTCATCGTTCGCGCAGCGACTTATCGAGCGTCTTGATGACGGGCTTGAGCATGTAATCCATCATTGTCCGTTTGCCGGTTTTGATGCTGGCATCCGCACCCATGCCCGGTGAAATGGTCAGGCGTTCTTCCGGCAAGCCAAGAAAGTTTCGCTCGGCTTCCAGGAAGACTTCGAAATAACTCTCCTTGCGTTCGTTATCCACAATGGCGTCGGCGCCGACCCGAACCACCGTGCCAGCCAGGGTGCCGAAAATGGACGAATCGTAGGCGCTGATACGAATTTTTGCCGGCTGTCCGATTTTGATGAAGGCAATATCCGTCGGCTTGACGCGTGCGGCGATCAGCAATTTGTCTTCGGCTGGCACAACTTCCATGATAGTTTCGCCCGCTTTGACGACGCCACCCACGGTGTTCAACAGCACGCGATTGACCGTCCCGTCCATGGATGCGTGCAGGTCGCGACGCGCTACCTTGTCATTTCGGCTGGTCAGTTGCTGGTTGACCGTGGCGGCACGCAATTCGACCTCGTTTTTTTCCTTGCTGGTCTCTGTTGCGAAGCGGGATTTCGTTTCAACCAGGCGTGCTTGAGCTTCTTGCACGGCCGACTGAATCCGGCCGATGGCGATGCGTGTGGTTTCCTGTTCGCCTTTTTGTGCGGTATAGCGTTGCTGAGCCGAGAGCAGGTCAGCGCGCGCCCCGGCTCCGGCCGCCGCCAATTTTTCCTCGATGGCCAGCGCCTCGCGGGCTGGGCCGATAGCATCATTCAGGGCCTGATGTTTTGCCTTGGCTTCAGCCAGTTCCTGCTGACGCTGGGCGAGTTGCTTGCTCAGTGTATCCAGCGTGTTTTCACGCTCCTGGCGGCGCGACTGCCACAACGTACGTTGTTCGCGAACCAGTTCAGGGGCGCTTGCTTCCAGCTCGGCCGGGAATACCGGCGGCCGGTTCTGCGCCTCCGCCTGCAAGCGCACCAGTGCGGCCTGCGCACCCCAGTAGGTTTGCTGGCTTTCGCCCAGTTCAGCGTTGAATTGGAGGTTCTGCACGGTAGCCAGCAGGTCACCCTTTTTGACGTGCGACCCTTCGTGGGCTGCGATCGACTGGAGAATGCCACCCTCCATGCTCTGAATTTGCTGGATGCGGCTGGATGGCACGACCGCACCAATCGCATTGACCGAAATGTCGAGCTTTGCAAAGCTCATCCAGGCAAGGAGCAGCACAAAAAATAGCGCCGTCACGCCCACCAGATATTGCACCGCCTTGTGCGGTCCGCGGTCGTAATCATGATGAGAGGACAGTGGCTCAAGCTGAGTGGGTGTTGGTTTCATGCCGATGCCTCCGGTTGGGTGGCTGGCGTCTTGTTTCCACCCTGCAGGGTGCGCAGCACGTCATTGCGGGGGCCATCGAGCACTACCCGGCCCTGCTCGACGACAATCAGCCGATCAACCAGCGGCAGCATGGCCATACGGTGGGTGACGAGCAATATGGTCCTGTCCTTTATCGAGCGCAGGTTTTCAATCAGCTTTTGTTCGGTGCCGGGGTCCATCATGCTGGTGGGCTCGTCCAGCAACAGCATCTGCGGCTGCTGGACCAGGGCACGGGCAATGGCGACGGCCTGGCGCTGGCCACCGGACAATCGGCTGCCGCCTTCGCCAACCTGGGTGCCCAGACCCTGCGCCAACTGCGTCAACGTGTCGTCCAGGCAGGCCAGACGGACGGCTTCGAGAAGCTGCTGATCACTGACCTGAGTGCCGCCAAGCAGTATGTTTTCGCGGATGTCGCCGTGGAACAAGGTGATGTCCTGAGGGACATAGCCAATTTGTCGGCGCAGGCTCTGCGGTTCGATCTGGTTGGCGGCGACGCCATCAATCAGCACGTTGCCTTGATCCGGACCATAAAGGTTCAGAATGAGTCGGAACAGCGTACTCTTGCCGGAGCCGATGCGGCCTATGAAGCCGACCTTCTCACCGGGTTGAATGCTCAGGTTGAGGCCTTTGAGCAGAGGCGACGAATTCGGGTAAGAAAAATGCACGTCACGAAAATCGATGCGCCCCTGAAGCTGTGGCAGATGCAGGCTGTCGGCCGGTTCATCGATAGGCGAATCCATGATCTTGTCGAGCGCATCGAGGGCCTGCTTGGTTTGTTCGTAGCGGACAATCAGCGCCGCGATCTGGGTCGCCGGGGCGATGGCTCGACCCGCCAGCATGGTGACGGCGATCAGTTGTCCCATCGTGATCGTGCTGTCAACAATCAGCATGGCGCCAAACATGACAAGCAGGATGGATGACAGGCTGGTCATCAGCAGCGAAAACTGTGTACCAAAGGCCGACCACTCGCGCAGATGCACCGAGTTTTCGGAAATCTTGACCGTCAGCATTTCCCATTGCCGGCGGGCCCAGGCTTCGGCGCCAATTGACTTGATCGTGTCGATACCGTTCATGACTTCGAACAGGTGCGCTGTACGCTGGGCCGATTCCTTCATGTTGCTGCTGAGAATTCGCGAGAGCGGACGCCGGATCAGCATTGACACGCCGATGGTGAGCGGGATCAGAACCAGCGGCACGAGGACTAGCCAGTGACCGATCAGGGCGATGACCGCCAGGAAAAACAGCATGAAGGGCACGTCGCCGAGCAGCGTCAGCGTCGTCGAGGTGACAAAGTCACGCACCGATTCGAAGTCGCGGACGATATTCGCCAGCACGCCGCCGGAGGCCGGGCGTGAGGCGGCACGCAGCCGCAGGGTGTGGGCAAAAATATGGGAGGAAATCGCTATGTCGGCCTTGCGCGCCGCAGATTCGAGCAAATAGCTGCGCAGCATCTTGATGACAATGTCGAACAGGGCAACCACGACAACCGCTGAAGTCAGTACCCAGAGGCTGTCGAGAGCGTTGTTGGGGACCACGCGGTCATAGACCGACATCGTGTAGAACGGGATGACAGCGGCGAAAACATTGACCAGTACGGTGGCCAGCAAGGCCCAGCCATAAATGGATTTGTTCTTGAGCAGAGTGTCCCAAAACCAGCGGCGTGGGCGCTGCAGGTGGTAAAGCAGGCTGCGCGTGTCAAAAAACACCATTGGGCGGGCAAAGTAGGCCGTTCCGTCAAAATCGCGCCGAATTTCGCCGAGCGACATTTTCTTGCTGCCCGCGATGCCGGCCAGCACGCATTCCCATTTTTTCCCGTCACGGCTCAGGATGACCAATGCTTGGCCACCGGGCGAAGTGAGCAGAACAGGCAGTTCGGCGTCCTTGAACTCCCGAAGGCCGCTCTCGGAGCGGGTCAATGCAAGTCCGGCACGGCTTGCGCACTCATGGATCTGCGCTTCGCTGATCCGGTCGTCGACAATAGGCGTATCGGCCAGCAGCTGAACGCGATCAGCCCGTTTTCCGAAGAAGTGGGCCAGGAAGATCAGTTGGTCGATGAGTCCGGTTGCCGGGATTGTCTCGATGTCGGCTGAAGAAGATTCAAACATGGGCAGATGGCATATCCGGAATGGGTGGGGATGGTCTTGTTCTTGTTGCGTGGCGCGCAATAAACAATGCTGGCACAGCTATCGAAGGGCAATGGATAAGTAATTCACGTCCGTGCCAAAAAAATGGGTGCCAACTTTCTTATTGCATAATTTTAAGTGATAACGGCCGCTTGCGTGAGCTCGGCGACAGGATTCAGAACAAGGGGAGTCCGCGGGCGACCTGGCGAAGTTCAAGGCGGCGCTGGCGCCAGTCCGGGCAGAGCGTTTCCACGACGGCCCAGAACCGAGGGCTGTGGTTCATTTCCCGGATATGGGATAGTTCATGGGCGACGACATAATCGATGATCGGCAGCGGCATCATGATCAGCCGCCAATTAAGGGAAATGTCGCCGCGATGATTGCAACTGCCCCAGCGGGTTCGGGCAGAGGACAGGCGAAGGGCTGGCATGGCAACGCCGAGCTGCGGCGCGTAGATGGCCAGCCGCTCGGCAAACAGTTCGCGCGCTTTTTCGCGCAATGCGCGTTCGAGCAACCGACTGGCATGGTGTTTTGCATCCGCGCGCAGGTAAATCGTGCCGGGTCCGAACTGCCAGTGCGCCCGACCAAGGCCGGTGATGACGATGTGCAACGGCTCGCCCAGGACAGGGATCAGCGTGCCATCCGTGATGTCCAGCTTGCCGGGCAGCGGGCGGTCGCGCCAGGCGGCAAGCTTGTCCAGCACCCATTGACCGTGCTCGTGAATCAGGTTCTCAATATCGCCGATTCGGGCACGCGTCGGGGCTCCCACGCGCAGCCCGCGGTGATCGATGGCAAGGCCAATGGTGCGCCGCTGGCTTCGCCGCAACTGGTAGGCGATGGCCTGTCCGGCGATGACAATGCTGCGCGGGGACTCAGGTGGCGTTGTGCGAGGCATCCGAATAGCGGTGCGGCGAGATGCGATGCATCTCGTCTTCGATCCATGCTTCAGCCCGCTGATTCACGTCAGCCTCGGTCATGCCGGTCGCGTCGAAGGCAGGGCCGATGCTGATGGTGACGGTGCCCGGCGTCTTCAGGAAGGCCTGACGGGGCCACAGCTCGCCGGCATTGTGGGCAACCGGCACGACCTTGCAGCCAACATGGGTGGCGAGATAGGCGCCACCCGGCTTGAAGCGTTTTTTCTGGCCCGGCGCCACCCGCGTGCCTTCCGGGAAGAGAATGACGTAGAAGCCTTGCTTGAGACGTTCGCGGCCCTGGATGACGACCTGATCCAGCGCATCCTTGCCGGCCGCGCGGTCGATGGAAATCATTTTCATCGCGGCCAGCCCCCAACCAACCAGGGGCACCTTCAGCAATTCCTTTTTCAGCACGAAAACACAGTAGGCCCCGCTGGGCACGGTGTCCTGCAGCGTCATCGTCTCCCACGCGGACTGGTGCTTGGCGAGAATGACACAAGGCTCCTTGGGCATGTTTTCAAGCCCAATGACCTTGGGGCGGATGCCGAGGATGTTCTCGACGCCAAACTGGATGCCCAGCCGCCAAAGTTTGCCGAAGCGGTAGCCCCACAGGCCGCGCAGGGCCAGCGCAGCGATGACCACGAGCGGCGCCGTCAGCATCGACCAGACGATGGCATAGGCCATGAACAGCGTGGAGCGCACGGCTTTCATGGTGTCGTTTCCTTGAGGATGGCATCGACCGCTGCAGACAGATCCTTGAATTCCAGGGTGTCCTCCGGCAGGTTTCCGTCCGCCTTGGTTTTTTCGCCTTTGCCGGTCATGACCAGCATTGGCTGACAGTCGTAGGCTGCGCACGCCTGCAGGTCGCGTAGCGAATCACCAATCGCCGGTACGCCCTTGAGGTCGACATTCAATGTTTCTGAAATGCGCTTGAACATGCCGGGCTTGGGCTTTCGGCAGTCGCATTTCGAGTCGGCGGGGTGCGGACAATAAAAGATGGCGTCAATCCGCCCACCCAGTGCGACCACGGCCTTGTGCATCTTGGTGTGGATGTGGTTCAGCATTTCCATGTCAAACAGTCCACGCCCAACGCCCGACTGATTGGTCGCGACGACCACCTTGTAGCCACACTGGGTGAGGCGGGCGATGGCTTCCAGGCTGCCGGGAATCGGCTTCCATTCGGCCGGGTTCTTGATGAACTGGGCCGAGTCGACGTTGATGACGCCGTCGCGGTCGAGGATGACGAGCTTGTTGGGCATGGCGGCCTTTCCGG
>DAOLIO010000050.1:0-15977 GCA_035328505.1 Azonexus sp.
ATGGCCACGGTGTGATCTATTACGAACCCGGGATGGAGGTCGTCACCGGCGACAGTATCGAAACGGCCGACGGTCAGGCGGTCATTGATTATGAAGATGGCAGCGTGGTCGTTCTCAACCGTGCGACACGCGTCCGTCTCGGCTCGATCAGCCTGTTTTTTGGCGAGATATTTGCACGGATCAAGAGCATCGCGACGCGGGGCGGTGGGCAAGTGGTGACCGACGAATTATCCGCTTCGGTTGAGGGCACCGAGTATGGTGTCCGCCGCGAACTGCCGTCCGGCAGCAATGCGCCCGGCAATGTCAGCGTCTTTGTACGGGAGGGGCATGTGCTGTGCGCGCCCGGCGCGCGGGCCAAATGGTCGCCGGTCAGGCTGGCCGAGAACCAGTCACTGGCGGTATCCGGCTATCGCGCGCCAGCGGGCGCACGCCCGATTGACGCGCGCGCGCGCTCACGTTGGGCCGACGACGCCGAGCAGCGCCTGCGCCAATCGAGGTCGCCGGCGCTGCAACCGGGCTTGGCTCCATTTGACATGAATCCGCTGACGCCGATCAATCCCTCTCCGCAGGAACCCGTCAATCCGAAGCCACGGGCACCGAACGATAAATTTAGGGGATAAAGAACTGCCGTTCCGGCTTGCATCACGACAGACATACGCAAGACGGAACGGCGGTCGATGGATGGTGTCCAGACGTCGATCCGCTACTTGGTTCGCCGAACGCGAATCGTATAGGCACCCTGGCCACCGTCACGGTTGTAATGCCTGACCTGGGCATAGTAGAGCCCTGGTACCAGGCTGGCCGAGATGCGTGCATTGGAACCCGTGCCGCTGTCGTCGTCTTCGGCGATCACATTGGTCTGACTGTTGGGGCCAAACAGCCGCATCACCACATCTGTCGGTCCCTGGGTGTCAATGACATGGGTACCGCCGGTAACCACCGTGAACTTGTACAGGTCTTCTTCGCCGGGTTGGCCGATCTCGCCTGCCGTGCGTCGTGCTGCATTGACCTTGAGTGCCACCGCCTCGGCCACCGTCGGCGCCGTTTTTGGATAGGCCTCTGCACTGGCGATGTAGGCCTTGTCCACGGCTGACAACACGTCGTTGGCATGGGTGCCAACACCGCTTTTGACCCAACTGCCGGGGAAGAAATACAGCATGATCGAGTCGGGATCAAAGGCGGTGCCCTTGATCTGATCGACCGTGTATTTGTTCAGCACGTTGTGGCGGATGGTCGCTTCGTTCCAGTTGTTGGGCGGGCCGGAGAGGCTCTTGATGACGGCCGCTTCATTCCACTCGATGCCGCCTGCCGGGTTCTGATGCTCATGCGCCAGTCCGATGGCATGGCCGAATTCGTGGGCAGCCGTGCCGCCATCCATGAACCCCAGATTCATGGTCGGCTGATTCAATGGTATGCCGCGGTTGTCCGTGCCGATGTACGACCAGGCGCCGTCGTTGGGGTCGAAGGCAATGCGAATTTCGGCGTCTGACGCGCCATTGAAATCGAAATGCAGGTTGGCAAAGGCGGTCCACCACAGGGCCTGTTCCTTTGCCTTGGCCTGCTGTGCGGCGGTACCCCCAAGGAAGCGGACCCGCAGGGTGCTGCCATTCATCCACAGTTTGCCGATTGGCATAATGGCACGGGTGCTTCCGCCACGGCGCACCGTGGACTGAAAGCGCATCTGGTCACCAGGCAGCAGGCGGTCTGTACAAAACCTTTCATTTTTTTCCATGATGCCCTCCGAGTAAATGATGCCAGGTGAGCAGTTCGCCACAGTTCGCGCGCTGCGCATCAAGGCAATGAAACTACAGGGACTAGAAATTGAAATGTCACACTGTCAGTCTAGCAATTGCTGGTCAGCATTCAAGGCGCGGGCGCCGCTATTCGGGGAGGGTGAAATGCGCTCGACCGGTCGCCCTGTTGCTGAGCAGAATGGCGACAATGGGCCTGGTGAAAATTTTGGATTTCGGCCGTTTTTTCCGGTTGACCGTGGATGCGTGGCAATGCTCCCGAATCACCGGGAGCGTTGCGGAATTTAGCCCAGGCTGGCCGTATTCGGGGTAACGACGGCAAAGAGGTCCGAGAGGGCGGCGAGGCTGGCGTACTGCAAGGCGGCTGCCGGCACGACCTGGCCATCAAAGCCCGGCAGATCGCGGGTGGCGGTTGCGGCAGCCACGACGGTTGGCGTAAAGCCAAGGTTGAACGCACCGCGGGTTGTTGAATTGACGCACATGTGGGTCATGAAGCCCGCGAAAATCACATTGTTGCGGCCGGCGGCCTTCAGTTGTGCTTCCAGGTCAGTGCCGACAAAGGAGTTCGGGTAATTCTTGACGATGACCGGCTCGCCGGGGGCTGGCGCGACCTTGTCGGCGATGGCGCCAATCGGCTGGCTGATATCGTAAGGGCTGCCAGGGCCGGCGTCATGTTGGATATGAAATACCGGGATGCCGAGCTTTCGGGCTGCAGCAAGCAGGCGTGCTGCTTCGTCGAGCGCAGCTTCAACGCCGCTGAGTGCCATGATGCCTTCGCGGTAGGTGTTCTGGCAGTCGATCAGGACTAGGGCGGAATCGGCCAGGGCCGGGGGCGTATCGGGTAGTCCGACGATATTACGCAAGGTGGTGGGCTTGGTCATGATGCTGTCTCCGGTTTGGTTTGAGTGTGATGGAGCATACGGCGCAGGCGGGATTTGTGAAATGGATAAAAATGTATCCCACGAGACATCTTGCCTCGGAGCCCGATGGGAATGACGTGCGTTATGCCGTGGCCGACGGATTGGCGTTGGATATCCTTCTCCGTTTTCGCGTGACTGCCACGCGTTGGCCCGCTGCCTGATGCTTGGCAGACTGCTACGAGCCATCTTTATTTACAGGCAGATCATTGGTCGTTAACGTGGGCGGGTTCCTGCCGGTGATTTGCCCGAAGTAGCAGGGCAGCCTCGTAAAGATCGCTCAGACCCAGCGGCGACACATGGAAGGTTTTGTCCCGGCAGGCAGTGGCCAGTCGTCTGCCATCCCGAGTGAAATCAATATCATTGACCGCGTTGTTGTGCACGGTAATGGTCTTTTCCACCGCCAAGTTGTCGCTGTCGAGCAGACGTACGCCCCCATCACTGCAGGCGACGGCCAGCTGCTCGCTGTCAGCCGTGAATTTGAGCGCCGAGCAGAAGGCCCGGCTGCCTTCCGCGATGGTCGCGACTACGGGTTCCTGCGGCTGGGTGAAGGCGTCGATCGGCCAAAGCATGACATGGTGGCCCACCACGGTAGCCACCCGCCGTCCGTCCGGGCTGAAGGCGATATCCGCCAGACGTATGCCCCGGCTCCGCAATTTTTCCGGCATGGCAATGATGCCGAGCGATTGGCCGGTAAAGTCCCACAAGCGCAGCTTGCCGTCGTAGCCGCTGGTGGCCCATTGTTCGCGGGTGGGATGAAAGGCGAGGGCTGAAATTTGTTCGCCGCCATCGCTATGC
This sequence comes from Azonexus sp., assembly GCA_035328505.1. GTDB lineage: Bacteria > Pseudomonadota > Gammaproteobacteria > Burkholderiales > Rhodocyclaceae > Azonexus. Next base: position 3,467 of record DAOLIO010000050.1, read on the forward strand.
GACACCATGATGGCGGGAATGTCGGCAGTGGCCAGATCGGTGGCCGGCAGTTCGTACAGCCACGCCTTGCCGTCCGCACCACCACTCGCCATCCGCCGTCCGCCTGGACTGAAGGCAACATCACGCAACTGGTCGACGTGTTTCTGGATGCGCCGTATTTCCTGACCGGTGTCGACATCCCAGAGAATGAGTTGCTTGTCCAGGCCGGCCGTCGCCAGCAATTTTCCGGTACTGTCGAAAGCGGCGCGATAGACTTGGTCGCCATGGCCGGTCAGCAGGTAACGCTGGCGCGGCGTGTCGGAGGAGACATCCCAGACGCGGGCGGTCCGGTCGGCGCTTGCGGTCACGAGTAGCGTTCCCTGCGGATTGAAGGCGAGGCTGTTGATGCTGTTGGCGTGGCCGTCGATGTTCCAGTATTTGACGGTGCCGTCGCGCGAGGCGGTGGCGACGTGATGACCGTCCGGATGAAAGCGGGCCGCTTCGACATAGTTGCTGTGACCGGAAAGGGTCAGGATGTTTTCACCGGTTTCGGCATCCCATACCTTGGCGGTGAAATCGCCGCTGCCGCTGGCCAGCCGCGTGCCATCCTGGCTGGCGTCGATGCCACGCACCCGGTCGCCATGACCGGCAAGGATACGGGTGCTCCAGGAGGCGATGATCGGCTTTCCACCGCCCGCCGCGAGTCTGCCGAGCATTTCGGGCAGGGTTTCGCCAACCGGTTGCCAGACCCGTACCCAGCTGTCGCGGCTGCCCGTGATCAGCGATTTTCCATCGGGCGTGAATTTGATCGCATCGGTCGCCTCCTCCAGCGGCAGTTCCAGCGGTTCGCCACCCGCCACGGAACGGATCGTGGCCATGTGGGCTTTTCCGACGCTGCGCGTGAGCACTGCGCTGGTGGCGATACAGCAACCGTCCGGACTGAACCCGATGCTCATCAGCCAGGCGCCGTTGGTGTTATAAGTGGCCTTTGGCCGGGCAATGGGCTCATTGCCATCGATGCTCCAGATCTTGATGACGCGTCCCTCGCCGCTGTCGTCACCTTTGCCGGCAGTGGCCAGCAGTCGTCCGTCCCGACTGATATCCAGCGCGCTGAATATCTTGCTGCCCTGCGGAAATGTGCGAAGCGGCTTCTCCGGCTTGTCGAGTGACCACAGGTAGGCGTTGTCGCCCGCTACGCTGACCAGCGTTCGACTGTCAGGCAGGAAGATGACTCGCCGCACCCACTCCTCGTGGTTCAGCGTTGCCTGCGGCTGATTTGGGCGGGTACCGTCCAGCGGCCATATCGTAATTTTGTGCTCGCGGTCAGCCACGGCCAGCAATTTCCCGTCCGGACTGAAAGCCAGGTCGGAAACGATGCGTTCACCTGCCTTGAGCGTCCACTCCAGCCGCGTGGTCTGGCCCTGAATTGCCTGTCGCAGCGCGTCTTCCGCAGCCGGGCTGGGCGATAGCCCGAAGCGGGCAGCGAGCACAGGGGAGAGTTTGAGCGGCACGCGATGCTCGACCGATTCAAGGGCCAGATCCAGCGCCCGGCTGGCATCGCTCGGCAAAACGGATATCGACTCGGCCGCCTTCTGGTTGGCTTCCGACAGCCGACCTTCCCACGACGCATACAGCCAGCCGGCGATGGCGATACAGGTCATCGTGCCCATGGCCGCCAGCCATTGATGCAGTGAGCGGGTTGCCGCTTCCTTGCGCGCCTGCTGGATTTCCTCGGCGCGCGTTTCGTTGGCCACGAATCGGCGACGCCAGTCGAGGATGGCTGGCGCCAGTACGTCGTGGAAAATCTCGAAGCGCTTGGTTTCCGGGTCGTCCGGGGAGGTGACCGGTCGCAGGATGCGGTTGCCGGATTTGGTCAGTTCTGCCAGCACGGCAGGCACATGGGCATCGAGATCGCCCGCCCAGCACGTCAGGTCGCTGGTACTGCAGGCGATCTTGGCCCCGCTCGGCGTGACCAGACGATCGAAGAAGCGGGCACAGACAGCCTGGCTGCGGGGGTCAAGCCGGGACATCGTCTCGTCGAGATGGTTGTGCACAATTTCGTTGGCGCCTTTCAGGCGATCCAGCGTTGCCCGCTGCAGCGCGTTGGAGCCGGAGCGCCGTTCTTCTTCCCACAGGCGCACCATGACCAGTTGCAGAAAGGGTGCCTCGATGCGGATTTCTTCGGTCTGACCGGTGCCGGCACCGCCGTGGCGGGCCACCTGCACCTTGCCGGTTTGCACCTGATCGAGCAGGGCTTCAACCAGCGCCGGCTCGATTTCCATCGCGGGCTGGCCATCCGGCTGTCGGGCGTTCCAGACCTTCAACGGCTGAACGATGGCCTGGGTGGCGCCCGTTGCATCAAGATGGTTGAGACGGATGCGGTTGCTCAACAGGTTGTGGATGCGTTCCTGAAAGCGGTCAAGCTTGGAAAGGCTGTCATCGCGCATGGCGATCAGGAAACCGACATTGACGTTTTCGCGATTCACGGCGCGGGCGAACTGTGCCTCGAAGGAGGTGGGGTCGGTCGATTTGGCGTGGTAGAGAAAGTATTCCTCGAACTGATCGAGGATGATCAATACGGTTTCATGCGCAGCCTCGGCGCACGCCCGGATGATTTCATCGAAGGGCAGGGTTTCGGCCGGTTTGGGCTGGTCAGTGTCGCCGGACCAGACGGCGTTGATGCAGGCGCGGACCAGGGCCTGTTGAAAGTTCGGGTCGCCCCAGTCGCGAAAGACGACAACCGGTGTCTTCGGGCGCTCCTTGCGCAGTTGGGGAATAACGCCGGCGAGCAGCACCGAGCTTTTGCCAACACCGCTTGAACCATACAGAATCGTCAACGGCGATGAGAGCAGGTTGGAAATGATGATGCGCTGGTCGCGTTCCCTGCCGAAAAAATAGTCCCGATCATCGGCCTCGAATGGCTGCAGGCCGACATAGGGGCAGACTTCGCGCTCGGTGTGGACGGTCATGGCGTCAGCCTCTCGCGCAATTGCTCGATGAAGCGATCGATACTGATTTCGTAGGGATAGACCCCGCGTTTCTGCCAGAATTTCAGTTCAAGTTCTGAAAAACTCTCGTCAATGGCCCAGGACTGAATCTCTTCGTCGCTGGCACTGGCCAGCCGTTTGGCAAAAAAGCGATTGAGGCTTTGCAGGATGGTTCGGGAGTTCCATTCGCGCAAGCTGTAGCCAAAAAATAGCAGGCTGCGGTCGCGGCAATGGGTTGCGAACAGGGCGGGAATGGCGGATTTGCTGGCGATCCGTGATAGCAGTTCGACGTAATCCGACTCAGTGATGACAAAGCTGTCCCACTCTGCTTCCTGGTGAATTGATCCATGCATCTTGAAGATCACGGTCGTCGTGTCGAGATCAATATAAAGCTCGTTCGGCGCCGGCGTCTCAGGCTTGCTGGCGCCGTGTGGCCACCACAGAACGGCGTTGCCAAGATCCTTCAACTCGGAGTAGACGACGATGTCGTACGGTTGCCCGGCTGCCTGGAAGACCTGTTCCAGTTGTGTGTCGTAGTTGGTCGTAAAAATGAGTAGCGGGTTGGTGCGGGCAAGCTGAGCCAGAAAGGTATAGAGCGGCGGTACGCTCAGATTGGCGAGTGACCCGGGTGCCAGAACCTCACGCAGGCGCTCGTGCAGTGCGTCGCGGGTGTGGAAGGCTTCATAGTACGAGGCGACTTCCGCCAACTGGTCCCGTTCGCTGCCCGCCGGGAATTCCGTATCATTGGCCAGGAACTGCGACAGCTCTATGCCGCTTGGCAGGAACTTCGGCGCCGCTGCATTCCAGGGTGTATCGGCAGGGCGGCCGGAGCTGCTGATGCCACGTCCGATGATCGGCACCACCGTACGACTGGCCAGCGCCTTTGCGATCCGGTTGTAGGGGGGCGGCACCTTGCTGCGATTGGGTGTTTCGCTGCCTTTAAGAGCAGATAACCGGGTTCGGATGTAGGCACGCAGATGGCTTCGCAACTGGTCGCGGAAAGCCTGAGGCGAATCGTATTCCGAGAATCCGCCGTTCAGCGATCCGTCCGGGTTGCGAAAACGCTGGAAGAATTTTCCGACGCGGCGGTATTGCGTGAGGCGCTGGTCGTAGGCTGCCTCATCGTTGGCATCACCAAAATCGGGCTCCCCTTTGCGGCGATAGAGCAGCGTATGCGGTGCCGGCTTCGCATTGATGGCGTCTTCATACTCCCATTCCGTGCCGGACAGGTAAGGCGAGCCGTCGGGGCGGACAATGCTCGGCGGCAACGGCGTGCCGAGACGGGACCACAGGATGACGATCACCACGTCGCACTCGGAGGGCTTGGGGAGTCCCCGATTGACGGCTTCCTGCGGGGTCAGCGAGGCGGGCATCGAAACCGGCGCGGCCGGGTCGTCCCAGCGGATTGCCTCGCAAGTGATCTCGCCACGCAGCAGTGGATCCTTGGGCAGTTCCTGTTCTATCACCTGCTGCGCAAAGATGCGCTCGTCGGCGACGTCTCCGGGGGAGGAGAGAAAAAAGCGGAGATGCATCCCACCCTCCTTTACATTTTTTTACTATTGGCTGAAGTATAGCCCGATTGTGGTGCAGTCCGGGCGTACGTCATATGACAGCATCAGCCCACGGGAATCTTCGCCAGAAAGCGGTCCAGCTGGTTGGCAAAGGCCTGCCGGTCGGCCTGGCTGAAGGCTGCCGGGCCGCCGGTTTCAATGCCGGCACTGCGCAGTCCTTCCATGAAATTGCGCATGGTCAGGCGTTCCTGGATGGTGGCGGTGGTGTACAACTCGCCCCGGTGATTCAGGGCATGGGCGCCGCGTTCTATCACCAGTGCGGCGAGCGGGATGTCGGCGGTAATGACCAGATCGCCGGCCGACAGTTGATCGACGATGTGGGCGTCGGCGACATCAAAGCCGCTCGGCACCTGAATGGCACGGATGAATTTCGACGGGGGCGTACGCAGCATCTGGTTGGCGACCAGGATGGTCTGGATCTGCCGACGCTCGGCAGCGCGGAAGATGATTTCCTTGATGACGCCGGGGCAGGCGTCGGCATCGACCCAGATTTGCATGTCAGTGACGGCTTCGTGGTTAAGACGCGCAGTGTGCCACGCGATGTCGGGTTGATAAATGCATGGCGGACGTTGATTGATAGCAGTACGCTACTTGCTCACGATATTTTGCTGACGTTTCGGTGGTGCCTCGTTCCCGAATCGCGCGGAGAAGTCCATGCCTCTAAACAAATTCCGTTTTGCCGTCTGTCATTGGGGGGGCGCCATGCTGCTTGCGCTGCAGGGTGGCTGGGTCTTGGCGCAATTGCCTGACAAGCTACCGCAGGCTCCGGATTATCTCGGCGAAATCCGTCGCGCGCCCAGCGGCGAATTGAAGGCGATGCCGGAAGCCGCACAGTTCGCCGAGGCTGCGGCGAAGGCGACGATGATTGTCGGTCACGGCGAAAAAATTTCGACGATCACCGAGGCAGCCAAGCTTGCCCACGATGGCGAGGTCATCGAGATTCGTCCGGGCGATTACCGTGGTCAACCGGCCATCTGGACGCAAAATAACCTGGTGATCCGCGGCGTCGGCCAGCGACCGGTCATGCTGGCCGACGGCAAGAGTGCCGAAGGCAAGGCGATCTGGGTGGTGCGCGGTGGCAAGATACGGATCGAGAACATTGAATTTCGCGGTGCCCGGGTGGATAGCCTGAATGGTGCAGCTATCCGTTTTGAGAAAGGGAATCTGACGATTCGCGCCTGTGCCTTCTTCGATAACGAAATGGGGATTCTGACCGCGAATTCCGCTGATCTGACTCTGGAGGTAATCGATAGCGAGTTTGGCGATGCACCGCATCACCAGGGCGATCTGCATCACCTGCTCTACGTTGGCCGAATCGGCAAGTTTGTATTGCGTGGCAGCCGCTTCTCCAACGGCTATCTCGGGCACCTGGTCAAGTCTCGGGCCCGCGAAAATCACATTCTTTACAACCTGCTGGTCGATGGGGCGGGCGGCAAGGCTTCTTATGAACTGGAGTTCCCGAATGGGGGGCTCGCCTATGTCATTGGTAACGCCATCGGCCAAAGCGCCGGCACCGACAACCCGACGATCGTTGCCTACGGTGCCGAGGGCCGACACTGGCCGGACAACGCACTCTACATGGCGCACAACACCCTGATCAATGACAACTACGCCGGGAAGTTCCTTAACGTCTTTACCGACAAGATCGGGGCGGATGTCGAGGTCTGGCTGCTCAATAACCTGATGGTTGGTGCAGGCGATCTGAACAAACCCGCGCAAGGGCGTTTCGATGGCAACCGTCTGGTCGCACGGGGTGATCTGATCGACATGGGGGGGATACCGCTGCGGTTGACCAGCCAATCGCCACTGCGCGGCGCAATCCGCCCGCCGGGGCAGGCGCGGGGAGTGGACTTGCTGCCGGATGCGGAATTCCGTTTTCCGGTGGGCACCCGCAAGATGCGTCCGAACAGTGCGCTGGCACCGGGGGCGTTTCAATAAGCATGTCGGCGGCCACGAGGCGATCCTGGCCGGACGGATGGATCATTGATGCAGGTCACGGCCGGCAAATTGCCGGCAGGCGTTTTTCATTTTTTGTGATTTTTTCCGGTTGACCGTGGAGGTCATCTCCATGGGGCGTTAACTCCCGGCTGATCCGGCTTGGCACCGTCAGTATCATGGCAGTGGCCGGCCCGGGCGAGCAGGAGGGTGCGCTCGCGGGCGTTTTTCGTCAGGCTGGCAGCCCGTTCGAACTCGGTCCGGGCTTCGGCGTGCCGGTCCAGGCGGACCAGCAAATCGCCGCGCACGCTGGGCAGCAGATGATAGTGGCGCAGCCCGGGCTCGTTGAGCAGGCCGTCGACAATCTCGAGGCCGGCTGCCGGGCCGAACGCCATACTGACCGCGACCGCGCGATTGAGACTGATCACCGGTGACGGCGCCATCTGCGCCAAGGCATCGTACAGGGCGGCGATACGGGTCCAGTCGGTTTGCTCGATACTCAGTGCCCGGGCATGGCAAGCCGCAATGGCGGCCTGCAGGGCATAGGGGCCGAGCGGGCCGGGTAAGGCTTCCGCTTTGTGCAAGGCATCGAGTCCGCGCCGGATGAGCAGCCGGTCCCAGCGCGTCCGGTCCTGATCCAGCAGCAGGATAGGCTCTCCGCAGGGCGAAACGCGGGCGGGAAAGCGCGAGGCCTGAATTTCCATCAGGGCGACCAGCCCGAGCACTTCACTTTCCTCCGGCAGCAAGCCGGCCAGGACGCGGCCCAGGCGGACCGCCTCATCGCTTAGCGCCGGGCGCATCCAGTCGGCGCCGCCGGTAGCGGCATAACCTTCGTTGAAAATCAGGTAAATGACTTCGAGCACCGAGGCCAGGCGCTGGATCAGTGCCGCCCCGCGCGGTACTTCGAAGGGCACGCGGGCAGCAGCCAGTGTGCGTTTGGCGCGGACAATGCGCTGGGCGATGGTTGGTTCCGGCTTGAGATAGGCACGGGCGATTGCATCGGTCGTCAGGCCGCCCATGACCCGCAAAGTCAGCGCACAACGGGATTCCGGCGAGAGTACCGGGTGGCAGGCGGTGAAGATGAGGCGCAGCAGGTCATCGCCGATATCGTCATCGAGGTGGGCGTCCACTTGTTCGCGGAGGTCATCGCTGAGCACCGCATGGCGGAAATCCAGTTCGTAACCCAGATCAACCGCCCGGCTGGCGGCGAGTTGCGTGTGGCGCAGATGATCCAGCGCCCGACGCTTGGCCGTGGTCATCAGCCAGGCGCCAGGATTGTCCGGCACGCCGGTTTGCGGCCAGTGTTCAAGGGCGGCGACCAGCGCATCCTGCGCGAATTCCTCGGCCAGGCCAATGTCGTGCACGAGGCGCGCCACGCGGCCGATGACCTTGGCCGCCTCGATATGCCAGATGGCCTCGATGCTGCGGCAGGCCGCTTCGTTCGAGGCTGGGTCACGCACGCGGTGCGGCCTAGAGCGACCGGCCGTCGTAGTGATGGATCGGCAGTCCGGAGAAATCGACGCCTTCCAGGCAGCGGACGTTGATCGCAGCCATCGGCGTGCCGTCCGGCATGGCCCCTTCGCCGAGCGGATGTATGCCGCATTCCGGGCAGAAACGGTGCTTGATGCGACCCTTGCCGAAGGTGTAGGTCTTGAGGTTTTCATCCGGCGTCAGCAGGCGCAGATTGGCGCGCGGCACGAACCAGAGCAGGGCACCCTTGCGCTGGCAGATCGAGCAATTGCAATCCACCAGACTGGTCAGTTCGCCCTCGACTTCGAAGGCCACCTTGCCGCAATGACAGCTTCCTTTGTAGATCATGGTGTCTCCTTCCGTGTGAGACTGAGTGTTTGATTTTTGGCCGATTTTTCCGGTTGACCGCAGCAGGCAGTTGATGGGCTTGAGCGCAGCGCATGGCCCGCTACTTAGTGTCTGCTTTCCACATAGCGGGCGAAATTGTCGAGAATTGCCTGCCATCCACCTTGCTGCTGTTCAATGGAATGGGTCGCTTCCGCATCAAAGGTGACGCGGACTTGGACCCCATCCGGAACGTCGATGAATTCAATCGATGCGGCCCGGTCCCCAAAGGCGTATTCCAGCAGTTCCCGCGGAATGACCTTCGTGTAGGTACCGGCAAAGTCAAATCCGACGCTGCCATCCTTGGCCTCCATCCTGGACGAAAACTCGCCGCCAACGCGAAGATCAACACTGGCTTTGGTCGTGTGCCAGTCCTCGGAAGCCGCGTTCCACTGAACGATGTCTTCGGGCGTGGTGTAGGCCTGCCATACCTGTTCGCTTGGGGCGCGGACTTTTGTTTCGACGGTGATTTTCATGTGTGCTCCAAAACGTTTCCGGGTAACCCGGCTTACCGCATCGAATGCAAGCCGATCATGTTGCCTTCGGTATCGGTGATCAAGGCGATGTAACCGTACTGGCCGATCGAAAACCGGCGCTTGTGAATCTGCCCGCCGGCGGCCGCGGCCTTGTCGGCTTCGACGGCGCAGTCGTGACAACTGAAGTAAATGATCACGTTGTTGCCGGAAGGGCCACAACCATCGATCCTGGCCAGCGCACCGGGGGCGCCGCCGCCCGGCTGCATCGGGAAGGCCCACAGGTCGATCGGGCTTTCCAGACGGGTGAAGGCGTAGCCGAAGACGGCGCTGTAAAAGGCCTTGGCTCTATCCATGTCCTGCACGTAAATCTCAAACCAGCCAACCGGGTTGCGGTCGCCGCAGGCGCCGGATGCATCGCCAGGCGCAGCCGACGCATCAGGGGTTAGCACGACTTTTTCCGTGTAGGGGTCGAACGGTGCCGAGCAATGGTCATGGGTGATCAGCCAACGACCATCGGTCTGACGCCGCCAGACGATCGAACTGCGCAGCCAGTGGCGGCCAGCCGGGTGGCCCGCCGGCAGCCCGGTGAAGTGCCAGATGAAATGGGTGCTGGCCATGCTGCTGTCAATGCTGCTGTCAATGCTGATGGTCAGATCGCGTTTTTCAACGGCAAAACCATCAGGGAAATACTGGATGCAATCCGCTACCTTGGTGCGCATGGCATCGACACCGCTGCTGAAGGGCGGAATGGCGTCGAAGATCACGGCATCGGGTGCGTAGAGCGCCATCATGCGATCGATCTGCTTGTTGCAGAAGGCGTCACCCCATTCATGAAGGGCGGCCTTGATCAGGGATTCCGCAGGCATCATGATCTCCTTACAAGATGTGGCAGGGGGCGCATTCGCGTACTTCAACCGTTGCCCAGTTGACCGCCGGGCAACGGCTGGCGATGGCCACGGCTTCGTCGCGGCTGGCGACATCAATCAGATAAAATCCGCCAACCATCTCCTTGGCTTCGGCGAAGGGTCCGTCGCGCAGTTGCTGCTTGCTTTCATTGACGCTGATGCGGATGGCGTGGTCGTCAGTGCGCAGGGATTCGCTGGCCAGCAATTTTCCCTGTTCGGCCAATGCCTGCCCAAACGCGACCATCTGGTCATAAAGATCGCGCGCTACAGCCGGGTCATTGCCTGCACGGTAGCCGCGCTTTTCAACGATCAACAGAATGTAAACCATGATTTTCCTTAGTTGCCGGCGCAGCCAGTCTGCATGCCGGCCGCAATTTCGCCCGAAGAAAGGTCGCGCACGTGCGTCGCGACCGACCACTGGTGACCAAATGGATCTTCCAGCCGGCCATAGCGGTCCCCCCAGAACATATCGGCGACAGGCATCGTGATGCGGGCACCGGCCGCGACGGCACGGCGAACGGCGGCGTCGACATCGGTGACATAGAGATGGAGGGTGACCGGCGAGCCGGTTAAAGCCAGCGGGCTGAGCATGCCTTGTTCGGCATATTCATCAACCAGCATCACCGGGGCATCGCCGATGCGGATCATGGCATGCGCCAGGCGTCCGTCCGGACCCGGCAGCCGGGCCAGTTCGATGGCGCCAAAGGCTTGCGTGTAGAAGGCAATGGCGTCTGCTGCGCCACGGCAAACCAGATGCGGCGTGATCGAACTGAAGCCTGGGGGGATGGGGTGCAGGGTGCTCATGAATTTTCCTTCCAATATCGGGGGCTGAAATCAGCTGCCTCAACGTGTACGACGCAGCGCTGTGTGTGAAATCGACAGATCAGTGAAAATTTTGTCCATGGCCTATGACGTCCCGATCAAGCCGGCTTGTTTTAACCGGCTTCGGCGAGTGATTTCAGGCTGCTCAGCCCTTCCTCGAATTTCTCGCCGATCATTTTGTCCATGCTGAAGAAAATGCCCATCAGTTTCGAGATGTATGGGCTGGGGCCGAACATGGCATGGCTGACACGCGTGCCGTTGCCCTCCGGTACAAGGGTGAATTCCACAGTGTTGTGGCCTTCGAAGGGGGTGATGAAATCGATCTTGATGCGCAGTTTGCCGGGTGGGGTTGACTCGATGATTTCCATCTGTCCCTGCCCGACATTCTTGTTGCCGTCCCAGCGATAGATCGCACCCATGCCGCTTTCGCTACCGCTGAAGGTTCGCTTCAGGGCGGGGTCGGCCTTTTCCCAGGGCGACCATTTTGCCCACTGATGAAAATCGGCGATGAGGGGGAAAATCCTCTCAGGCGAGGCCTCGATATGGGTGGTGCGCTCAACCCGGAAGCTGTCCGGTTTGGTCGCCGCGTAAATCAGCAGCGCGAGCACAAGCACGGCCAGCCCTGAGAAAATTGCCTTGATCATGTCGTCTCCTCCGGATGGTTTGTTGGCGTTGGGAACGAGTGTGCCTGAAGTGCCGATGGATGTCAGATTGACCCGTATTGGTCGATTTTGTTCGAAGCTCAGTCGCCCATTTTCAATTGGCCAAAGAGATCATTGGCGGTCGGAGCCGGAGGGTCGTCGAGACCCGGCAAGGGTCTGACCTCGATTTCAACGGGCCGCCCGTCGCCGCGTGGGCTTGGGAAGCGTTTTGTCCATTCCAGCGCCTCGTCGCGGCTGCGTGCCTGAATCAGCGTGTAGGCCGCGATCAGTTCGTGGGAATCGGCAAAGGGACCAGCGATCACCTTGCGTTGCTCGCCGTCATGACGAATGCGCCAGCCAGCGGAACTAGGGGTTAGCCGGGCGGTGTCGAGCAGGGCGCCAGCCCGGGCCAGTTCGTCGTGAAATTCGGCCATTTGGGTGTTGAAATATGCGGGCGGTAGCTCACCTGCTTCCGATTCTGGGCTGGCCTTGACGATGATCAGGAATCGCATCATGCACTCCGTTGGCGGGGCGCCATGCGGAATTGCGTGGCGCCTTAGCGAACGACGGACGACGGGCGGTTGAATCGACAGGGCTGGCCGAAATTTTGTACCGGTATGGCACGGACGCCCGAATTGAACGGGCCTCGGCAGACGGTCAGCCGCTCAGGGCTGGGTGCCCATCATCTCGCCCATGCGGATGGCGCCGGTCGGTGCCCAGTCCGGGTTGAAGGCGAGGGTGTTCTTCGGGAAGAGCATGACGACCGTGGAGCCGAGCAGGAATCTGCCCATTTCCTGGCCTTTTTTCAGGTTGACCGTGGTGTCGCCGTCATAGCGCCATTCGCGAACCACGCCCGGGCGTGGCGGATTGATCATGCCGTGCCAGACGGTGGCCATGCTGCCGACGATGGTGGCGCCGACCAGAGTCAGCACGAAGGGCCCGAAGGCCGATTCAAAAACGCAGACGACACGCTCGTTACGCGCAAACAGCCCGGGCACGCCACGTGCCGTGGTCGGATTGACCGAGAACAACTCGCCGGGGACGTAGATCATGCGCGTCAGCTGGCCATCGCAGGGCATATGGATGCGGTGGTAGTCGCGCGGGCTGAGGTAGAGCGTGGCGAAGCTGCCGTTCTCGAATTGCTCGGCCAGCTTGCGGTCGCCGCCAACCAGCGCGGTCGTCGAGTAGCTGTGGCCCTTGGCCTGGAAAATCTGGTCGCGGTCGATGGCGCCGAACTGGCTGATGGCGCCATCGACCGGGCTGATGAAGTCGGCATCGGCTTGCGGCCGGGCGCCATCCTTGAGCGGCCGCGTGAAGAATTCGTTGAAGCTCTTGTAGCTG